>NZ_JBIAZA010000002.1:0-120267 GCF_042898655.1 Streptosporangium sp. NPDC000396
GGGGGGGGGGGGGGGGGCGGGGGGGGGGGGGGGGGGGGGCGGGGGGGGGGGGGTGTGGGGGGTGCCCCCGGGGGGGGGCCCGGGGGGGGGGGGGGGCCCCCCCCCCCCGGCAGCGTCCTCCGGGGCCGGTGATCAGGCCGTCATGGCGACCAGGATCCGGCGGGGGCCGGTGAACGGGTCCCGGCCGTGCGCGCACAGCATGTTGTTGATGATCATGAGGTCGCCCCGGCGCCAGGGGAACCCGAAGGAGACCTCGTCATAGGCGGCCTTGACCGCGGCGAGGTCGGCCGGGTCGATCGCGGTGCCGTCGGCCAGATAGGCGTTCCGGGGCAGGTCGGCCTCGTCGTACAGCGACAGCAGGGCCTCGCGGACCTCCTCGTCCAGGCTGGTGACGTGGAAGAGGTTGGCCTGGTTGAACCAGACCTGCTCCCCCGTGAGCGGTTCGGTCTGCCAGGAGGGCCGGTGGTGCCTGGTGCGCAGGCCGTCCTCGGTCCACTCGAACGTCTGCCCGTGCTGCTCGCAGTACTCCTCGACCTTCGCGGGATCGTCGGTCTGGAACGACTCCTGCCAGGACAGGCCGAGCCCTTCCCGGAACGCCCTGGCGTACACGACGCCGTCGGCGAACCGGTTCCGCACCTCCTCGGGGATCATGCGGAGCACCGCGCGGCTGTTGGCGATCGGCGTGGCCCCGCCCGTGGCCGCGGCGACGTCACAGTAGAAGAACAGGTGACCCGGCCAGGTGTCCGAGTAGGAGTTCTCGTTGTGCATCGGGAGCGGCTGGTCGGCCGGATACTCGGTGGAGGTGTAGATGGACTCGGTGACCGACGTGCGCGGGGTGGAGCGTTCGGTGTAGCGCAGCGGGTCACCGCCGACGGCCCGGACGATCTGGTCGAACAGGTCGAGGTCAGCCGGCAGGTCGCGGAGCAGCACCGCGCCGTACGTGGCCAGGCCCGCCCGGAGCCCCTCACGGTGGGTCTTCACCCAGCCGAGATGGTCGGTCATGTCCGGTCCGAGACCGTACACCGCGATGGTGGTGTGGTCGTTGCCGTCCAGATGTCCGGTCACGGGCCCGAGCTGGGCCAGCTCCGCGGGAATGACATCCGTCATGATGTGGTGGTTCCTTTCAGGCGACGTTGCCGTTCCTGCATGCCGATGAGGTCGTCGGGAAGCGAGTCGGGCACCTCGGTGTCGAAGCGGCGCAGCAACCGGACGGTCGACGCGCAGACCGTGACCGTGGCCATCATCAGCGCGAAGACGATGTAGGTGAGGCCGACGCCTCGCCCGTCCCCGGTGCCGATGATCGCGCCGACCGAGCCGGCGAGCGCGCCGTCCGGCTGCAGCATGGGGTTGAACAGGGAAGTGGCCAGGGGCGCCAGCACGGCGAACCCGAGCGGCAGCGTGGACCACGAGATGGCCTGGTTGAGCGCGAGCACCCGGCCGTGGAACCGCTGCGGCACCTTGACCTGGACCAGCGTCACATAGATGCCCTGGGAGATGGTCATCGCCATCGCCATGAAGAAGACGCCGAAGGCGACCACGATCAGGGACGGCCGCAGGCCCATCACCAGGCATCCGGCGGCCATCCCCAGGTTGCCCAGGAACACGCCGACCATCCGGCGCTTCCGGGGACCGCCCCAGAGCGCCATCACGATTCCGCCGGCCACCGCGCCCAGAGCCTCGGCCACCGCCACCTGGGCGACCTGGTCGACCGTGCCGAAGGAGAGCGTCAGCGGAACGGTCAGCACCAGGGCGGGCCCCAGGAAGACGTTGGCGACGGCGAAGTAGACGATCATGGAGCGGAACCCGCGGAGGTTCCAGGAGAACCGCAGGCCTTCCTTGATCGAGGTGACCAGCGTCTCCTTGCGGCGGAAGCCAAGCGTGTCGGGGAAGCGGACGACCAGCAGCACCACGATGGCGAACAGGTAGCTCGCCACGTCGATGGCCAGGATGCCGGACAGGTCGATCGCGACGTACAGCCCGGCGCCCATCAGGGGGGCGAACAGCATCGCGAACCCGTTGGTGAGCTGTGTGAGACCCACCGCATGGCCCAGGTAGCGCTTGGGCACCAGCTGCGGCACCGCGGTCTGGAAGGCCAGCCGCTGGTAGGTGCCGGCCATCGAGTTGAGCGGCAGCAGCAGGTAGATGGTCCACAGGTCCAGCTGACCGGCCACCAGCAACAGCGTGATGCAGAGCTGGATCACGCCCGAGATGCTGCTGGCCGCGAGCATGACGCGCCGCCGGTCGAACCGGTCGATGAGCGGTCCGGCGATGGGCAGCATCGCCACCCCGGAGATCAGCGTCAGCGCCCACAGCAGGCCGAGGTCGGCCACCGACCCCGTCCGGTCGAACAGCCACACCGGTACGGCGAAGCCGGTCAGCGCCGACCCGGTCGCCGACACCAGCTGCCCGATCGCGACGCTGAGGAACCTGCGGCCGCTCGGCTCCACCGCGCGCGTTCCGGCGGCCTGGCCGGGCTCGGCGGGGTAGTGCGTGTCCTGCAGCGCCCAGGCGGCGTCGGAGCCCCGTCCGGCGGCGCCGTACTCGGCGGTCTCCCGCCGGGCCATCGCCGGGTGGATGCTCGTGACGATCTCGGCCAGCTCCTCCGCCCGGTGCTTCAGGAAGAAGTGGCCGGCCCGGTCGAGCACCACCAGCCCGGTGGTACGGGTGAGGAACTCCCACTCCCGGTACCGCTCGGTGTAGTAGTCGGTGACCGGGTCCTCGGAGCCGACCACCGAGATGATCGGAGCCCGCAGCGGTTCCGGGTGCTGGTCGAGCAGCTCGGTGAAATACTCCTCGGCGGCCCGGGAGTCGGCGCGCATGTTGCCGATGATCCGGTCGGCCTGCTCCGGGTCGAGCTCGTCGGTGTCGACGCCCATGCCCTTCAGCCAGTTGGCGTACTGGCGGTTACTGCGCAGCTTCTCCAGCCGGGTCCGCAGCCTGCCGACGGCCCCCTTGATCCGGGCGAACGGGAACATGGCGCCGATGTAGACCGCGTCCACGTCCCGGTCGGCCTCGGTCAGCTTCCGTGCCACACCGACCGCGATGGCGCTGCCGACGCCGCAGTGCCCGTAGAGGACCAGCGGGCCGTCCACCCGTTCCCGGACCTCCGCCGCGATCCGGTCCACCAGCTCGTGGAAGGGCAGCGCCTCCTCGTTCAGGCCCACGTCGTGGCCGGGGATGGCCACCGAATAGAGCGCGTGCCCGGCGGGGAGGGCGTCGGCGAGCGGCTGGTAGACGATCGCGCTGCCGCCGCCGTACGGGACGCAGACGTAGGACAGGGTGCGCTTGGCGCCCTTCGGGGTCAGCTCGTACAGCAGCTGCTGCGGTCCGGCCGCCGCGTCGGCGCCCGCGTCGATGAAGGTGGCCAGCTCGCGGATGGTGCGGTTCTGGAAGAGGTCCATCACGCCGACCGGGCGTCCCGAGCCGTCGGACGCCTTGCGGATCCTGGCCACCACCTGGGTGGCGAGCAGGGAGTGGCCGCCCGAGTCGAAGAAGTCGTCGTGGACGCCGATCTGCTCCACGCCGAGGACCTCGGTCCAGATCTCGGCCAGCATCCGCTCCGTGGCGGTCTCCGGCTCGACCAGCTCGGCGGTGGCGTCCCGCGTCGCCTGCGGAGCCGGCAGCGCCTTGCGGTCCAGCTTGCCGTTGGGGGACAGCGGGAACGCGTCCAGGGTGACGAACGCCGTCGGCACCATGTAGTCGGGCAGGCCCTGCTTCAGCGCGACCCGCAGCTCGGCGACGTCGATCTCCGCCTCGCCGGAGGTCGTCAGGTAGGCGACCAGCCGCTTGTCCCCCGGGGTGTCCTCGCGGACGATCACCACCGCGTCGGCGACGCCCTCGCTGTCCCGCAGCGCCGTCTCGATCTCGCCGAGCTCGATGCGCAGGCCGCGCAGCTTCACCTGGTGGTCGATGCGGCCGAGGAACTCCAGGTTCCCGTCGCGGCGCCAGCGCGCCAGGTCGCCGGTGCGGTACAGCCGGGCGCCCAGGTCGGTGCCGAACGGGTCGGGGACGAACCGTTCGGCGGTGAGCGCCGGGCGGCGGTGGTAGCCCCTGGCCACCCCGACCCCGCCGATGTGCAGCTCGCCGGGCACGCCGATCGGGGTGGGGTTCCCATGCTTGTCGAGGACGTAGAGCCGCATGTTCGCGATCGGGGCGCCGATCGGCAGGGTGACCGCTTCGGCGACGGCCTCGGGGGTGCAGTGCCAGGAGGTGACGTCGATGGCGGCCTCGGTGGGACCGTACAGGTTGTGCAGCTCGCAGTTCGGAAGCGCCGTCGTGAACGTGGCCGCCGTGGCCACGGGGAGCTCCTCGCCGCTGCAGATCACGCGGCGCAGCCCCGTGCAGTCCGCCGCGGCCTTCTCGTCGTCGGCGAGGAACACCGCCAGCATCGAGGGGACGAAGTGGGCGGTGGTCACGTTTTCCGCGATCAGCAGCTCGCGCAGGTAGGCCGCGTCCTTGTGCCCGCCCGGCTTGGCGAGCACGAGCCGCGCCCCGGTGAGCAGCGGCCAGAAGAACTCCCACACCGACACGTCGAACCCGGCGGGGGTCTTCTGCAGCACGACGTCGTCGTCGCCCAGCTGGTAGGTCCGCTGCATCCACTGCAACCGGTTCACGATGCCGCGGTGGGTGTTGGGCACGCCCTTGGGCCGGCCGGTGGACCCCGAGGTGTAGATGACATAGGCGGCGTTGCCGGAGGTGACCGGCGGCCGGGGATTGTCGGTGGGCTGGTCCGCCCACTCGCCGGGCTCGTCCAGGTCCAGGATGGTCGCGTCGGTGGCCGGGACGGTCGCCCTCAGGTGCCCCTGGGTGAGCACCACGGGGGCGGCGGCGTCGTCGATCATGAACGCCAGCCGGTCGGCCGGATACTCCGGATCGAGCGGCAGGTAGGCCGCTCCCGCCTTGAGCACGCCCAGCAGCGCCACCACCAGCTCGGCCGAGCGTTCGGCGTAGACGCCGACCAGCGTCTCCGGTCCCACTCCCATCTGGCGCAGCCGGTGCGCCACCCGGTTGGCCCGCTCGCTCAGCTCGGCGTAGGTCAGGTGGCGGCCCTCGAAGGTCACCGCGACCGCGTCGGGGGTCCGGGCGGCCTGATCCTCGATCAGGCCGTGCAGCGTCGCCTCCCCGTCCAGCTCGGCACCGGTGTCGTTCCACACGTCCACCAGCAGCGTCTGCTCGCCGGCGTCCAGGATCGGCAGCTCGGACATCCGGGTGGCGGGGGCGGCGACGATCGCCCGCAGGAGGGTGACGAAGCGGGTCGCCATCCTCGCCACGGTCGCCTCGTCGAACAGCGCCGTGTTGTAGACGAACTTGACGATCAGCCCGTCCGGCACCTCGATGACGTGCAGCTCGATGTCGAACCGGGTGGCCCGCAGGTCCATCGGCAGCCACGCGATGCGCAGGTCCGAGCTTCCCGCGTCCGCGATCCTGCCCATCTGGTAGTTCTGCAGCGCGAACATCGCCTGGAACACCGGTGACCGGCTGACGTCGCGGGGCACGCCGAGCGCGTTGACCAGCTGCTCGAACGGCACCTCCGCGTGGTCGAAGGCGTCGAGCACGCTGACCCGGGTGCGTTCGAGCAGCTCGTCGAAGGTGGGGTCGTCGTCGAGACGCGCGCGCATCGGCAGCATGTTGACGAACATGCCGACCACGTTCTCCAGCTCCGCCAGCGACCGGCCCGCCGACGAGGAGCCGACCGCGAAGTCGTCCTGGCCGGAGTGCCGCGCCAGCAGAACCTGGTAGGCGGCGAGCAGCGTCATGAACAGGGTCGCGCCGCGCTCCCTGGAGAGCCGGTTGACCGCGCCGGTCAGCTCGGCGTCGACGTCGACGATGTGCCAGTCGCCGTCGAAGACCTGGGTGGCGGGGCGCGGCCGGTCGGCGGGCAGCTCCAGGGCCGGCACGCCGGCGAGCCGGTCGCTCCAGAAACTCAGCTGGCGGTCCAGCTCGGGACCGGTCTGGGTCTGCCGCTGCCAGTGCGCGAAGTCGCCGTAGGTGATCGGCAGGTCGGGGAGCGTGGCCTGCGAATCGGCGCGCTGCACGTGGTAGGCCGCGGCGAGGTCGCGCAGCAGCAGGTCCACCGACCATCCGTCGCCGACGATGTGGTGGGTGCTGACCAGCAGCCGGTGGTCGTCGTCGGCCAGCCTGACCAGCAGGGCGCGGAGCAGCGGCCCCTCGGCCAGGTCGAAGGGCTCGGTGGCGGCCTCGTCGATCAGCGCCTGGGCCGCGGCCTCGCCGTCCGCCGTCACCACGCGCAGCGGCACCGCGACGGAGGACTCGACGTGGACGGTGGGCCGGCCCTCCGCGTCGGCGGGGAACCGCATCCGCAGCGCCTCGTGCCGGGCCGGGAGCGTCTGCAGGGCCCGGTCCAGCAGTTCGAGGTCGAGCTCTCCGGTGAGACGCATCGGGACCGGGATGTTGTACTGGCTCGTGCCCGGCGCGAACTGCTCCATGAACCAGACCCGCTCCTGCTGGTAGGACAGGGGCGGGGCGGTTCCCTCGGGGCGGGGCGCCACGGTGGTGGCGGCGCGCCTGCGCAGCCGCTGCTCCAGCAGCGCCCGTCGGGCCTCGGCGGAGGAGGGCCGCGAAGGAGTCGGTAACTGGGGCGGTGGAGGGGTCTCCGGGGTGGTCGTCATGCTCGACCGTCACCTTCCGCTGCGAGTAGCCGCTCGACAGCCTCGTCACTGAGCTGGTCGAGGTCTTCGGTGAGCCGCCGTTCGATCTCGGCCGCGAGATCGGCGACGGTGGCGTAGGAGAACAGCCCGCGAACCGGGATGTCGACCTCGATCTGGCCGCGGATCCTGGCGATGGCCCGGATCGCCAGCAGGGAGTTGCCGCCGAGCTCGAAGAAGTCGTCCTCGGCGCCGACCTTCTCCACCCCCAGCAGCTCGGCGAACACCTCCGCCACCAGCTCCTCCGCGGCGGTGCGGGGCGCGATGTACCTGCGCTCCGGGGCCATCGTCGGAGCGGGGAGCGCGGCGTGGTCGAGCTTGCCGTTGGCGGTCAGGGGCAGGGCGTCCAGGAGGACGTAGCCGGATGGGATCATGTGCGCCGGCAGGGTGGCGGCGAGCGCGTCGTCCACCGCCGTGACGTCCGCCTCGCCGACCAGGTAGGCGACGAGCCGCCTGCCGTCGGAGGTGTCCTCGCGGACGCTTACGGCGGCGTCGCGGACGCCGGGCTGCGCGCGCAGAGCCGTCTCGATCTCGCCGGGTTCGATGCGGTAGCCGTGGAGCTTGATCTGGTCGTCCGCGCGGCCGACGAACTCCAGGCTCCCGTCGGCCCGCCGGCGCGCCAGGTCGCCGGTGCGGTACATCCGGCGGCCGGGAGGCCCGTAGGGGCACGGGATGTAGGCGGCGGCGGTGGCACCCGGCCGGTTCAGGTAGCCGCGGGTGACCTGGGGGCCGGAGACGTAGAGCTCGCCGACGACACCGACGGGTGTCGGCCGCAGCCCGCCGTCCAGCACGTAGGCGGCGTTACCGGGAGCCGGACGGCCGATCCCGACCGAACCCGCCTGGTCGACCGGCAGTTCCTCACCCGGTGCCACGCCGGCCACGACGCAGCCGACGGTGGCCTCGGTGGGACCGTACTCGTTGACGACGGTGGCGCCCGGGTGCCGTTCCCGCCAGGCGGTGACCGCATCGGCGGACAGCGCCTCACCCCCCAGCACCAGGTCGGCGCTGGGGGCCACCTGGTCGGGCAGCGCCGCCAGCAGCGCCAGGTGGCTGGGGGTCGCCTTGAGGAACGTCGGCCGGTCACCGGCCGCGGCACCCTCGTCGAGGGCGGCGAGCCGTACCGCTCCCCCGACGGTCAGCGGCCCGAACAGGCCGGTCACGGTCAGGTCGAACGAGATCGGGGAGTGCAGCAGCGCCTGCCCGGCCAGGCCGGGGTAGGCGGTGCCGGCCCACGCCAGATAGGCGGCCACCGAACCCTGCTCGACCACGACTCCCTTGGGGGTGCCGGTCGAACCCGAGGTGTAGATGACATACGCGACGTTCCCCGGTCCGGCCGCCTGCGGAGAGCCGGCGTCCGGCCGCTCGGCCCACTCGCCGGCGTCGTCGACGGCGAGCACGGTCGCGCCGCCGGCAGGCAGGGCGTCCGCCAGGTGCCGCTGGGTGAGCACCACCGCTGCGGCGGAGTCCGCGAGCATGTACGCCACCCGGTCGGCCGGATAGGCCGGATCCACCGGCACGTAGCCCGCTCCGGCCTTCCACACCCCCAGCAGGGCGGGCAGCAGCTCCAGGCACGGCTCGGCGTACACCGCGACCAGTGACTCGGGGCCGGCGCCCGACCGGCGCAACCGGTCCGCCACCCGGCCGGCGGCCTCGTCCAGCTCCGCGTAGGTCAGCCGCCGGTCGCCGACGATCACGGCGGTCGCGTCCGGAGTGCGCGCGACCTGCGCCTCCACCATCTGGAGGGCCGTGGCGTGCTCGCGCGGCGGCTCCTGCGTCCCCGCTTCCAGCAGGGACGCGCGCTCGGCCTCGTCCATCAGCGGCAGGTCGCCGATCCGGGTCTCCGGATCGGCCACACCGGCGGCCAGGACGCGCAGGTAGCGTTCGACGAACGTCTCCGCGGTTCCCCGGTCGAACAGGTCGGTGCGGTACAGCAGCCGGCTGACCCCGGCGGTCAGGTCGAACGCCAGGTCGTCCTTCGAGGTGACGTAGGGGATCGGCTCGATGCCGGAGTCGGGGATGTAGTTGAAGCCGATCTGGTAGAGCGGCTGCACCCCCGGATCCCGCTGCGGCGCGATCGCCTCCACGACCGCCTGGAACGGGATCTGACCGTTCTCCATGGCGTCGAGCATGGTCGTGCGGACCTGGCCGAGCAGCCCGGCGAAGGTCGGGTCGTCCGAGGTGTCCGCCCGCACCACCATCTGGTTGATGAACATGCCGACCAGCCCGGCGACCTCCGGCAGGTCCCGGCCGCTCATGGTCACCCCGATCACGGTGTCGTCGTCGCGGGACAGCCGGGACAGCAGCGCGACGTACGCCGTCAGATACACCATGAAGGGCGTCGCGGCCGAGCGGCGTCCCGCTGCGGTGACCAGCTCCTGCAGCCCCTCCGGCATCGTGAAACGGACCTCGTCACCGGCGTAGCCGAGCTGGGCGGGCCGTGGCCGGTCGGTGGGGAGCGTGTGCACGGCGGGCAGCCCCGCCAGCCGCGCCCGCCAGTAGTCCGTCTGCTCGGTCAGCGCCTGGCCGGTGAGCTGGCCGCGCTGCCAGGCGGCGTAGTCGGCGTACTGGATGGGCAGTTCGGGCAGCTCGGCCGGCCGTCCGGCCGCCGCGGCCGCGCACAGCTCGGCCATCTCCCCCGAGAGGATGACGGACGAGGCGGCGTCGAAGACGGCGTGGTGGATCACGAGGTTCACCAGCCAGCGCGCGTCCTCGGTCCTGACCACCGTGGCCCGCCACAGCGGGGCACGGTCGGTGGGGATCGCGGCCTTGGTGGCGGCCAGGGCGTGGCCGTACGCCTGGGTCCTGCGCTCGTCGTCCGGGAGCGCCCGCAGGTCGTGCACCCGCACGTCAAGGTCGACCTCGGCGTGCACCACCTGGCGGAGCGTGCCGTCGACGACCCTGAAGGACGTGCGGAGCACTTCGTGCCGTTCGGCGACGGTCTTCAGCGCCGCGACGATCTCATCGGCCTCGATCGCGTACGGGACCGTGAGCGCGCACTGCAGGTTGAACACCGGCGAGCCGGGGTCCATCTGGTCGGCCAGCCAGATCCGTTCCTGGCCGAACGAGGCGGGAGCCTCCCATTCCTTGGCGGTCACTCCCGTCACCCGCCCTGGCGCAGGCTGAGCGGGCGCATGTCAGTCCATACCGTCTCGATGTGGTCCAGGCACTCCTGCCGGGTTCCGCTGAAACCGGCGTCGTACCAACCGGCGGGGAGGGTCCGGCCCTCGGCCCAGATCGAGTACTGCTCCTCGTCGTTGCGCACGACCAAGTAAGGGTGGTCGGTCATGGTTCCTGCCTCGTTCATTTACGGTCCAGCTTGGGAATGGTGGTGGCCGGACGGGACTGCTCGGCGTCGCCGTCGGCGGCCCGCAGCCGTTCCACGACGACCGCGAGCTCGGCCACGGTCGGAGACTCGAACAGGCTGCGCATCGGCAGCTTCACGCCGACGGCCTTGCGCAGGGCGGCGATGAGCTGCACCGCGATCAGGGAGTTACCGCCGAGCTCGAAGAAGTCGTCGTCGATGCCGACCCGCGACACGCCGAGGCCGTCGCTCCACACCCGCGCGATGGTCGCCTCCAGCTCGTTGCGAGGCACGGCGTGGTCGTCTCCCGCCGCATCGGACCCGAGGCGCTCCTCCGCCTCGGTGTCCCCCGCGATGGTGTCGGTGGTCCTGGCCCTGGCCCGTTCGGCGAGTTCGGCCACCGGCAGCGGGTTGATCACGACCTGGGGGCCGAGGCGCGCGGCCAGCACCCGGCGGAACGCCTCGGCACCGTCCACGGGGGCGATCCCGCCCGCGACCGGCGCGGTCGCCGCGGCGGCCTCCCCGGTCGCGGCGGAGGGGGCGGCGGCGAGGTCACCGGCGACCGCGTCGCGGTTCACCCGGCGCAGCACGAAGTCGCCGATCTCCACCAGCACCCGGCCGTCCTCGTCGAACAGCGTCAGGTCAGCCGAGACCACGTCGTCACCGCCGTCGGCGTAGCGCAGGTGGCTCCAGAACCGCGCGGGCAACGCCCCGCGGACCAGCACCCTGCCGTAGGAGAGCGGCAGGTAGCTGCCCTCCCCGCGCCCCTCGCCGAACGCGGTCGCCACGTCGAGCAGCGCCGGGTGCAGCACCCAGCGGTCCAGGTCGGCCATGGCGGCCTCGGGCGCGACGATCCTGGCGAGTTCCTCGTCCGGGCTCACGTGGTGCTCGCCCAGCGCGTCCCAGCGGGGGCCGAAGGTGAGCATGCTGGTGCGGCCGGTCTCGCGTTCGGCCTCGCGCGCGGCCTCATGCGCGGAGCTCGGCCGGCAGCGGGCCACGATCGGCTGGGCGTCCACCTCCGCGGCCGGCTCGGGGCGGACCCACGCGGCCGAGCCGCGCACGTGCGTGGCGGAGCGGCCCGCCGTACGGCTCACCACCTGGAAGTCGACACCGTCCGGCGTGGTGGTCAGCTCCACCCGGTACTGCGCGGTGCTCCCGTCCGGGACGGAGAACGGCTCCAGGAACGCCACGTCCCGCAGTTCCACGACGTGGTCGGCGTCCGGGGCGGGCAGGCACGCGGCCACGGCGGCCCGGGCCGACTCCAGGTGGCCGGTTCCGGGCACCACCGGCACCTCGCCGATGCGGTGCTCGTCGAGCAGCCAGTGCGTGGTGGCGGACACCAGCCCGTGGCACTCGGCTTCCCCGTTCTGGCCGGTCACCCGGGTGGAGAGGACCGGGTGGTCCACCGCTTCGGCCACCCCGCCTCGGGCGGCGCGGAACCCGTCGGGCGCGGACACCTCGACGGCCATGCCGACCTCGGTCCAGCCACCCCAGTTCTGCGAGACGACCGGCGCGCGCCACCCGTGGGCGCCGCGGGCGTAGGCGTCGAGGAAGTTGTTGGCCGCGCAGTAGTCGACCTGCCCGAAGCCGCCGACCACCGAGGTCACCGAGGAGCAGAGCGCCACCCAGTCGAGCGGGAGGTCGCCGAAGGCCTGCGTCAGGGCGAGGGTTCCCGCGATCTTGGGTGCCAGTACGGCGGTGGCCGCGGCGCGGTCCTTCACCTCGGCCATGCCGCCACCGGGCAGACCGGCGGCGTGCACGATGCCGTCCAGCCCGCCGAACTCGGCGTCGATCTGCTTGCGCACCGCGGTCAGCTCGGCCGGGTCGGTGACGTCCGCGGCCAGCACGAGCACCTGGGCCCCGGCCTGCTCCATCCGCCGGATCGCGAGGATGGCCCGGCCCGTCCTGTCGGTGCCGCCGTGCACCGCCAGGTGGGTGTCCCACTCCTCACGCGGCGGCAGGCCGCCACGGCTGAGCAGCGCCAGCCGGGCGCGGGCGCGGCGCGCGAAATCCTCGGCGAGGGTGATGCCGATTCCGCCGATTCCACCGGTGATCAGGTACCGGCCCTCCTCGCGGACCACCGGACGGCCCTCGGGCTCCTCCTTCAGGGGCACCTGGGTGTAGTCGGTGACCCAGCGGCGGCCGCCGCGCAGCGTCACCTCCGCCTCGTCGGCGGGCCGCAGCAGCTCGTCGACGAGGTCGGCCGTCTGCGCGGCGCCCGTCTTCGGGTCGGCGTCGATGTGGCGGACGGTCAGGCCGGGCAGTTCCAGCGGGACCACCCTGACGATGCCGGCGAGGGTGGCGTGCTCGGGACGGATCAGGTCGCCCTGGGCGTCCGTGGTGCCCGACGACACCACGTCGAGGTGGACCCCGTCGGTCACTCCCGCGCCGGCCAGGGCCTGGACCAGGCTCAGCAGGCTGAAGAAGCCCCGCTCCTGCGCGTCCCAGGTGGCGGCGATCTCGCCGTCCGCGGGCAGGCCGTCCAGCGCCAGGGCGTGCACGATCCTGGCGGGGACGCCGTCGGCGAGCAGCGACTCGTAGTCGCCGATGCCGGCCACCCGCACGGTGGCGCCCTGGGCGCGCAGTTCCGCGACGAGCTCGTCCCCGCGAGGCCCGTCGGCCAGCACCAGGCAGTCGCCGAGGCCGGTCCGCCGGGTGTCCGGGGCGGCCTGGCGCCAGGTGGGCACCGCGAACCAGTCGGCCAGCGGCAGCGGGCCGCTGCGCCGGACCGGGGTGACGGCGGCCTGGTCGACCGGATCGGCGTCGATCCAGTAGCGTCGGCGCTCGAACGGGTAGGCCGGCAGCGGCACCCGGTGACCCGCCACGCCGAAGCTCGTGGCCAGCGGCGCTCCGGCGGCCCACAGCGTGCCCGCCGCGTCGTAGATCGTGACGACGTCCCCGGCCCTCTCCCCGGGTCCGGGGAGGCTGGGCAGCGGCGCGGGCGCTCCCTTGGGCAGTTGCATCCTGGCCAGGCCGGCCAGCTGCCGTCCGGGACCGCACTCCACCAGCAGCGGCGGCGTGTCGCCGTGCGCGGCGAACAGCCCGGCGACGCAGGCGCCGAACCTGACCGGCTGCCGCAGGTGGCCGGCCCAGTACGCCGGGTCCGTCGCCTGCTCGGCGGTGATGGGCTGACCGGTGACGTTGGACCAGAACGGCAGGCGCGGGGCCTGGCGCGGCACCGAGGCGACCAGCGCGGTGAACTCCGCGAGGATCGGCTCCATCATCGGCGAGTGGAACGCGTGCGACGTGCGCAGGGCCTTGCAGCCCACCTTCTCGGCCTTCAGCGTCTCGGCGAACGCCTCGATCGCGTCCGTGGGGCCGGCCACCACGCAGGTGCCGGGGCCGTTGACGGTCGCCACCGACACCCCGTCCGGCAGCCGGCCGGCCAACGCCGACTCGTCCTGCTGGACGGCGAGCATCGCGCCCGGCGGCATGGACTGCATCAGCGCGCCGCGGGCGGCTACCAGCCGCACCGCGTCGGCCAGGGTGAAGACCCCGGCGACGGTCGCGGCGACGTACTCGCCGATGGAGTGGCCGATCATCTCGGCCGGCCGTACTCCCCAGCTCTGCCACAGCTGAGCCAGCGCGTACTCCACCGTGAACAGCGCCGGCTGGGTGTAGCGCGTCTGCCGGAGCGTCTCCTCGGCGTCGGGCGCGGTGCCGAACATCAGCTCGCGCAGGTCGAGGCCGAGATGCTCGGTGAGCAGGCTCGCGCACTCGTCGACGGCGGCGGCGAACACCGGCTCCGTCCGGTACAGCTCCGCGCCCATGCCGGCGTACTGCGCGCCCTGTCCGGAGAACAGGAAGGCCACCGCCGGGGAGGCGGCACCGGCCTCTCCCTTACGGCGGCGCTTGCGGTCCCGCAGCGCGGCGACCGCGTCGGCCCGGTCGGTGGCCACCACCGCGGCCCGGTGCGGGTACTCCAACCGGCCCACCCGCAGCGTGTGGGCCACGTCGGCGAGGTCGAGGCCGTCGTTGGCCGCCAGGTGCTCGGCGAGCCGCTCCACCGCCGTGTCCAGCGCGGTCGCGGTCTTGGCGGACACCTGCAGCAGGTGCGCGGGCCGCGAGGGAAGGGAGTCCGCCTCGGCGCGGGGCGCCTCCTCCAGGACCACGTGCGCGTTGGTTCCGCCGATGCCGAAGGAGCTCACCGCGGCGCGCCGGGGACCGCCGTCCGCCTCCCACTTGCTGAGCGTGGACGCCACGTAGAACGGGGTGTCGTCGAAGTCGATCGCCGGGTTGGGGCGCTCATAGTTGATCGTCGGCGGGATCAGCCCGTGCTCCAGGGCCATCACCGCCTTGATCAGGCTGATGATGCCCGCGGCCTGGCTGAGGTGGCCGATGTTGGACTTCACGGAGCCGATGCCGCACCAGCCGCGGTCCTGCGTGTTCTGCGTGTACACCGTGGACAGCGCGGTGACCTCGATCGGGTCGCCCAGCGCGGTGCCGGTGCCGTGCGCCTCGACGTAGCCGATCGTGCGCGGGTCGATCGCGGCGAGCCCGAGCGCCTGCGCGACCGCGGCGGCCTGCCCGTCGACGCTGGGGGCTGAGAAGCCGACCTTTCCGGCGCCGTCGTTGTTGATCGCGTTGCCCCGCACCACCGCGCGGATGTGGTCGCCGTCGGCGATGGCGTCCTCAAGCCGCTTGAGTACGGCGACGCCGACGCCGCTGCCCCAGACGGTGCCGTTCGCGTCGGCGTCGAACGGCCGGCAGTGGCCGTCGGGAGAGGTGAACCCCTCCACCCCGATGTATCCGGTGGCCGGCGGGTGTTCCACGTTCACCCCGCCCGCCAGGGCCATGTCGCACTCACCATTGCGCAGCGCCTCGCAGGCCAGGTGAAGCGCGACCAGCGAGGTGGAGCAGGCGGTGTGGAGGGTCAGGCTGGGCCCGCGCAGGTTCAGCCGGTACGACACGGTGGTGGCCACGTAGTTCGGCGAGTTGGCGGTGGCGAGCCCGATGCCGTGGCGGGTCTCCCACACCCGCTTGTTGCGGACGAGGTTCTCCCAGAGGTACTGGTTGCCTCCGGTGCCCGCGTAGACGCCGATGGCGCCGTCGTAGCGCGCCGGGTCGGTTCCGGCGTCGTTCAGCGCGGTGTAGCACGACTCCAGGAACAGCCGGTGCTGCGGGTTGAGGATCTCCGCCTCCCGCGCGGTCAGGCCGAACAGCCCGGCGTCGAACTGGTCGTAACCCTCCACGTAGGGCGCCTTCGACACCCAGCTCGGGTCGTCCACGTCCTCTTCGGACACGCCCCTCGCTATCTGCTCCTCGCGGGTGAAGGTGCTGATCGACTCGACGCCGTCGACCAGGTTGCGCCAGAACTCGTTGATGTCGGCGGCGCCCGGAACCCGGGCGGCCATCCCCACGATGGCGATCGGCTCGACGCCCTCGTCGGTGACGTCACTGGTCATGGTCGTTCTCCTGTCCGATGGTGCTGTGGACGCGTCGTGTGCGTCGGGTGCGGTTGCGCCGCGCCTCGGCTCGTGAGATCGCGCGGGCGAGTTCTGAATTGCCGTCTTGGGAGTTGTCCGCGGTGCCGCTTGCCTGAGCGTCGAGGTAGGCGGCGAGGGAGCGGATGTTCGGATAGCGGAACAGGTCCACCATCCGCAGTTCGCGGCCGAGCCGGGCACGCAGGCGGGCGTGCACGGCGGCGAGGGCCAGCGAGTGACCGCCGATGTCGAAGAAGTTGTCGTCGGGGCCGACGCCGTCCCGTTCCAGGACCTCACACCAGATGGCGGCGATCAGCTTCTCGGTGGCGGCCGACCCGGTGCCCTGGCTCTCGGACGGCGCCGCCACCGGGTCGGCGACCCGCATGGCACCGGGCGCGCTGTCCGGTGAGACCCGTTCGGGCAGGGCGACCGCGTCCACCGGGGTGGCCGGGTCGGCGACCAGCGCGCCGACCGCGTTCACGTAGTCGGTGAGCATCGCGTCGACCCTGGTGGCGTCGAACAGGTCGGGGTTGTAGACGACCTCGACGGAGAATCTGCCGTCCCGTTCCGCCACGTACACGGTCAGGTCGAACGGCGACCCCGGCTTGTCGACCTCGATCGTCTCGCTGCTCAGCCCGGGCAGGTCCAGCCGGGGCTCGGCGAGGTTCAACACGTTGAACATGACCTGCACCAGCGGGGCGCGGGAGGGGTCCCTGCGGATGCCGAGCTCCTCGACCACACGCTCCAGCGGCGCCGCCGGGTGCGCGGCGATGTTCAGCAGCTCGCGGGCGCATCGCCGTACGTGGGTGGCGAAGTCGGCGTGGCGGTCCGTCCGCAGCCGCAGCGGGACCATATCGATGAAGAACCCGACCAGGTCGTCGAAGGCGGCCACCCGCCGGTCGGCGATGACCGCGCCGATCACCTGGTCGGCCGTGCCGGTGAGCCTGTGGAGCAGCTGGCCGAGGCCGGCCAGCAGCACCCCCGCCGGAGTCACCCCGAGGTCGGCGGCGAGCGCGCGGACCGCGGCGTCGGCGGCCGGTGACAGGAGCACGCGGGCCTCGGCGCCGTGGTAGGTCTGCACGGCCGGGCGGGGCCGGTCACGGGGCAGGTCCAGCACGGTGGGCGCCCCGCCCAGGTGCTCGGCCCACCAGGCCAGATCCGCGTCGCCGTCGCGGCGGTCCCGCTCGGCCCGCCAGACCGCGTAGTCGGCGTACGACGCCCGCAGCGGCGGGAGGTCCGTCGGCCGGCCGGTGACGGCGCTCGCGTAGGCGGCGGAGAGATCGGTGTAGAGCGTGTCCCGAGACCAGCCGTCGAACACCGCGTGGTGCAGGGTCAGCGCCAGCACGTGCTCGCCGGGACCCAGCACGTACAGCCACGCCCTCCAGGGGGAGCCGTTCGCCAGGTCGAACGGCGCGGACGCACCGGCCGCCAGCCGGGTGCGCAGCTGCGCGTCCTGCTGCGCCTGGCCGTACCCGCTCAGGTCCACCACGGTCAGGTCCACGTCGGGCGGCGGCTCGCAGACGGCGTACGGCACACCGGACTCCTGCCGGATCCGCCAGCGCAGGACCGCGTGCCGCTCGGCGACGGCCCGCAACGCCGTGCGCAACGCCGGCACCTCCAGGGGCCCGCGCAGCCTCTCGGCGAGAGCGATGTTGTACGGCGCGGCCTCGGGCGCCAGCTGGTCCAGGAACCACAGGCGGCGCTGCGGCGGAGCCAGGGTCGGCGGGTTGCCGAGGGTGAGTTCCGGCCCCGGCAGCCGGGCGGCCTTGTCGAACCGTTCGGCGATCTCCGGCAGGGTACGGCCGGCGAACACGTCCTCCACCGACACGTCCAGGCCCAGTTCGTCGCGGGCGGCGGCGACCAGCCGCATCGCGGTGATCGAATCGCCTCCGCTCGCGAAGAAGTCGGCGCCGACGCCGAGGCGCCGCCACATCGCCGCGAGCGCCCGTTCGGTGGGCGTCTCCCCTTCCGGTGAGTCGTCGGCCGGGCGTTCCTCCGCGGCCAGCTCCCGCAGCCTGGCCCTGTCCACCTTGCCGGAGGCGTTGAGCGGCAGCTCGGGCAGGCGCAGCACACGCCCCGGCAGCATCGCGGCAGTGAGCCGTGAGACCGCGTACCCCAGGTCGGCGGGGGCGGTTTCCGGCGTGAGGAACGCGACCAGTTCCAGGCCGCCGCCGGGCCGTGGCACCGCTGCCACGGCCGCCTGCACCACCGCCGGGTGCTCCTCCAGGACGGACGCGATCTCGCCGAGCTCGACCCGCTGACCGCGGATCTTGATCTGCCCGTCGCGGCGGCCCAGGTAGAGGAGCTGCCCGTCGTCGGCGTACCGCACGATGTCCCCGGTCCGGTAGAGCCGCGCGCCCGCCTCTCCGGAGAACGGGTCGGGCACGAACGATCCGGCGGTCAGCGCGGGCCTGTTCAGGTAACCGCGGGTCACACCGGGACCGCCGATCAGCAGCTCGCCTTCGGCCCCGGGCTCGACCAGGTTGAACTGGTCGTCGACGACGTAGCAGCGGTGACCGGGTGTCGGGCGGCCGATCGGCACCGGCGTGGTCTGCGGCGCGGTCGGCTCACTGGTGACGGTCACCACCGTGGTCTCGGTGGGCCCGTAGATGTCGATGAACCGGCGGCCCGGTGTCGCCCACCGGTTGACCAGCGCGGGCGGCACCACGTCGCCACCGCACATCACCAGGCGCCATTCGGGCAGTGTGACGGGGTCGAGCAGGGACAGCACGGCCGGGGTGATGACCCCCCAGGTGACCCGGTGCTCGGCGACGAAACGCTGCAGCCTGGCCGGGTCGGCGCGGTCGGCGTCGCCGGCCAGCTGCAGTGCCCCGCCGACGGCCAGCGGCACGAACAAGTCGATGATCGAGGCGTCGAACCCGAGGGACGAGACCCCCAACGCGCGGGTGGTCTGGTCGGCCCCGGTGGTCGTGGCGCACGTGATGACGTAACCGACCAGGTTGCGGTGGGTGACGAGCACACCCTTGGGCCGGCCGGTGGAGCCGGAGGTGTACAGCACGTAGGCGAGGTTGTCCGGTGTGGCCGGGCAGGCGGGCACGGCGGACAGGTCGGCGGGTTCGGTCAGGTCGGGTACGGCGACGCACCGCAGACCCACCTCGCCGGCCGCTTCCGCTCCCGCCTGGTCCGCCACCACGATCTCCAGACCGGCGTCGGCGGCCATGTCCCGCAGCCGCAGTCGCGGACCGGCCGGGTCCAGCGGCACGTAGCAGCCGCCGGACAGCAGCACGCCGAGGATCGCGACCACCACGGCGGGCCGCCGCTCCATGCAGATCCCGACCCGGGTCTCCGGCCCGACGCCGAGCGCGCCGAGCTGGGCGGAGAGCGCCGCGGCACGGCCGACCAGCTCGCGATATGTGATCTTCTCGTCCCACTGGGCGACCGCGATCGCGTCCGGCACGGCACGGGCCCGCGCCATGATGAGGTCGGCGACGGTCGCCTCGGGAGGGGGCAGGTGGTCGTTCATCGCGCACCGCCTACGGTGTTGGGGTCGGTGATCTGCAGACGGAGCTCGCTGAAGTAGCGGTTGCCGTCGTGGTCGGGGACCCAGGCCTGGTCGGGGGTGGGCAGGGCCTCCCCGATGACGACGGACACGTCGTCTCCGGCGGTGCGGAGCATGGTGCACAGGACGCCGACGTAGTGGGGGCTGGTCAGGTCGAAGTAGCAGGGTTTCACTTCGGTGCCGATCTTGATGAAGACCTGGTCGGGCAGGTTGAGACGGCCGCGCCAGGCGCGGGTGGCGAGGTAGCGCTCGCGCTCGTTGGTGATGGCGGCCAGTCCCGTCTCGGCGACGGTGGTGCGCCAGGTCTCCCGGGCGATGACCAGCCGGTCGATGGTGATCCGGGGGACATGGGGCGCGGGCGTGGTGAGCTTGAACGCGTCGACGGCGAGCCCGTTGAGCATCCCGGCGAACATCTCGATCAGCGGCCACCGGCGTCCGTCGGACGCGGTGGCGATCAGGTCGCCGTCCTCCTCGGAGACGGTGACCGAGGTGGCGGGCAGCAGCCGGCCGGGGTCGGCGCCCGGTGCCGCGGCGAACCCCAGCAGCCGGTCGGTGACACCGATCAGGGACGCCGCGCCCCGTCCCGTGTGCCGGGGCCAGGTGGCGGGGTGCAGCAGCCGGACCCGGTGCTCGCCGACGTCGGCGGACAGCTCGTCCCTCAGCCGGTCGACCTCGGGATGCCAGGCGGTGAAGATGTCAGAGTCGAACGTCGGCCAGGCCGCGTGCAATTCGCCGAGGACCACCTGGTAGTCGCCGCGGTTGATCGCCTCGACATCGGTGGCGCAGATCTGCAGGTCAGGGCTGTGCAACCGGGCGATGGACCAGCCGGGCCGTTCGGCGGGAAAGAGCCGGGCCACCGCTTCGGCCAGGTCCGCGGCGGACAACTGGACACGGGCGCTGTTCTCCTCCAGCCCGAACAGGCTCTCCCAGCGCCGCGTGAACTCCTCGGCGACGTCGTCCGCGGGACGCCGCCCTTCGCCCCAGAACACCCCCTGGGCCAGCAACATCAGGTCGGCCAGGCTCACCGGGGCGCCGGTGTCCTCCCGCAGGTCGTCGTACAGCTCGCGCAACGCCGTTCCATAGGCGCCGGCCAGCGCCGCGGTCAGCCAGCGGGCGGCGGTCAGCGTGATGGCGAGAGGCGCCGCGAGGTCGTTCACGAGGGCCTTGCCGATGGTGACGTCGAGGTCGCGGGCGGTGTCCTCGTAGCAGAGGGTACGGCCGGCATACATCTGCCCGTCGCGACGCCGCGGCGCGGCGCCGGTCAACGCGGTGAACTCCTCATCCAACCCGGCCAGGGCACTCTTCAACGCCCCGGGATCACCCGCCGCGGCCGAGACGGCGTCACGCGCCGCGCACAACCGGTCCAGCCCCGCCAGAGCCTCCTGCCGAAGGCCGAGATCGTCGATCGCGGCGATGCGGGCGCGCAGAACCTCCTCGGCGTCACGGCCGATGGGCAGGGCCGCGTCCCAGGTGAGAAGCTCACGCTCCACCAGCCGCTCGAGCAGCAGGTAGCCGTCCTCGGGGCGAGCCAGCCCGGCGACGACCTGGATGGCGGGGGTGCGGCCGTCGCAACGGGCCAGCACCTCGGCTTCGGCCGGGGACAGGGTCAGCGGCGGCTGCATCGGGCGCAGCAACTGTCGCTCCCGCACGGTGAGATGCGGCGGCAACGACGGCGGCCACCAGCGCCGAATCTGCTGGTCGGCGGCCAGATGATCGGCATAGGCGGCCATCGCCCAGCCCTCGAGGAACACCCGGCGTTCACGGAGCAACCCGGAGCCGACGCGAACCTCCATCGCCTGCTCGGTGTCCGGGCCGACGTTGATCCAGCAGACGGGTCCGAAGAAGCCGATGGTCTCGTTCTTGGCGCAGTACCGCTGCCAGTAGCGGACCACGGCCCGCTCACGGTCCCGGCGGCGCACGTTGCGAGGGGCGTCGGGGCCTCCGTTGAGCAGGCCGTCGAGCGCGATGAGAACGCCGGGGTTCTGCCAGGTGACGGCCTCGCGGAAAAGCGGGTCGGCGGCGATCTCGCAGATCTTCCCGGCTCCGGCGGCGATCGCGTCGGCCAGCGCCTTGTCGAACACCTCGGCCGGGCCTCGACCGGCGAGAAGATCGTCGGCGGCGCTCGCGGCCGAGGGCGCGGCGAACGCCTCCAGCCCGTCGGCGGGGAAGCCGGTGGTGCGCAGCAACGCGTCCGACCACACCGACCAGCCGGTCTCGCCCAGCTTCACTTTCGTCACCGCGCACCGCCCGCGGCCACGGAGTCGGTGAGCTGCAGACGGAACTCGCTGAAGTAGCGGTTGCCGTCGTGGTCGGGGACCCAGGCCTGGTCGGGGGTGGGCAGGGCCTCGCCGATGACGACGGACACGTCGTCTCCGGCGGTGCGGAGCATGGTGCACAGGACGCCGACGTAGTGGGGGCTGGTCAGGTCGAAGTAGCAGGGTTTCACTTCGGTGCCGATCTTGATGAAGACCTGGTCGGGCAGGTTGAGACGGCCGCGCCAGGCGCGGGTGGCGAGGTAGCGCTCGCGCTCGTTGGTGATGGCGGCCAGTCCCGTCTCGGCGACGGTGGTGCGCCAGGTCTCCCGGGCGATGACCAGCCGGTCGATGGTGATCCGGGGCGCGTGCGGGACGGGCAGAGCGAGCTTGAACGCGTCCATCAGCTGTGTGCTGAGCATCCCGGCGAACATCTCGATCAGCGGCCACCGGTGCCCGTCGGGCGCCGTGGCGACCAGCGTGCCGTCCTCGTCGGAGACGGTGACCGAGGTGGCGGGCAGCAGCCGGTCGGGGTCGGCGCCCCGGGCCCTGTCGACGCCCAGCTGCCGGTCACCGGGGCCGGCCAGGCCATAACCGGCGCGGCTGGTGTTGCGGGGGTAGTCCTCCGGATACAGGATCCGGATCCGGTCCGGTCCCAGATCGAGGTCGTAGTGGGCGCGCAGCCGATCGGGGTCCGGGTGGAACGGGCTGAACAGCGCGCTGTCGAACGGCGTCCACGCCGGGTGCAGCTCGCCGAGGACCGCCTGGTAGTCGCCGCGGTTGATCGCCTCGACATCGGTGGCGCAGATCTGCAGGTCGGGACTGTGCAACCGGGCGGTGGACCAGCCGGGCCGCCCGGCGGGGAAGAGCCGGGCGACCGCTTCGGCCAGGTCCGCGGCGGACAACTGGACACGGGCACCGCCCTCAGCCGCGGGCCGTACACCGATCAGTTCGGCCCAGCGCCGGGTGAAATCCTCCGACACCGCGCGGAACGGGCCCGCACCCGGGGTGAACAGCAGTCCCTGGGCGAGGTACCACAGGTCGGCCAGGCGGACCGGGCCGTCGCCGTCCTCCCGCAGCTCGTCGTACAGCTCGCGCAGGATCGTCTCGCCCGCGCCGGCGAGTTCGGCGGTCAGCCAGCGGGCGGTGGTGAGGATGATGTCCAGCGGCGCCGCGACGGTGTCCAGGAGGGCCGCGCCGATGGTGACGTCGAGGTCGCGGGCGGTGTCCTCGTAGCAGAGGGTACGGCCGGCATACATCTGCCCGTCGCGACGCCGCGGCGCGGCGCCGGTCAACGCGGTGAACTCCTCATCCAACCCGGCCAGGGCACTCTTCAACGCCCCGGGATCACCCGCCGCGGCCGAGACGGCGTCACGCGCCGCGCACAACCGGTCCAGCCCCGCCAGAGCCTGCTCCCGGAGACCGGCGTCACCGATCGCGGCGATGCGGGCACGCAGAACCCGTTCGGCGTCGTGGCCGACGGGCAGGGCGGCGTCCCAGGTGAGAAGCTCACGCTCCACCAGCCGCTCGAGCAGGAGGTAACCGTCCTCGGGACGGGCCAGCCCGGCCACCACATCCATAGCCGGAGTGCGCCCGTCACAACGGGCCAGCACCTCGGCCTCGATCGGGGACAGGGTCAGCGGCGGCTGCAACGGGCGCAGCAACTGCCGCTCCCGCACGGTGAGATGCGGCAGCAGCACCGGCGGCCACCAGCGCCGAATCTGCTGGTCAGTGGCCAGATGATCGGCGTAGGCGGTGATCACCCAGCCCTCGAAGAACACCCGGCGCTCGCGCAGCAGACCGGACCCGACCCGGACGTCCACCGCCCGCTCGGTGTCCGGGCCGACGTTCATCCAGCAGATGGGCCCGAAGAAACCGATGGTCTCGTTCTTGGCGCAGTACCGCTGCCAGTAACGGACCACGGCCCGCTCACGGTCCCGGCGGCGCACGTTGCGAGGGGCGTCGGGGCCACCGGCGACGATCCCGTCCAGGGCGACGAGAACGCCGGGGTTCTGCCAGGTGACGGCCTCGCGGAAAAGCGGGTCGGCGGCGATCCGGTGGACCTGCTCGGCTCCGGCGGCGATCGCGTCGGCCAGCGCCTTGTCGAACACCTCGGTCTGACCTCGACCGGCGAGAAGATCGTCGGCGGCGCTCGCGGCCGAGGGCGCGGCGAAGGCCCCCAGCCCGTCGGCGGGGAAGCCGGTGGTGCGCAGCAGCGCGTCCGACCACACCGACCAGCCGGTCTCGCCCAGCTTCACTTTCGTCATCGCGCACCGCCTGCGGTGTTGGGGTCGATGATCTGCAGACGGAGCTCGCTGAAGTAGCGGTTGCCGTCGTGGTCGGGGACCCAGGCCTGGTCGGGGGTGGGCAGGGCCTCACTGATCGTCACGGACGTGCCAGGTCCCGCGGCGCGGAGCATGGTGCACAGGGCATCGGTGTAGTGAGGGCTGGTCAGGTCGAAATAGCAGGGCTTCACTTCGGTGCCGATCTTGATGAAGACCTGGTCGGGCAGGTTGAGACGGCCGCGCCAGGCACGGGTGGCGAGATAGCGCTCGCGTTCCTTCATGACGGTGGCCAGTCCCGTCTCGGCCACGGTGGTGCGCCAGGTCTCCCGGGTGATGACCAGCCGGTCGATGGTGATGCGGGGAGCGTGCGCGGCGGGGGTGGTGAGCTTGAACGCGTCGACGGCGAGCACGTTGAGCATCCCGGCGAACATCTCGATCAGCGGCCACCGGTGCCCGTCGAGTGCCGTGGCGACCAGGTCGCCGTTCTCGTCCGAGACGGTGACCGAGGTGGCGGGCAGCAGCCGGCCGGGGTCGGCGCACGGTGCCGCGGCGAACCCCAGCAGCCGATCGGTAGTGCCGATCAGCGCCTCTCCTCCCCGTCCTCCTCTCCGGGGCCAGGTGGCGGGGAAGAGCAGCCGGACCCGGTGCTCGCCGAGATCGGCGGACAGCTCGTCCCGCAGCCGGTCGGCCTCGGGATGCCAGATCGTGAAGACGTTGCAGTCGAACGTCGGCCAGGCCGCGTGCAACTCGCCGAGGACCACCTGGTAGTCGCCGCGGTTGATCGCCTCGACGTCAGTGGCGCAGATCTGCAGGTCAGGGCTGTGCAACCGGGCGGTGGACCAGCCGGGCCGCCCGGCGGGGAAGAGCCGGGCGACCGCTTCGGCCAGGTCCGCGGCGGACAACTGGACACGGGTGCCGCCTTCTTCCAGGCCGAACAGGCTCTCCCAGCGCCGCGTGAACTCCTCGGCGACGTCGTCCGCGGGACGCCGCCCTTCGCTCCAGAACAATCCCTGGGCCAGCGACATCAGGTCGGCCAGGCTCACCGGGGCGCCGGTGTCCTCCCGCAGGTCGTCGTACAGCTCGCGCAACGCCGTCGCGTAGGCGCCGGCGAGTTCGGCGGTCAGCCAGCGGGCGGTGGTGAGGATGATGCCCAGCGGCGCCGTCAGATCGTTCACGAGGGCCGCGCCGATGGTGACGTCGAGGTCGCGGGCGGTGTCCTCGTAGCAGAGGGTACGGCCGGCATACATCTGCCCGTCGCGACGCCGCGGTGCGGCACCGGTCAGCGCGGTGAACTCCGCATCCAGCCCGGCCAGGGCGCTCTTCAACGCCCCGGGGTCACCCGCCGCGGCCGAGACGGCGTCACGGGCCACGCACAACCGGTCCAGCCCCGCCAGAGCCTGCTCCCGGAGACCGGCGTCACCGATCGCGGCGATGCGGGCGCGGAGTGCTTCCTCGGCGGTGAGATCGACGGGCAGGGCGGCGTCCCAGGTGATGAGCTCGCGCTCCACCAGCCGCTCGAGCAGGAGGTAACCGTCCTCGGGACGGGCCAGCCCGGCCACCACATCCATAGCCGGAGTGCGCCCGTCACAACGGGCCAGCACCTCGGCCTCGATCGGGGACAGGGCCAGGGGCGGCTGCATCGGGCGCAGCAGCTGCCGTTCCCGCACGGTGAGATGCGGCAGCAACGACGGCGGCCACCAGCGCCGGATCTGCTGGTCGGCGGCCAGATGATCGGCGTAGGCGGCCATCGCCCAGCCCTCGAGGAACACCCGGCGCTCGCGCAGCAGACCGGACCCGACCCGGACGTCCACCGCCCGCTCGGTGTCCGGATCGAGAACGATCCAGCAGGCGGGTCCGAAGAAGCCGATGGTCTCGTTCTTGGCGCAGTACCGCTGCCAGTAACGGATCACCGCCCGCTCGCGTCCCCGGCGGCGCGAGTCGCGGCTCGCGCCGGGTCCGCTCTTGAGCAGGCTGTCGAGGGTGACGAGCACCCCGGGGTTCTGCCAGGTGACGGCCTCACGGAAAAGCGGGTCGGCGGCGATCTCGCAGATCTTCCCGGCCCCGGCGGCGACCGCGTCGGCCAATGCCTTGTCGAACACCTCGGCCGGCCCTCGACCGGCGAGAAGGTCGTCGGCGGCGCTCGCGGCCGAGGGCGCGGCGAACGCCTCCAGCCCGTCGGCGGGGAAGCCGGCGGTGCGCAGCAACGCGTCCGACCACACCGACCAGCCGGTCTCGCCCAGCTTCACTTTGGTCACCGCGTACCGCCCGCGGTCACGAGATCCGCTTTCAGGAGGGCGGTCAGATCCGCCAGACGATCCTGGAGGAAGAAATGGCCGCCGTCGAGGCGGTGCAGGACGAAGCCGGCGGTGGTGTGCCGCTCCCAGTCGGCCACCTGCTCCACCGGAACGGCATGGTCGAGCGAGCCGGCGAAGGCCACGATCGGCACCGGCAGCGGCGGCTCGGGCTGGTGCACGTAGTCGTCCAGCCAGGTGAAGTCCGCCCGCAGCGTCGGTATCAGCAGCTCCAGCAGCTCCGGTTCGTCGGCGACCGCCTCGGGCACGCCGCCCCCGGCCACGACCCGGGCCACCAGCTCGTCGTCGGAGACGCGGGAGAGCCCGTCGAACGCGCCGGACCCGTGCAGGTGCGGCGCGCGGGCGGCGCCCACGTACAGCCGCGCGGGCAGGGGCGCGCCGGTACGGCGCAGCTGCCGTACGGCCTCGAACGCGAGCCGCGCGCCCAGCGAGTGCCCGTACAGCGCGTAGGGGCGGCCGTCGGCCACCGCGGCGTCGGCGATCGCGGCGGCCAGCTCGACCAGGTCGATCTCGGCCGGTTCCACGATCCGGTTCTCCCTGCCCGGCAACTGGACGCCCAGCACCTCCACGTCCGGCGCGAGGGCGGCCGGCCAGGGATGGAACACACCCGCGCCCGCACCGGCGTACGGCAGGCAGAACAGCCGGAGCTCCGCGTGTGGCAGCGGTCGCGGGCACCGGAACCAGCGGGCTGTCAAGGTGGTCATCGGGTGCCTCCCGGCGGGTCGATCCAGTAACGCTGCCGTTGGAAGGGATAGGTCGGCAGCGGCACCCGCCGCCCTGGGGCGGCGGCGCCGGAAGGCAGCGGCTCCGGCGTCTCCGGCGTGCCGGCCTGGGGTACCAGCCGGTCGGGGTCGAGCGCCGCGATCGCCTCGGCGAGGCTGCCGCACTCCACGACGACCCGGTGGGCGAAGGAACGGCGTCCGGCCGTCAGGGTGTGCGCCACGTCGGCCGGCGACAGATGCGGGTTGGCGGCGAGGTGGTCGCGCAGCCGTACGATCGCGGCGCGGAGGGCCTGGGGGGAGCGGGCGGAGACGGGGAACAGGTACCGGCCCTCGGCGGCGGGTGCCGTGGCCCGCGGCTGCGGCGCCTCGGCCACCAGGACGTGGGCGCCCGTGCCGCCGATGCCGATCGCGCTGACCCCGGCCACGCGCCGGCGGCCGTCCGGCCAGTGCGCCGTCTTGGCGGGCAGGTAGAACGGCCCGCTGTCCAGGCCGAGCTGCGGGTTGGGCGAGTCGAGGTGCAGGTTGCCGGGGATCTGCCCGTGCCGTACCGACAGGACCGCCTTGATGAACCCCGCGATTCCGGCGGCGGCGTCCGTGTGGCCGATGTTGGTCTTGACCGCGCCCAGCGCGCAGTATCCGGTGCTCCGCGCACCGGCCGCCCGGAAGGCCCGGGTCAGCGCCTCCACCTCGATGGCGTCTCCCAGCGGCGTTCCGCTGCCGTGTGCCTCCACCATGCCGATCTCGTCGGGAGAGATCCCCGCGTCGCCGAGGGCCTCGGTCACCGTGGCCACCTGCCCGGCCAGGCCCGGTACGGCGAAGCCGGCTCGGGCGGCGCCGTCGTTGCCGATCGCCCATCCGGGAATCACGGCGTACACGTGGTCGCCGTCGGCCACGGCGTCGGCGAGCCGCTTCAGCGCCACCACGCCGCTCCCGCTTGAGAACCCCGAGCCGTTGGCCGCGGCGTCGAACGCGCGGCATCGGCCGTCTGGGGAGACCATTCCTCCGGGGGTGTGCCGGTGACGAGGCCAGGTGACGGTGACACCGCCGGCGAGTGCGAGGTCGCAGCGGTGGTCGGCGAGATTCTGGGCGGCCAGGCACACCGCGACCAGGGAGCTGGAGCAGGCGGTCTGCACTGCGAGCGCCGGGCCTGTCAGGCCGAGCCGGTAGGCGACCTGTCCCGGCAGGTGGTCGGAGCGCTGGTGGGGCAGGATCCGCCCCTCCCAGTCGTCGGGGTCGTCCGGCGTGCCGGCGGCGGGGTTGCCGAACAGGTGGAACAGGAAGTACCGGTTGGCCGAGGTGGAGGTGAACACGCCGATCTGGCCGTCGAACCGTTCCGGGTCACACCCGGCGTCCTCCAGCGCCTCCCAGGCCGTCTCCAGGAACAGCCGGTGCTGCGGGTCGGTGCGGGCCGCCTCCTCGGCGGTGAATCCGAAGAACTCCGCGTCGAAGTCCTCCACCGCGTCCAGCTTCCCGCCGGCTTTCACATGTGCGGGGTCGGCGAGCAGCGCCTCCCCGATGCCCAGCTCGCGAAGCTCCGCGTCCGAGTAGTCCCGGATGGCGTCCACCCCGTCGGACAGCACGGACCAGAACGCGGCCGGGTCGGGTGCGCCGGGGAACCGGCACGCCAGGCCGACCACCGCGATGTGACGGTCGAGGTCGTCGAGGTCGTCGAACTCGCCGGTGCCGGGGGCTGCCGCGGCCACCGGCCGGACAGACGGCGTGCCGGAGGCCGACGTGGCGCCCGCACCGAGGGACCCCGTGCCGGCCGGAGCGGACAGGGCTCGGGCCTGGGCCCGCACCGTGGTGTGCTCGAACAGCGTCATCATCGGCACCGGCGTCCCGAACGCGTCGGCCAGCCGCTGCTGGAGCCGTCCGAGGAGCAGGGAGTGGCCGCCCGCGTCGAAGAACGGTTCGGTCACGCCGATCTGGTCCACGCCGAGCACGTCGCACCACGCGTCGTGCACCGTGATCTCGGCGGGCGTGACCGGCCGTTCACCGGCGCGGGACGGACCCGGCGCGGGCAGGGCCCGGACGTCCACCTTGCCGGTCGGGGTGAGCGGCATCACGTCGAGCACCACGATCGCCGCGGGCACCAGATAGTCCGGGAGGGTCTCGGCCGCGGTCCGCCGCATCGCGGCCGGATCCAGGACGGCCTCTCCGGAAGGCTGGACGTGGGCGACGAGCCTGTCACCCGCGAGGGTGACCACGGCCCTGGCCACTCCCGGCTGGCTCGTCAGGTGCGCCTCCACCTCGGCCGGCTCGACGCGGAACCCGCGCACCTTGATCTGCCGGTCCAGCCTGCCCAGGCAGACCAGCGTGCCGTCGGGCAGCTCACGTCCGAGGTCTCCGGTGCGGTAGACCCGCCTGCCGTCGCCGTCGGTGGTGAACCGTTCGGCGGTGCGCTCCGGATCCCGCCAGTACCCCAGCGCCAGATGCGGGCTGCGGATGGCGATCTCACCTTCACCGGCGCCGGCGTTCAGCAGCACCACCTCGTAGCCCGGCAGCGCACGGCCGATCGGCACCAGCGGGCCAGCGTCCGGCTCGTCGAAGGAGGTTTTGTAGTGGGCCACGAAGGTGGCCTCGGTGGCTCCGTACCCGTTCACGAACCGGCAGGCATCGGCGAAGCGTCCCCGGCCCGCGACCACGTCGGACCTGGTCACCCGCTCGCCGCCCAGCAGCACGGTGCGCACCGAGGGCAGCCGTCCGTCCGGCCCCAGCGCGTCGAGCACGTACCGGTAGAGCGTCGGGGTGGAGTGGTAGACGGTCACCCCCAGGTCGGCCAGGCGACGCACCAGCTCGCCCGGTCCGAGAGAGCGGACGTCGATCGGCACCACGGCCGCGCCGGTCAGCAGCGCGGGGTAGATGTCCGGTATGGAGGCGTCGAAGCTGACCGAGGCGAGCAGGCTGAGCCGGTCCTCGGAGGTGATCGACAGGCTTTCGATCTGGTTGCCGACGCAGTGCATCAGGTTGCGGTGACTCTGGGCCACCCCCTTGGGTACGCCGGTGGATCCAGAGGTGTAGCGCAGGTAGGCCAGGTTGTCCGGCTCGATCGACCCGGCGGCCACCGGCGTCGTCGGGGTCGCGTCCTCGACGAAGACGAGCTCGCAGGACCGGTCCCCGAGGAGGGTCCGGGCGAGCGTCTCGTGCCTGCGGGTGGTGACCAGCACGGCCACATCGGCGTCGTCGAGCATGTAGGCCAGCCGCGGCACCGGATACGACGGGTCCAGCGGGACATAGACGCAACCGGAGAACAGGGTCCCCATGACCGCGGCGATGATCGACACGTTGTGGCCGGTCAGCAGACCGACACGGGCTCCCGCGCGGCCCCCCGCCGCGGTGACGAGCTCTTGGATCCCCCCTGCGGCGAGAGCCAGCTCCGCGTAAGTGACCGATGAATCATCCGTATACACCGCGAAGCGGTCGGAATTGTCATTTACAACATCGAGGAATCGGTTGACTACAATGTGTTGCATTTACCGGAATTCCCGCATCTTGCTCACCATCTGGATCCGCCGTTACTTCGCGCCATCTCGTCTTACTCGGTGTGGCGCGACTCGCGGCTCGCTGACACAGGGAACGTTAGGGGCCGGACATTTCTGCGCATTAGCCGTAAGATTGCACTGCTCGCAATCGCGGCTATATCTGTCTAGACGTGACCTTTTCGTGACGAACTCACGAGGGCCTAAACAGGGGAACAGGCATGACTATTGATAGGACTGTTCCTGATTACGACTTTCAGATCCTTGGACCGCTCCGCTTCTGCGTCGATGGAGTTACGGTGGCCTTACCGGCACGCCATCCCCGCATGCTCCTGTCCGTCCTGCTGCTCCACAACGGCGAGGTCATCCCCGAAGGACGGCTGCTGGAGCAGGTCTGGGGCCACGGCGTCGGCAGCACGATCGCCCTGCGTACCGCCGTGTCACGGTTGCGGTCCTGGTTACGCGACAAGGCCGACGGGATCGCCGGCATCGAGCACGTCGACGGTGGCTACCGGCTACGACTGTCGGACCGGTTCATCGACGCCGCCCGGTTCCGCGCCGCACTGGTCGCCAATTCCGACACCGCCGACCTCGACCCCCACCAGCGCATGGCCGCCCTGATGAACGCGCTTGAGCAGTGGCGAGGCCCCGTGCTGGACGGCGCCCCCGGCGAGGTGCGGGAGGACTCCGCGGTACGAGCCCTGGAGGACGACCACGCCATGTGCCTGCAGCGGCTGGCCGCCCTCGCCATCTCGCTCCAGGCTCCCGACCTGCTGCTGCAGAGGACCCGCGCCTTGGCCCGGGCCCGGCCGTTCGACGAGCCGCTGCACGCGCGCCTGATCGAGCTGTACGCCGCCTGCGGACGGCCCGCCGAGGCACTCATGGAGTATGAGCAGCTGAGGTCCCGGCTGGCCGACGAGCTGGGCGTCGCGCCCAGCGCGGACGCGCAGCGCGCCTACCTCGCCGTGCTCTCCCAGGACCCCCACCAGCCGATCGGCGGGGTCGAGCGGTCGCATGGCGTGGGATGGAGAAGTCCGGTCGTGCCCCACCAGATCCCCGCCGACATCGCCGACTTCACGGGGCGCGACAAGGCGACCACCATGCTCCTCGACCACCTGGGCGGGTTGCTGGACGATCCGACGCGGCCGGCCGCGCTGGTCGCGAACATCACCGGTCCCGCCGGAGCGGGCAAGACCGCCTTGGCCGTGCACGTCGCGCACCGGCTGACACCGGCGTACACCGACGGCCAGCTCTACGCGGACCTGCGCGGCACCGCGACCGTCCCCGAATCCCCGGCTCGCGTGCTCGGACGGTTCCTGCGGGCGCTCGGAGTCGGCAAGGCCGCCGTCCCGGACGACCTGGCCGAGCGCACGGCCCTGTACCGCAGTCTCATGAACGGCCGCCGCATCCTCGTCGTGCTGGACGACGCCATGGGGGAAGCACAGGTGAGGCCGCTGCTCCCCGGCTCGTCGACGTGCTCGGTCCTCATCACCAGCCGACCCCGGCTGGTGGGTGTCCACGGCGCGAGAATCGTGGACATCGACCGGTTCAACCTCGATCACGCCGTCCAGCTTCTGGCGACCATCGCCGGGCACGAGCGGGTGACCACCGAACCCGACGCCGCCGCCGAGCTGGTCCAGTTGTGCGGCAGGCTGCCCTTGGCGGTGCGCATCTGCGGCGCTCGGCTGGTCGCCCGCCCCCACTGGCCGATCGCGAGCCTGGTCGCCCTGCTCCGTGACGAACACCGCCGCCTGGACGAGTTGAGCATCGCGGACCTGGCCGTACGCGACGGTCTGCGGCAGAGCTACGCACGGATAAAGGAGCCTGCCCGGCAGACGCTGGCACGGCTGACCAGGCTGGGACCGGTCGATTTCTCGATCGGCACCGTCGCCGCCGTCTGCGGCCTGGACCACACCGTTGCCGGGGACCACCTGGACGCCCTGATCGAAACCCGGTTCGCCCTGGTGGCCGACGCCGGCCTGGCCGGGGAGATCCGCTACCGCCTCGACGCCCTGGCCCGGCTGTTCGTCCTCTACCCGGACGCGGCCCAGCCCCCGAGGCAGCGGTAGGGCACCGGCCGGGGCGCCGGTCGCGGGTCACAGCCATCCCCGCCGCTTGAACACCCGGTAGAGCACGGTGGACGACAGCACCATCAGGGCCAGGGCCAACGGGTAGCCGACGACCCAGTGCAGCTCCGGCATGTGGTCGAAGTTCATGCCGTACACGGTGCCGACGAACGTGGGAGCGAAGAAGATCGCCGCCCACGCGGAGATCTTCTTGATCTCCTCGTTCTGGGTGTAGCTGGCCTCGGTCAGGCGCTTGACCTCGGCGTTCTGCGCCTGGCCGACCAGCGCGGCCTTGATGGTGAGGAAGGTCTGGTAGAACTCCATCACCCCTTGGAGATACTCCCTCTCACCGTCGGCGAGGCTGCGGATCCGGTCGAACTGGTCCGCGATGTCGACCACCAGCCGTCGTCCTTCGGGCGAGACGCGAGCGAGGTTGGCCATCCTCCCGTAGATCGCACCGCCCAGCGCGCCCATGGTGCGTACGGCGAGCAGCCCGTGGCGGGCACGGAACAGCTCGTTGAGGAACTCCTCGGGGTCGCCCACGTCTCCGCCCGTGACCCGCTGTTCCAGCCGCCACACGTCGCTGGTCACCGTCTCCACGTAGGCCTCCTGTTGACGGATCAGGGTGGAGACGATCGCGTACGACAGTTCGAACGGCGTGGTGGGGCGCAGGCGCCCCGTCTGGATCCGCGCGAGCACCGCGCGGGTCTCCCGCAGCGCGACCTCCGGGTCGACCGCCGGGTTGATCGGCCCGTGGACGGTCACCAGATAGTTCCGGCCGATGAACTGGTCCAGCTCGATGTAGTGCACGTGGCCGCGCTTGCCTCGCTCGGGAGTGTGCAGGACGACGAACACGTGGTCTGGGTAGGCGTGCACCTTGGGCACGCGGTTGCGCTCCTTGCAATCCCTGATCGCCATCGGATGGAAGCCGAACACCTCCGACAACGCATGCAGCGCCTCTACGTCACAGCTGGGAATGTCCACCCAGATCAGGCCGTCCTCGCGGCCGAGCAGTGCCGCCAGTTCTCCAGCGGGGTGCTCCTCGACCTTCTCATCCTTGATCAGGAGAACGTCCATTCGTCTCACGCCCCTCAAGCGACCCTGCCGCAGGCGGGCCAGTCCGGCGCCGTGGGCTGTGAGCGCGATCCCTTCGGTTCGATCGTGCCGGGGGCCGCGCTCCCACCCATGACCAGGATTTCAAACCAGCAGGTCAGGCCGGACGCTCCGGTCCCGTTTCGCGACCGGCCGTACCCCGGTCGAAGCGGGCCGTACGGCGGGAGCCGACGCGCCTCGCGGGCTCCGCGGGAGCTTTCACCACATCTCCCGAAAAAAACGTGAAGGCAAATCGGCCTTCCGACGGAATAGAGGTGTAACCCACAGAAGGGACACCATGCGAATGGCCGCTCCCCCGGACGTGTCGGCGAGGCTCGATGACGCCACGCTCATCGAGCAGTCGTGGCACCGCCCGGACGTGTTCGCGGTGCTCTACGACCGCTACTTCGGCGAGATCCACCGCTACGTCACCGGACGGCTCGGCACGCAGATCGCCGACGATCTCGCGGCCGAGACCTTCCTTGTGGCGTTCCGCAAACGACGGAGCTTCGACCCCACCCGCGGCGCCGTGCGGCCCTGGCTCTACGGGATCGCCACCAACCTTCTCGCACAGCATCGAAGGAGCGAGACGCGCAGGCTGGAGGCGTTCCAGCGGTCGCCCACGGACGACGTGACGGACGGCGGGCACGAGGAAAGCGTGACGGCGCGGGTCGCCGCCGCGAGCGCACAGGGGCGGCTCGCGGCGGCGCTCGAACACCTCCCGGACGGCGACCGTGACGTGCTGCTCCTCGTCGCGCTCGCCGACCTCAGTTACGAGGAGGTCGCCCAGACCCTCGACATTCCCTTCGGCACCGTCGGCTCCCGGCTCAACCGGGTGCGAAGGAAGCTCCGCGCCGCCCTGGGCGGCATCAACCCCATGATCGGAGGATCCGATGGATGAGCTGAACGGCGCGGATGCCATCCATCCGGCGGACCAGAGCGACCTGATCGCGGTGCGCGACCTTTTCTCCGCACCGGGTCCCTCGCCCGACGTGGTCGCGGCGGGCCGGGCCCGGCTCCTGGCTGCGCTGTCCGAACCTGAGGATCCGGATCCGGCCACCGGGCAAGACCCGGGGGCAGGAAGGCGCGCGGAGGACACTCGCCCCATCGGACGAGACCCGGGGACCGGAAGACCCGCGGAGGACACGCGTCACGGTGGAACCGGCCCCGGTCAGCGGACCGTGCCGGGACGCGGCGACCGGCGGCCCGGCGGGTGGAGCCGCCGGGAGGGCCGGGGACGGGGACCTGGGCGTTGGGCGATCGTGGGCGGCGGGCTGGCCGGAACGGCGGCCGCCGCGATCCTGATCGTCACCACGATGGTCCCGTCGGACGGTTTGATCATCATCTCCCCCGATCCGGGCGCGTCCGCTTCCTCGGTGCCGAGCACGCGGTCGACCGCCCGGCAGATCCTGCTCGCCGCCGCGACCGCCGTGGCCAAGACCCCCGCCGAAGGCGCCTACTGGCACACCCGGACGGTCACCGGGCAACGGACCGTCGAGCCCGGCCGCCGCTACGTCATCCAGCGCGGCTCCTCCCGCGAGACGTGGCTGGCGCAGCGACCCGGCGACCAGAGCTGGTGGGTCCAGCAATATCTCGGTGCGAAGCCCGCGACCCCCCAGGACGAGGCGGCCTGGCGTGCTGCGGGCTCACCCGGCAGCTGGCGATATGTGATGGAGGAAGTAGAGAGCTCCCCCCGGAAGCCGGTGGTGTCCCGGCTGCGCGGCAGGTGGACGGGATCGGGCGGGAACCTCTCGAAGGAACCGGTCAGCTGGGCCGAACTGCGCGCGATGCCGGGAGACCCGGAGGAACTCCGGGCCTACCTGGAGTCGCGCATCACCAAGGTGATGGAGCGGTATCCCGAGGTGAACCTGGAGCGGGAGATGGAGTCACGGCTCCAGGGAAGCTGCATGGAGATCCTCTCCGGCATGCCGGTCTCGCCCGAGGTGCGGGCCTCCGCCTACCAGATCCTGGCCTCGCTGCCCGGCATGAGGGCCGAGGGCGAGGTCACCGACCCACTCGGCCGTACCGGCCAGGCGCTCAGCTACGAGATGGGCGGCCGTGGAGGGCGTCAGGGAAGGACCGGCGACGTGCGCTTCGTGATCGACCCGGAGAGCGGGCTGCCCCTCGCCAACGAGACGAAGAGCGTCGGCAAGCTCGCGGACGGCCGAGCCGTGGAGGTCGGCTCGTTCACCGCGTACGAGGAGATCGGCTGGACGGACAAGAAGCCCGACCTGGAGGAGTCCGGCTCGGCGAAGCCCGGCGCGGAAGAGTCCGGCGCGGAGGGGTCCCGCTCGGAGGAGTCCCGCTCGGAGGGGTCCCGCTCGGAGGAGTCCCGCTCGGAGGAGTCCAGTGCGGAGGAGTCCAGCGTGCCCGTCCAGCATGACTGACCGGCCGGAACCGCTCAGGCGGGAAACCGCGCGAGCGCGCCGAGGCGGCCTCTCCTCGATCGGCGGCCCGCGCCGGACGGCCACGGCTGCCTGACAGGTCGTATCCGCCCGGTCCGTCGCGAGGAAACCCGGCTGAACCCGGCCGTCACGAGGAGAGCTCACGAGGAGGGCGAAGGCCCCTGGCAGCGGGTTCGCCCGTGGGCGCTCCGACCACCCGTGTCATCTCGCTGTCGTGGCGGCATCGCTCACGCGGCATCCGGTGATCGGATCATCCGCTCATCGGGACGCGGGGCGGGCCAGAGGAACGCCGTACGGAGAGACCACGTGAGGGACCAGGTGAACGACGAAAAGTCCGACGAACACGCACTCCGGAGAGCGGGACAGATGCCGAAGGCCATTTTCAAACAATTAGCAGAACTTTTCGGAGCCTACGACGAATTACATCTCGGAGATGACGCACATGCGCTCGACGGGGATGAGGAAATTGACGAGAAAGAGGATATAGATGATGAGTTTTGACAATTTCAGTCAACCCCACAAAGAGGGAAACTGTTTAATTCGACGAGCGTCTCACCGCTTCGGCAAGAGAGACTCCGCCGCATGTCCCCCGTCGCACGCCGGGGACCACCGGGGCCGGAACGGTTCCGGGCGGGAAATCTCCCCAAGAGGGCTTGCCGCATGAAATTCACACTGGAAGAGGTGCGGTCCCGCACCTACAAGGCCCGGGACGCCTGGTGGACGGTGTTTCTCGTCGATCCGCTGGCGGGCCGGCTGGTGGTCGGGACCGCGAACCACACTTCCGTCACCCCGAACCAGATCACCTGGGGCGCCTTCCTGCTCGGCCTCGGCTCGGCCGGCTGCTTCCTGATGGCCGACTGGACATGGCTGGTCGCCGGAGCCGTTCTCTACCACCTGAGTTTCGTGCTGGACTGCATGGACGGCAAGATCGCCCGTCTCAAGGGCACGGGAACCGTCCTGGGCGGCTGGCTCGACTACGTCTTCGACCGGATTCGCGTACTCACCTGCACCCTTGCCCTGACCTGGGGGCAGTACCGGGCGACCGGGCAGGAGCTCTACCTGGTCCTTGGCGTCGTGGTCGTCTTCCTCGACATGCTCCGCTATGTCGACGCCCTTCAGGTGGCGAAGGTCCGGCGCCAGATGCGCCGCAGCCTGAAGAAGGCGGTCGAGGAGTCGGCCGCCGCGGATTCGCCGGGCTTCTCCGAGGATCTGCTGCCCGAGGACCCCGATCTCGACTCCGACGAGATCAGGATCCGCACGGCCGAGGCTGTGGATCCACAAGCTGTGGATTCGCGGGACGTGGATCTGCAGCAGGAGTTCCGTGCGCGCTTCGCCTGGTACATCCGCATCCGCGACTGGCTGCGCGACCACCGTGTCCGCACGCACCTGGTCAGCGGCATCGAGTTCCAGATGGCGGTGTTCATCGTCGGCCCGCTGACCGGCCAGATCATCCCGGTCACCATAGGCGCGGCGGTACTTCTGCTCGTCTTCGAGGCCGCGATCATGTACAAGCTCTGGCTGTCGTCCCGCGACTTCACCCGCGCTCTCACCGGCACCCAGCGGACCATCCAGTGGACGCGGTCCGCCGCCGGGAGCTGAGCTCCTTCCCCATCTGGCCGAGCGGAGTACGGAACTCCGGTTCGGCCAGGACCCGCCGGGGCCTCCCGGCCGGAAGAAACCCCGGCCAGGCGCACGACGACATGGCGGCTCATCCGGCGGGCATCGCGGCTCGCCGGCCGTGACCCGATCGCACCGTCACGGCTGCCGCCCTCCACGTCCGGGCAAGGACACCGACACCGACACCGACACGAATGGAACGTGGTTTGTCTTTCTTCCGCCGTCTCGTCGCGAAGATGCTTCTCCGGGCGCTGGAGGCACGCGACCGGCAGCGCGCCCGATCGGCGCCTCCCCCCGACGACCACGAGGTGCGCATCCTGCTGCTCCACGCCAACGGCATGGGCGGCACGATCAGGACCGTCTTCAACCTCGCCGAACACCTCTCTCGGACGCACGACGTCGAGATCGTGAGCGTGTTCAGGGAGCGCGAGCAGCCCTTCTTCCCCGTACCCGCCGGCGTCCGTGTCCGTTACCTCGACGACCGGCTGCCCAAGCGCAAGGGCCTGCTGTCACGATCGCCCAGCAGGCTGGTGCCCAAGGACGAGACCGCCTACCACCGGTTCACCCTCCGGACCGACCTCAAGCTCGTCCGCTATATCCGCTCCCTCCGCCGGGGCGTCCTCATCGGCACCCGGCCAGGCCTGAACCTGATCGCCGCCCGCTTCGCCCCACCCGAGATCATCACGGTCGCCCAGGAACACGGGAACCTCTCCGGCCACCGGCCGGCGGTCCGCAGGCAGATCCTTCGCCGGTACGGCAGGCTCGACGCCCTCGTCACGCTCACCCGGACCGACCTCCTCGCCTACGAGCGCGCGTACCAGCAGGCGGGCAAGAGCGCTCCACGGGTGCTGACTCAGATCCCGAACGCCGTCACCCGGCTGGACGGCGACATCTCCCCTCTCACGGCCAAGACCGCGGTCACCGTGGGCCGTCTCACCCACGTCAAGGGCCATGACCTGCTGATCCGCGCCTGGGTCCACGTTCACGCCAGGCACCCGGACTGGACCCTGCGCATCTTCGGCGGCGGCTCCCGCCGGGAGAAGCTCCGGGCGGCGATCGACGAGCACGGGCTGACCGGGCACGTGCTCCTCGGAGGCTCCGTCAAGGACGTCGGCAGGGAACTCGGCGCCGCCTCGATGTTCGTGCTCAGCTCCCGCCGCGAGGGCATGCCGATGGTCATCCTGGAGGCGATGAGCAAGGGACTGCCGGTGATCAGTTACGACTGCCGAACCGGCCCGGCGGAGCTGATCACCCACGGCTTCGACGGGTTACTGGTCGCACCCGAAAAGATCCGGGAGATGGCCGACGCGATCTGCACTCTCATCGAGGACGAGGAACTGCGCCGCACATTCGGAGCCTGCGCCCTGGAGACCGCCGCCCGATATCACATCAATGCCATTGGGGCCAGGTGGGACAAGCTCCTGTCCGATTTGATGGGACGCGAGCCCCGCCCCCTGGACGCGGCGCCTGGTCATATGCCGTAATGGACGGTTAATGAGCTGTGAGTCAAGTGTGTTGTCAGCGGTTCATCGATATGCAACAAAAGCCCGAACTCGTCATAGCGGCATCGCCAGGCAACTTGGCCTCCGCTGTCGCCGAGACGCCGGATTTCGCGGCCGGGGAACCGCTCGGGTGTTCGCCGAACGAATCGGCATCAGAGCCGTGACAGGACTCCTCACCACCACGAAACTCGTCGCAGGCGAACCGGGCGCCTCACCCGCGGAAGCGGTCCTCCATCAGCATCCCCGCCCGCGCCGAGCGCCGTAAAAAGAAAGGCCCCTGAGGGCGTGATGCCTGCTCAGGGACCTCTCTACGATCATGCGCCCGGGAGGAGCCGAATCCCCGGCCTTCCGGTCCGCAGGAAAGACGGACGCCTCGTCAGTGGCGCCTCACCCTCGTCGGACGATGAACGGGGACGGATCAGTTGTCACGCGAGGGGGCGGACAGCGTGTTGACGAGTTCCTTGGGCTCGGGCGTCATGGAGACGCCACGGGGCAGGTCCTTCTCGTCGATGACCTGGTCGGCGGGCGGGGCGACGACGACGACCTGCGACCCCCAGCCGGTGTAGCGGGTGTCGATGCTGGAGGTCATCGAGAGCTCACGCCTTCCCGTGGTCTCGGTGCTCACCAGACGCTGGAGCCGGCCCTCGCCGTCGGTCCAGAGCCGCCATGCGATCTTTCTCTTGCCCAGTTCCTTTCCGTCGGCGCGCCGGCCGCGCAACGCGTCGGCGTAGATGCTCTTGTACACCTTGTACAGCTCTGCGTAGTTCACGGTGCCCTGGTAGAGGAACCCGCCGGAGACCGGCTTGCCCGTCGAACCCTTCAGCAGGGTCTTCAGGACGGTCGGCTCGAACACGTTGATCGCCTGCCGGCTGGCCAAGTGGCTGATGGTCACGGGGTTGACCTTGAATTCTCGCGGTAGTTCCGCGCGCACCCAGGTCTTCCCCTCGGGAAGCGCACCGTCATAGATGCTGCCGGAGACGTAGATACTTCCCTGAACGACGGTTATGTCGTACGGGTCGTACATGCGGGAGGCGAGCGACCTGTCGACGCCGCTTTCCACTTCCCTCCTGGTTTTCGGGTCGGGAACCTGCTGCCAGGTGGCGTCGAAGGCCACGGGACCGGAGGGGCCGAGCTGCAGCCTGCCGTTGGCCCGGAACATGGTCGGGGTCTTGTCGAAGACCGTACGCGCGACCTCGGAGATCTGAACGCCGCGTTCGGGCCGGAGCTGCGACGTGAGCACCCGCACCGGGTCGGGCGGGCCGGCCTGCGCCGCAGCGGGAACGGCGGCCGCCGGCACGGACACGGTCAGTACGGCGGCCGCCAGGGCACCCCATCGCCTCATAGAGTCTTTGTCCTTTTCAGGGAGGTGAAGTCACGCCATGAAGATCATTCTTCTAGAAGAAGATAGACGTCTTGCCACCCACATGTACGGGTACCAGCAAGAAACGTGTCATGAGCTCCGAACGAGCAGCTCTGCCCAGATCACCGTCGCGACCTTCATCGCACCGAACCTCGATGGCCCCGCTGTTGACCTTGGCGGGGATACGCAACCTGGCTTGCGCCATTTGGCCGGCTTACCGGCCTGTTGCCCGGGAACTCCTGGCCGGAGGTGCTCACGAACTCGGCCCTCGCACCGAAGCGGCGCGGGGGCCGGGGGTTCGGAGATATCTAGTGGGGTGACCACGAACGTTCACCGGGCCGGATAGCGAGCGGTTCCGGATGCAAGGCACCGGGTCGGTGAGCCGCCCCGGTGCGTTTGACCGCGCTGGTGTCACGGTTGCATGCTGGCTCGCATGCTCTTCACCCAGGCTGAACTTGACTATCTGACCAGCCAGCGCCTCGGTCGCCTGGCCACCGTTTCTCCGGCTGGTCAGGTGCAGAACAACCCCGTGAATTTCTTTGTGGACGCCGCCGCCGGCACGATCACGATCGGCGGGGGCGCGCTGGGAGCCTCCAAGAAGTTCAGGAACGTCCAAGAGGGCAGCACCGTGTCGCTCGTCGTGGACGACCTCGCCTCGGTGGACCCGTGGGTGCCGCGCGGGATCGAGATCCGGGGTTCGGCGGTGGCTTTGACGGATCACGAGCCGCCGGTGCCGGGCTTGTCTCGGCAGATCATCACGATCACGCCCGGCCAGATCATTTCTTGGGGGTTGGGCGGGCCCAGGGCGAGCCGCAAGGTGTGAAAGCGGGTGATCCCTTACAAGAGGGTCGTCTCGTAGGGGGCCACGAACGTTCCGGGTGCGATCGTGCGCTGACCTCGAACGTTCGCCGGGTCTGGTGACACGCCGGGGAATGTGCATGGGTGTGGGCTGGGTGAGCCTCACCCTCGACAGGGATGTGATCGCTGTCGAGAGTGAGGTGAGTCACGGCACCTGCTGGGCCCGACGCGCACCCGGACCGGTTGCCGGCCACCTACCACCGCGCCTACGGCACCCGCTGGCGAACGTCGGCAACGCTGGGGCCGGCCACGACCCAAAGCAGCCCGCCGCTCAGTGCAGCCGATGTTGTGATCGCGTCAGGTCGGGATGGCTCGCCGACGGGTCCAGATGTAGCCGGCGACGATCCCGCCGATCACAATCACCTCGAAGACCACGTCCACCAGGTGGTCGCCCTGGGAGACCAGCAGCAGTCCGAACAGTCCAGCGGCGAGCACCGCGCCGAAGGATGCCGCCAGCTGGTGCCGCGCTGTCCAGCCGCGCCGCATCCAGCGTGCCACGATCGCCGCGGCGGCGACGGCGACCAGCACGGCTGCCAGCACCCACCACACGAACGGTATGCCGCTGCCGATGAACGCCATCAGGTGGAAGGCGAACCAGACCAGTCCGAAGCCCAACCCGGTCCACCCGGCGCGCATCGTCCCGGGCGGCCGCTCCGATACACGCGCTGTGCCTCGGACCCGGCAGCGCGACGCGGCCCAGGTCAGCAATCCCACGATCGCGAGCACAGCGCCGATCTCGACCACGGAGAGGCGGAAATCCGACCGCAAGAGGGAGATCAGCGCGAAGAGCGCCGCCCCGAGGGCGAACACCCCGCCGAAGACCGGCAGCATCCGTCGCGACAACCACGGGGACCGGCTCTCCCGGGGGAACAGAATGTGCACCACACCTATGGGAATGAGCACGCTCCAGACGACGTGGTACCCGCACACGAGCACGGCCCAGAACCAGTTCACCCCGGCGGCGCGGCCGTATATCGTATCGCCGCCCGCCCAATCCGGATTGAAGATCGTCTGCAGGGCGAGGCCCTCCTCGATCAGCGCGTAGGCGACACCGAGCAGGACTGTCCCCCACCCGTTGAGCCGCAGGCGTTGCGCGATCTCGCGTATCAGGACGACACCGGCGCCGTAGAAGCACAGGATCGAGGTCACGCGCAGGGGTTCCACGAAGTTGCTCATGCGCAAGGCCGCGCCCACCACCTCCCCCAGCAGGGGAGCCATGAGAAACAGCGTCAGCACCGGCGCCACTCGACGTCGGCGGTCACCCGTGCTGAGCTGAGTGCGGCCGATGGCGGTTGGTAGATCGGGTTGCACACCCATTCCCACGCTTTCTGGTCCTCTGCTTCACCTGCTGGCTGCCGTCACGATGGAGTTCCACGACGTCGTTCCAGCCGCAGAACGCTGCCGGTGGTGAGTTTGGAAGAAGCGGTAAGCCCCTGTCGTCAGTCGATGGTCTACGGTGACTGCGACTTTGGACGGCTCTCACTTCAGGACCCGAGAACCGACTCTTCATCGACGGCCCCAGGCGCGACCGGCTCTCAGGCACGACCGGCTCTCAGGCACGACCGGCTCTCAGGCACGACCGGCTCTTGGGCACGACTGGTTCTCGGCCGTCGCTCCCCGGGAGGTCGCGCCGTTGGCTGTTCCGTTGTTCCTCAACCCTGGTTATCTAGGCTTGTCAAGCGATCTAGCCGGTCAGCTGCTTGATGGCCGTTAAGGCACGTTAGGCGAGGAGGTCCGCCGCCGGCGACCCGGCCGTCCACGACCAGGCCAGTCCCAGCGCGATCTGCCGGCATTCGGACCGGGTGAGCCTGCCCCGGCATCGTGGTCTCCTCGGTGGTCCTTCATGGTGGTCCCTGATCCTCTCGCCATAGCGTTCACTTCTCATCCATTGCAATGACCAGAGCGACTGTCGTTGCGTTACCATCAAGACCGTTGCAACAATTTCCTGGCATCTACCTGTATAAACACTGATTCTAAGCAACGGGCGTGTTGCGGTAATTTGGAAAGCAACGTAGCGTTTCCGATATCAGAAACAACGAGCGAGCACCGGAGAACACCATGCAGACCTTCCCCACCCCCGCCCCGATCACCGCCGTCCTGGACATCCCCGCCGGACGCGTCCAGGTCATCGCCGCCGACCGCACCGACACCACCGTCGAGATCCGGCCCGCCAACCCCGCCAAGAGCCGCGACACCAAGGCCGCCGAGCAGACCACCGTCGCCTACACCGACGGCATCCTGCGCATCATCACCCCGACCCCCGGCAACCAGTTCCTCGGCCCCTCCGGATCCCTGGAGATCACCATCCAGCTGCCCGCCGGCTCCCACATCGAGGCCAAGACCGCCAGCACCGAACTCCGGGCCGTCGGACGCCTGGGTGACGTCGCCTTCGAAGGCGCCTACCGCCAGATCAAGATCGACGAGGCCGCGAGCGTCCGTCTCACCGCGACCGACGGCGACGTCGAGGTCGGCCGACTCAACGGCCCCGCGGAGATCAGCACCGCACGGGGCGACATCCGGATCACCGAGGCCGCGCGCGGCACGGTCGTGCTCCGCACCCAGTCCGGCAACATCTCGATCGCCGCCGCCGCCGGCGTCTCGGCCGCCCTGGACGCCGGCACCAGCTACGGCCGCGTCAGCAACGCCCTCAAGAACGACGGCACCGCCGAACTCGACATCCGCGCCACCACCTCCAACGGCGACATCACCGCCCGCAGCCTCTGAACGGACCAAACCTCTAAAGGAACACGACCAGGACCATCCGGCCGGGCCCACCGCGATCGAGATCCTGCCGATCTCCGCCGAGGACCCGGCCGTCCGTCCCGAGCGACCAGGCCGTCCAGGGGGCGGGCGAAGTTGGCTCTGATGACAGTGAATCCTTTTGCGGTGTGGTGGCCTCTTATGGGGTGATGGCCGCACTGGGAGGGAGATGGGTATGGGTGGCGTTGTGATGCCGGCTGTGCAGCGGGCACTTTTCACGACCTTGTTCCGGCAGCAGGGGTGTGGACGTGGCTGACCGCTCTTGGGCGAGCGCGCAACTCATTGAGGCCGCGCAGGCTGGTGATCGCGAGTCGATCACTGCGGTGATCTATGGTGCTCATTCTCACGTGCGGCGCTTCGCCGAGCATCTTTGTGCGTCCCCGCAGGATGCCGAAGACGCTGCACAGGAAGCGTTGATCACCCTCTACCGGAAGATCGGCACGCTACGCGCCACCGGGGCGCTGGCATCGTGGATGTTCCGCATCGTCCGGAACGAGTGCCTGCGCCGCACGCGACTGCTGTTCGACCGCAATGAGGAGGCCGGCGCCGGTCTGGTGACGTCAGCCGAGGACGAGGTCATCCGGCGCCTGGAAGCCGAGTTCGTCGCGCAGGCGATCAGGGAGTTGCCAGATGTTCAGCGCAGAGTATTGATCATGCGGGATGTGCTGGGCTACCCGGGTCGGAGGGTCGCGGAGGCACTCGGCTTGAGCAACGCCGCGATGAAGTCCCAGCTGCACCGGGCCCGCAACAGGCTCCGGCTCAGCCTGGGCGGCATGACCGGCCCCACCGAGGGCCCGCATGACCCCGGAACCACCGCCTGACCTGAGCCGACCGCATTCCACAACCCGAGTTCGAAGAGGAAGTTCCGCCATGCTCGAAACCGGATCGCCCGCACCCGACATAGTGCTGGAAAACACCGACGGCCAGACCGTCCGCCTGTCCGACCACCGGGGCAGTCATGCCGTTCTGATCTATTTCATGCGGTCGACGTCGTGCCCGGTCTGCAACAGGCACGTCCAAGACCTCATCCGGTGCCGCGACGAGCTCGCGGCTGACAACGTCCAGGTGTTCGTCGCGGTTCCTGAGGACCGTCAAGAAGCGGCCGCGTGGAAGACCAAGCGCCAGATCCCGTTCCCCGTCCTCATAGGGCGCCACTGCACCCCGCACGAGATGATCGGCCTGAGCAAAAAGGTCTTCGGCTCGATGCAGCAGTCGGGCGACATCCTCATCGATTCCCAGGGCATCATCCGCCATGCTCACGGCGCCACCATGCCCACCAGCGGCTACGACAAGAAAGGGATCATTGCCGCTGTCCAGGGTCTCCGCGCTCACGCATGATCTAGACACGGCTCGCATCGGGGGCAGGGCGTGGTCCTGGCCGACGGTCTATCCGGCCGGCCTTCGGCACCGTCCTCCACCTCGGTGACTGCCGGGATCACGACACCGAGGTCATAGCGGTAGCCGAGCCACTCCCCGGCCTGCGGGATCAGGCCGGCCGGCGTCACCGCCGTCCCGCCCCGGGCGTTGTCGCCGTACTCGCGGTCCCCTGTGCCGAACAGGTGCAGGTAGTGCTGCTCCCAGCCCATCGCGACCTGGATCACCTCGTGCAGCTCGGCCAGACTCGCCTCCGACGGCACGTGAACCCGCCGCCACACCGGCGGGCGAGCCTCCCGCAGGGTGACCTTCAACTGGTGGACGGCGCCCACGGCGACCCGGCCTCTCCTGACGACGACGGCGTCACGGTAGCGGCACCGATCACCGATACGGGACGGTTTCGGGACCACTGAGCCGATCGCCGGGCCGGCGTACCGCCGCCTGTCGTCCCGCCTGGCCCGCGCCCGGCGCGACGGCCGCTTCCCCGGCCTGATCGACACCCTGCGCACCGTGCACATCGCCCCGGCGTCGCGCGACGCCGGGGCGTTCCTGGCCGATCGGTTCCGGTGCAGCCCGGATGTGATCGTGGGGTTGGGGTCGGATCGCCCGTTACAACTCGTTCATTGCTTGTAGGCGCGGGCCGTCACGTTCCCAAGACCATTACTCCCGTCCTTTGACAGGTAAACGGTTATCCCTTCGTCGTGGAGGTTGATCCACCCGCCACCCTGCCCGTAGGGGGCGTCCTTCGCGCGTATGGAGTCGGCGTACACAGCACCATGGGTGTTCGTCCCGCCCTGGTATACCTGCACCCCATACCTGGGGAAGCTGATCCATCCGTCGTCGTTGTTTCTTCCCTGCACCCATTCGGTGTTGACGCCGGTGAGGTCGGCCTTGCCGGCGAACACGGTTCCCCATGCTCCGCTTCCCTGGCGGACGTTCACCCCTTCCTTGGGGAAGCTGATCCATCCGTCGTCGGTGCTTCTTCCCTGCACCCATTCGGTGTTGACGCCGGTGAGGTCGGCCTTGCCGGCGTACAGGGTGCCCAGGTCATCGGAGCCGCCTGTGCGCCAGATCTTCACCCCGCCCTGGGGGAAGGTGATGACTCCCTCGCCGCTATTGGGCCCCTCCACATACTCGGTGAGCACGCCGTTGAACACGGCCCTGCCGGCCGTCAACGGCCCCTTCCCGCCGGAGCCGTTGGAGATCTCCGCCCCTGTGCCGGTGATGGTGAGGCCCCAGTTGGTCGCGGTCCCCTGGACCCGGGGTGTCTTGATCTCGGTGGTGGCGGTGAGGGTTTCGAGTTCGGGATTGCGCACCTGAACGGTCGTGGTGAGGAAGTGCTGCTGCTTGTTGGGGCCGGTGGCGGTGAGGATGTAGGTGGTAGCCCGCTTCGGGGCGGGCGGTGACCAGCTGCCCCCGGAGACGGGGACGGGCTGCGGCGCGCCCGGGTAGGTGATCTCGTAGCCGAAGCCGGCGATCTCCTCCCAGTGCAGCGTGAGCTTGTCACCGGCGTCCACCATGGCCTTGTCCGGGCGGAAGTCGCGCGGCGTCGGGAGCTCCTTGGGCGTGGTCTTCACCAGCGCCACCGCCGCCATGGAGCTGGGGGGCAGGCTCCCGGGCTCGGGCTTGGTTCTGCCGGCGTTCTCGGTCACCGTCAGCACGGCCAGCCCGGGTTTGGCGGCGACGGTGACGTTCTCCAGCGTCAGCACCATGTAGTCGCCGGGGCGGAAATGTATTGGGCCGCCAGGGGCGGTGGCCTGGACGGCGTTGGAGCCCTGCCGCTGGACGTTCACCGATGGCCGGGTGCCCGGCGGGGTGCCCGGCCGCGGGACGTACTCGCCCTTGGTCTTGATCTTGTTGAAGTTCGAGGTGAGGGTGAGGTCGCCGGTGCCGTTGCCGATGGGCACCGTCACCGTGGTCGTGGACCAGTACGCCGCCTGCTGCCCGGTGTTGGTGACGAGCAGGTACACCGTTCCCGTGGACGGCCGCCCGGCCGCTGACGCCTCCAGGGGCGCCGGGTCGGTGAGGACGGTGTAGGTCAGCATGGTCATGGTCACGACTCCTTTTTGGAGGACGGCGCGGGCCGATGGCCCGCCCGCGGCACGAGGACCGGGCCGGGCAGGACAGGCGGCGATAGGGGTGGCGCATCCGAAAACCGGCTGTGACGCGCCGCGGAAGTTCATCTCTGGATCCAATCGCCCGGCGTTGGAGCGTGACAAGATCACTCAAGGCGGCCATAACAGGGCGGTCCGGCAATATCATCAGCGTCTTGACACGCATCGAGGCCATGCGTCACTGACCGTCCATGAACGCCCGCCCTTCCCATCAAAACCCTCGCTCCCTACGACGAGCCCCGGCGGCAGGGCGTCCTCTTCCCGAACATGTCCTCAGCCCCAAGGTGAGCCGATCTGCGCAGGTCACGGGACTTCCGAGAGGATCATGTTTTCGGAAGCGGAGACGACCACGACTTCCGAGAACACGCACGGCTGAGAGGCGAAACCCCAGCTCGGCACTTCCGAGACTAGGACCGCGTCGCTAGTCGGCGGCCGGGGACACGTTCGGGAGGAGGACGCCTGGACAGGGGGGCACTAGATACACCCCTGCTCGGTTGCCAGGTGCAATGACCGCGGCCCCGCCGTCCGGCATCGTCGGTGGCGAACCCATCCGACCCGACGGGAGCCAGGTGACATGTGGAAGGCCGGCGACGAGATCATCGCGATACCGGATGGCGGAGGCCGGGCGCCGGGCGTCCCGCTCGGTCAGGTGCTGACGAAGGCGGGCGTGTTCCTCGCGGTCGCGTTCGTGGCGGCCGGAGCGCTGGGCGCGATGCAGCCGGTGACCGGGATCCCCGCTGAGGTCATCCAGCTGACTCAGTTCGGACCGGCCCTCGGGGTAGGTGTGGTCGCGTTGCTCTGGCCCGCGCGGGTACGGCCGGCGCTCGCCGAAGCCTTCCGGGGCAGGGGCCGCCACGGTGGCCGCGGCCTGCTGCTGCCCGCCACGGCACCACTGATCATCGCGCTCTGCGTCACCGCGTACGGCGTCCTCACCGGAGACGTCCGGTTCACCCACCCGAGTGCGCTGCACAACCCGTTCGCGATGATCGTGGTGGCGCAGCTGATCGGTGCGTGCGGCGAGGAGATCGGCTGGCGCTGCTTCCTGCAACCGCTGCTGCGCACCCGTTTCGGTCCGCTCGCGTCGTCGATCGCAGTAGGGGTGCTGTGGGGCGTCTGGCATGTTCCGGTCTTCGCGCAGGCTCCGGCATACGCGGGTGCGTTCCTGCTGGCAACCGTATCCATGTCGGTCGTGATGGGACTGGCCCTGGATCGGATTCGTTCGTCCCGGCTGCTGCTCTCCGGCGGCTTTCACACCCTGATCAATCTCGGCCTGCTGCTGTTCATGGACGAGGAGTCCGGCGCGGTTCTCCCGATGGCGTTGTTCGGGACGGCGTGCCTGGCGGTGGCGCTGCTGTGGGCCTGGAAGGCGCCGACTAGGATCCACAGGATCCCGGACCACGTTCGATGAGATGACAGGCGGCGATGGCATCGGTTGTTCCCCGCACCTGGATCGCCGTCGGACGGTGCCAGCTGGCGAGCCTGTTCGCCATAGCGGTGTCCGCCGCCGGGTCGCTGGTGGTGCTCGCCTTGCTGCTGCTGCCGATCGGTATCGGTTTCTGGCTTCTCCCGCCCGCCGCGACGGCTCTGCGCGCGTTGTCGGACCGGTCTCGCTCGTGGTCCGCCCAGTGGGCGGAAGTGCACATCAGCCGGCCGGAGCCCCTGGTCGTCGACCGCACCCTGAGCCGGCGCAGGAGGGCAAGCGCGATCCTCGCCGACGAGGGGTTCTGGCGCGACCTGGCGTGGGCCTGGCTGGAGCCGGTGGTCGGCGGGCTCCTGGTCGCCGTTCCCCTCTGCCTCGTCGGGTACGGGGCGTTCGGCGCGCTGGTGCAGCCGTTCATATGGCGGCTCATCGACGACGGCAACTGGTACGCGTTCATTTCGGTGCACAGCACCGGAATGATGCTCGCCGCACTGGTGCTCGGCCTCGTGTTCATGGTCACCGGCGCGCTCATCGCGCCCGCGACACTCCGGCTGCATTCCCGATGGGGCCGGCTGTTGCTGTCCGCGCCGCGCCGTACGCTCGTCCGGCGGATCGAACGGCTCACCGACACTCGTGCCGAGGCGCTGGACACCCAGGCCGCCGAGCTGAGGCGTATCGAGCGGGACCTGCACGACGGCGCGCAGGCTCGGCTCGTCGCCCTGGGCATGACCTTGGACAGTGCCCTCCGCCTGCTGGAGACCGACCCGGCCTCCGCTCACAAACTGCTGCTGGACGTGCGCGAGACATCCGCGCGAGCGCTTGAGGATCTGCGTGACCTGGTCCGCGGTATCCATCCTCCGATACTCGCCGACCGCGGCCTCGGCGACGCCGTCCGATCGCTGGCACTCGACAGTTTCCTCGACGTTCACGTCGAGGCCCGGCTGCCCGGACGTCTTCCGTCACCGGTCGAATCCGCCGCTTACTTCGCGGTCAGCGAGACACTGGCCAACGCGGCGAAGCACTCCGGCGCCAGCGATGTCCGGGTCGTCCTGGAACATGAGGGCACGCTGCTGCGGATCACCGCCACCGACAACGGCCGTGGCGGCGCGGACATCTCCCGAGGAACCGGACTGCGCGGCGTCCAGCGCCGGTTGGGTACCTTCGACGGCACCCTCGCCCTGCACAGCCCGCAGGGCGGCCCGACCACCGTGACGATGGAGATCCCGTGCGCGTTGTCCTCGCCGAAGACCTCTTCCTTCTGAGAGAAGGGCTGATCCGCACGCTCCAGGAGCACGGCTGCGACGTCGTCGCCGCGGTGGACAACGGCCCGTCCCTGTTACGCGCGCTGCTCGACGAGAAACCGGACGTCGCGGTGGTCGACGTACGGCTGCCGCCGACCTTCACCGACGAGGGCCTGCAAGCCTCGCTGGAGGCCCGCCGCAAGCGGCCCGGCCTGCCCATCCTCGTGCTGTCCCAGTACGTCGAGCAGCTCTACGCCAACGAGCTGCTGGCCGGCGGCGACGGCGCCATCGGCTACCTGCTCAAGGACCGGGTCACCAACACCGACCAGTTCATCGACGCGGTCCGCCGGGTCGCCGCCGGCGGTACGGTGATGGACCCGCAGGTCATCGCAAAGCTGCTGTCACGCAGCGACGCCCGAGGCATGATCGGCAGCCTGACCCCGCGCGAACGCGATGTCCTTGAGCTGATGGCCGAAGGCAGATCGAACGCCGCCATCGCGAGCGGCCTGTACATCAGCGAGAGCGCCGTGGCCAAACACACCGCGAGCATCTTCACCAAGCTCCGTATCGCCCCGTCCGCGGACGACAACCGCCGCGTCCTCGCCGTACTGGCCTATCTCAAACGTTAGAGCGCCTCACCGGGGCTGGGCGACCACTCGATCGCGTCCGGTCGCGTACCGGTACGAGGCCTCGATCACGGTCCGTGCCACGTCGAGTTCCCCGGCGGTGCGCGGGCCGTAGAGCATCACCACGTTGATCTGGGCGGAGTACAGCGGGTGCCGCTCTCCCCACCCTTTGGCCAGCAGTTCTCGCTGGTCCTCGATCGACAGTGACAGGTGCAGGCTGCCGTCGGCGTGCACGTGGGCGAACTCCGCGTTCAGCCGGGGCGGCAGCAGTACCGCGCCCTTCGGCGGAAGGGTGCCGTCGAGGAAGAAGGCCAGCGATCCGGGCTCGGAAATCTCGCTGGGGCGGATGACGGTACCGGGCAGCTCGGCCGCCATCCAATGCTTCAGCTCCTCTCTGATCTCATCCGGGCTGTTCTGGGTGAGTTGAACGTGCGGGACCGATGGACCGGTCTCGGGGCGGTCTCCCTCACGCATCGGAAGTACTGGCATGGTCATGGCCGTGCTCCTCCACTGCCGGGCCCTACGTTCGACATCGCCGGCGACCGGTGTGGCCGCCCGATCGGCCCGGTAAAAGAAAGCTAGCTTCCTTCGTATAGTAGGTTCCTAGAGGATAGTTACTCTCTTTTACGCATCAAGAACGGTGGAAAGGGGAGCGATGTCCGAGCGGACGGTTGAGGCGTGCCCGATCAGCCCGGTGGTGGATCTGGTCTTCAGCCGCTGGACCACGCCGATCCTGTGGGTGCTGAGACATCACGGCCGCCAGCGTTTCAACGAGCTTCAAGGACGGCTGTCCCCGATCACCTCCAAAGTTCTCACGCAGCGCCTGCGGCAGCTGGAGCGTGACGGGTTGCTCACCCGCACCTACCACGCGGAGATCCCGCCTCGGGTCGAGTACGAGATCAGCGAGCTGGGACTCACGCTCAGCACGGTCTTCGCGACCCTGGTGAGCTGGTCGGACACCCACCTCTCGGCGGTGGAGGACGCCAGGCACCGATACGACGCCGACAGCGGGCTGGAGCCCTGCTTGGAGCAGTTCGGGCTCAAGGAGCCCGAGCAGGCGTGAATCATTCCCGACCGCCCCGCTCTCGCGGCCCCTCAAGATCGATGGATCTCTGCTACCGTTCCCCGCATGATGCGCGCCGCTATGACGACGACGCCGGAGAGTGTCCCGGCGCGCTGACAGATGTCTTAGTCCGAAGCCCCGGGGCGAGTGCCCCGGGGCTTCGTCTTGCGGTCACTCGCCCGATGTTCACGAGGAGACCGCCATGCATGACCATCGCAAGCTCGGCCGCGAGCTGAACCTGTTCGACACCGACCCCCTGATCGGCGCGGGCCTGCCGTACTGGCTGCCCGACGGCGCGGCCGTACGGCATGCCCTTGAGGAGTACATCCGCACCGCCGAGCGGCGGGCGGGTTACCGGCATGTGTACTCGCCGGTGCTGGGCAAGCGGGAGCTGTACGAGATCTCCGGGCACTGGTCGCACTACAGCGACGACATGTTCCCCCCGATGGACCTGGGGGCGGAACAGATCGTTCTGCGGCCGAGCCTGTGTCCCCACCACGCGCTGATCTACCGTTCCCGCTCGCACAGCTACCGCGAGCTGCCTCTGCGCATGGCCGAGCTGGGTGGCATGTACCGCTCCGAGCTGTCGGGCGTGCTCGGCGGGTTGACCCGCGTCCGGGCCATCCAGCTCAACGACGCGCACATCTTCTGCACCCTGGACCAGGTCAGCGACGAGGTGCGCGCGGCCCTGGAGATGATCCGCCGGGCGTACGAGGCGCTCGGCATCACCTCGGCCCGCTACCGGCTCTCCCTGCCCGGCCCCGGCGGGAAGTACGTCGCCGCCCCCGAGATGTGGCGGCGGTCCACCGCCCTGCTGACCGATGTCCTCGACCGCTCCGGCCTGCCTTACGAGGCGGCCGAGGGGGAAGCCGCGTTCTACGGTCCCAAGATCGATATCCAGGTCACCGACAGCGCCGGCCGGGAGTCCACCCTGTCCACCGTCCAGGTCGACTTCCACCAGCCCGAGCAGTTCGACCTGCACTACATCGGTGCGGACGGCGCGAAACACCGGCCGGTCATGGTCCATCGCAGCATCATCGGCAGCGTCGAGCGAGCCGTCGCCCACCTCATCGAGCAGCACGGCGGCGCCTTCCCCGCCTGGCTCGCCCCCACCCAGCTGGTGATCCTCCCGGTCTCCGAGGCCGAACTGCCGAACGCCGAGGTGCTCGCCCGGCGATGCGCCCGCCTCGGACTGCGGGCCGAGGTCTCCGGGCTGGAGCACGGCAGCCTGGGCGCCCGCATCCGGGAGGCCCGTCTCGTGCCCTACCAGGCCGTCATCGGCGCCAAGGAAGCCGCCGCCGATCACGTCGCCCTGCGCCTGCGTGACGGACGCCGCCTCGACCCGCAGCCCATCGGCGACGCCCTCACCCGCATCGGCGCTCTCGTCGACGCCCACAGCACCGACCTGTGGGACGGCGCCGCCTGCCCGTAACAGATCGCCTTCGGGGGCGGCTTCGGAATCACCGGTCAGGGAGAGCGGCCCGCAAAGCGGCCTCACCGGCGGGCAGACGACACGACCAGTGGCGGAAGTTCTTGGCACGGCGCCAGATCCTGTGGGCCGTCTGGATGTTCCACTCAGGGTTGAAAGCCGTCACCGGGTCAGCGCGCAGTTCCAGAAGCTCCAGGTCGGAAAACTGGAAAAGCCCCCACCGCCGCACGCCGCGATTATCTGCCACGACCCACAACGGATCGAGGAAGGACAGGCATCGAGTCAGTTCGACCGCTCGATCCGGATCCTCGGAGAAGACCTCTCGCAATCGCCGTTCGGTCTGCGCGGCGGTCCATTGCGAAGGTGAGATCCGCTTTTCCCCGAGCAGAGCGCGTTTGGTCTGGCGATCGGCCACCCCCATCGTGGGGAGCCTCGCGAAGGCTTGGAAGGCCATGACCCGCTGCTTGGTGAACGGTCCGAACCATGCGTCGTCCGGCAGGTTGAGGCCTTTTCTCTGAAGCTGCCGCTGAAGTTCCTGGGCACAGATCCCATAGGTGCCGATCATCATCAGATCGGGACACCGGTCCGACAACAGCATCTGTTCATCGGCTTCACCGGTACGAACTCCGCTCACCGCGATGTCCGTACCGGCCAGCAGCATGACCAGCCCGGCGACCACAAGCCAGCGCCGGCCATGCCTGATCCTCCCTGCGGCGCCAAGACGCTCCCGCTCCACTTTCGCGGGCGGAGACGGGGGCGGGGGCAGGGGCGGGACGAGCGAACCCGCCGCGTCAGCGGATGGGCTCGGGTGCTGTGTCACCACGGGGTCGACCGGCTTCTCACCCTGGTCGTCTCCGGTGACACCCGCCCCACCCTGGTCGTCTCCGGTGACACCCGCCGCCGCGATCCGGCGGCGGGCCGCGACCCAGGCGGCCACCTGGTCCGGTGTGCACCCGCATGCCCGGGTGAACGCGGCGACGAGTTCGGCACGAGGTAGCCGATTCCGGTGCGAGTTGAGCATCTCCCAGCTGGTACTGCAGGGCAGGACGTCACCGGCGGCGTGCGCTCGGCGTTCAAGCTCCCGGAAGGACAGTTCCGACCATGCTTTGAGCCGCCGCAGCTGGATTTGGAGCTCTTCGGTGGTCACGGTGCCCGTGGGGTCGGGAAAAGAGTCCTCACCTGTCATCGAAACTCCTTGAGCGTGGAGACCCCGGACTTCAGCTCTGGGGAGAAAGTCAACAAGCGCCCTTCCTTACGGGGCCGCAGGCCTGCGGCACGAACGGATACCGGCCGTGAACAGCTACCGGCGGTGAGCAGTTACGGACGTTCGTTATCACCGACCAGCCTTGCCGATCGCGTGGAATCGATCAAGGCCGATCCCTGACGACCTCCGGCCGCCGTCACGACCCGGCACCGTGACGGCCGGTCAGCGCGTGTCTGGGCCACCCGATACACCCGGGCCGCCTTCGAGAAGTCCGGCGACATCACCGTGCGGAAAATCGACGCACGCGCCGTGATCGCCGCCGCGAGTTCAGGCTTCCCCTCCTGGCTGCGCCCGCTGGTCCTGGTGCGCTTCCCGCTCGCGACCCTGGGATCGATCCTCGTCATCATCCTGCTGATGACCCCGGCGGCTGGCGCCTACTTCCACTGACGAGTGTCCTGCACCCCCGGCATCAGCCGAATCGCCGTGTCTCACCACGGACGATCGCCCAGCTCAGCGTTCGGGGAGCCTTATGGTCACCACCAGCCCGCCGCCGTCACGCGGCACCGCGGTCACGTCCCCGCCGTGGGCCCGTACCACCGCACGGACAATGGACAGCCCCAGACCTGATCCGTTGGCTGAATCCACGCGATCCGCATGAAGCCTCCTGAACGGCTCGAACAGGCTGTTCACCTCGTACGCCGGGACGTGCTGCCCGGTGTTGGCTACCTGAACAATGAGGGAATTCTCCAAAATCCCCGTCCTGATCCAGACTTTTCCGCTTTCAGGAAGGTTGTACTTAATGGCGTTTTCGACCAGGTTGCTGACCGAGCGTTCAAGGAGAACCGGGTCGCCCTGCGCCGGAGCGCCGGCGAGGTCGGTGACGATGGTCACACCGTGCCGCTCGGCCATGGGGGTGAGCTGCTCCACCGCCGTCTTCGCCACGTCGTTGACGTCGACCGGCTTTCGTACGGCCAGCTCTCGCTCGCTCCTGGCGAGCAGCAGCAGGCCTTCGATGAGCTTCTCGTTGCGGGCGTTGACCTCCAGAAGGGTACGGCCAAGGGCCTGCAGGTCCGCCGAGGCCTCCGGATCGGACAGGGCGATTTCGAGAACCGTCCGGTTGATCGTCAGAGGTGTACGGAGCTCGTGGGAGGCGTTGGCGACGAACCTGCGCTGGGAGTCGAAGCCGAGGTTGAGGCGGGTCAGCATCGAGTCGAACGTGTCGGCCAGTTCCTTCAGCTCGTCGTCGGGGCCCTGCAGATCGATGCGCTGGTGGGCCAGGGTGCTTTCCGACAGCTTGCGTGCCGTGGTGGTCATCTTGGCGACGGGTCGCAGCGCCCGTTCGGCGACCAGATAGCCGAACAGGAGCGCGAAGATGCCGACGCCCAGCAGGACCAGGGCCGATTGCTGGACCATGAGGCGGAGGATCTGCTCATCCAGCTTGGTGACCTGGATCTCTATCTGATGCTGCCAGATCTCCACCAGGGTGTCGGGAGTGCCCGCGGGCACCTCCAGCGAGAACCGCACGTCACTCAGCACCGAGCGCAGCAACAGGTACATCACCGTGAGGAGCAGCGAACCCGCGACGAAGAACATCGTCCCGTAGGTCAGCGTGAGACGCCAGCGGATGCTCAGCTTGCCCGGTAGCCCCTTGATCCGTTTCAGGGGAGAACGCTGGAGCGACGCGGAATACGACGGCGGCGGCCCGTCCCAGACCGGCGCCCCGGTCGGCGCCGGAGGCTGGGACCGCTGCGAATGGGGACCGATCACCGGAGGGGGCGGCTCGCTCAAAACTTGTGTCCCCGCCCGGCGCCGTCTCGATCACCCGGGATCCGCCGGCCTTCTTGCCACAGCGTCATCGTCGCGACTCGCACAACAGTCGTGAACGGGTCAATGTTCTCATCCCACGCCTTGTTCAGCACTCGCACAGCAACGCCTCAATCCGAGCCTTCATTGTGGCCGGAGCCCGGATAAGAGGGCGGTAAAGCGCGCCACGCCGTTGCGAGGCAACCACCGCTGCGAGGCAACCACCGCACAGCGCGATGAGGTCCTCCGCGCAACCAGAGATCACGCGGGCGAAGGCTGTCACAGCAGGGGCGACGAGGCCGATGAGGGCAGGCGCACGGTCACTGTCAGCCCGCCTTCCTCGCGCGGTTCGGCCACCACCGTACCTCCGTGTGCTCGGGCCGTGGCGCGCACGATGGACAGGCCCAGCCCGGCGCCGCGATCGGAGCGCACCCGGTCGGTTCGCAGGCGGCGGAACGGCTCGAAGATCGTTTCCATGTCGTAGGTGGGCACGACCGGGCCGGTGTTGGCCACGGACAGCTCCGCTTCACCGCCGCTGAGCCTGGTGGTCACCCAGACCTCTCCACCCTGGACGTTGTGCCTGACGGCGTTCTCCACGAGGTTCTGCGCCAGCCGTTCCAGCAGGATGGGGTCGCCCTTGGTCGGCGCGGGCGCCAGCGCCTGGTGCAGGACGACGGTCTTGGCGTCGGCCTCCTCCCCGGCGTGGTCGACGACGTAGGAGGCGACCTCGGCGAGGTCCACGGGCTGATGACGGTCCAGGACGGGTCTGTCGCTCTCGGCCAGCGCGAGCAGGCCGTCGATGAGACGCTCGTGCCGGGTGTTGACGACCAGCAGCGATTCGCCGAGCCGCTGGGTGTCAGGGGTGGCGTCGGACCTGCGCAGGGCCACGTCCACCAGCGTCCGGTTGATCGTCAGGGGTGTGCGCAGCTCGTGGGAGGCGTTGGCGACGAACCGCTTCTGCACGTCGAAGGCGTGGGCCAGACGGGCGAGCATCACGTCGAAAGCGTCGGCCAGGTCCTTCACATCGTGGTTGGAGCCGGTGTAGGCGATGCGCTCATTGAGGTTGTGGCCGCCGGCGACCCGCCGCGCGGTGTCGGTGACCTGGTAAAGGGGCTTGAGGACGCGCCCGCTCAGCACCCAGCCCGCGGTCATGGCGAGCGCCCCCAGCAGGGCGACGACCAGCCCGGCCTGGAGGAGGAAGCGAGTCATCGTCGCCTGCTCGTAGTTCTGCTGGGCGTTGAGCATGTCCCGCATGGAGACGTTGACCAGCACCATCCTCCCGCTCGGCTCCAGGATGGCGTGGTTGGGCACGAACTCGGGGGCGGCCTGCATCCTGAGGCGGGTGTCGTCCAGAATGCCGCGGACGATCACGTAGCTGATGCCCAGCAGCAGCAGGCCTGCGACGAAGAAGACCCCGCCGTAGAGCAGCGTGAGCCGCAGGCGGATGGACAGCTTCATCGAAACTCCTTGAGCGTGGAGACCCCGGGCTTCAGCCGTGGGAAGGAAGTCAAGGGATCCGGTACCCCACTCCCTGAACGGTCTCGATGACCTGCGGCTCGCCCAGCTTGCGGCGCAGGCGCATCATCGTCACCCGCACGGTGTTGGTGAAGGGGTCGGCGTTCTCGTCCCAGGCCTTCTCCAGCAGTTCCTCGGCGGAGACGACGGCGCCGCCGGCCTTCAGCAGCTCGGCGAGCACGGCGAACTCCTTGCGGGCCAGTGCGACGTAATGCCCGTCGCGGTAGACCTCGCGGCGGGCCTGGTCGAGCCGGATCCCGGAGCGTTCCAGCTGCGGCCGGTCGGCACGGTGCGCGCGCCGGCCCAGCGCGTGGATGCGGGCCAGCAGCTCTTCGAAGGCGAACGGCTTGGTGAGGTAGTCGTCGGCGCCCAACGACAGCCCCACGACCCTGGACGACACGTCCGCGGCGGCGGTGAGCATGAGCACCCGCACGGCGGACCCGGATTCGACCACGGTCCGGGCGACGTGGTCGCCGTGCACGCCGGGCAGGTCACGGTCCAGGACGAGCACGTCGTAGTCGTTGACGCCGAGGCGTTCAAGCGCGGTCTCCCCGTCGTAGGCGACGTCCACGGCGAGTGCTTCGGCACGCAGTCCTTCGGCGATCGAGTCCGCGAGCATCTCCTCGTCCTCGACGATCAGCACGCGCAAGGGAGTTCCTCCTTCATCTGAGCGCGCCAAATCTCCCGTACGCGGTATAACGCCGACATAACAGGATTGCGTAACCGTCATGTTAAGGCGATCCGGGTCTACTCGATCTCGCATTCAATGCCGACCGAATCGAGGGACCATGAAGAAGTTCACCGCCTTGCTCCTGCTCGCCTTGGCCACCGCGTGTTCCGGCGGTGGCCGGCAGGCCTCGCCCCCGGCCCAGCAGCCGATCTCCGCCTCCGACGCCGAGGTGAAGTTCGCCCAGTGCATGCGTGACAACGGCATCGGCGACTACCCGGACACCATCGGCAGCGCGGGCTACGCGATCAAGGACGTTGACGCCTTCAACAAGGCACAGCAGACCTGCGCCAAGTGGAGGGAGGCCGGAGGGCTGGCCAAGAAGGTCGACACCGCCTATGTCGACGCGGTGACCAAGTTCGCCAAGTGCATGCGCGAGCGTGGCATGAAGGTTTACGACCCCGACCCCAAGACCGGCCAGTACCAGGTCTCCGTCGGCGACAAGGACCGCGCGGCCTTCGAGAAGGCGCAAAGCGAGTGCGTTCACCTGCTGCCTCGATGAAAGGAAGAACGATGAAGCGCGTGCTCGTCGGCCTGGTCGCGGCCGCCACAGCAGCGGCGGGAACCGCCGCGGCTCTGTCCATGGGCGGCAAGAGTGACACGGCTGCCGCCGCCCCACCATCGCCGCAGGCCACGACGGAGATCATCCGCGGCGACCTGACCGACACGGTCTCGCTCTCCGGCAAGATCACTTTCGCGGGAGAGCAGGTCGTGCGCGGCCAGACCACCGGAACCGTCACGTCGGTGGCCGCCCCTGGCCGGATCCTGCGCCAGGGGCAGGTGCTCTATCGCGTGGACCGCAAGCCCGTCGTGCTGATGTACGGCAAGCTGCCGATCTACCGGCCGCTCAGCCAGGGCGTCAAGGACGGGCCCGACGTCCGCCAACTGGAGAGGGCCCTGAAAGCGCTTGGCCACGGCGAGAACGTCACCGTCGACGACCGGTTCTCGTGGGCCACCGTGCGTGCCGTACGGGCGTGGCAGAAACGCGTCGGCCTCCCGCAGACCGGAGTCGTAGACGCCGGACAGGTCGTGTTCCTGCCGTCGAAGGTCAGGGTCGCGAAGGCGGACGTGGCCGTCGGCGACAGCGTCTCACCCGGCCGCCAGGTGTTCACCGTGACCGGCACCGACCGCCTCGTCCACCTCGACCTGGACGTCGCCGACCAGGCGCAGGCCAGGAAAGGCGCCAAGGTGAAGGTGGAACTGCCCGGCGGCGGCACGGTCGCCGGGAAAGTGGTCACGGTCGGCGCCGTGGCCAAGCCGCACGAGGGCACCGCCACCGTTGACGTCGGCGTCCGGCTCGCCAAGGTCAAGAGCGGGCTCGCCGACCAGACACCCGTCACCGTGCTGCTGGAGAGCGTCAGCAGACGCAACATCCTCAGCGTCCCCGTGGAAGCGCTGCTGGCCACCGCCGGCGGTGGTTATGGCGTGGAGATCGGCGGACGCGTCGTCCCGATCAAGACCGGCATGTACGGCGGAGGCCGCGTCGAAATCTCCGGCCCCGGGTTGGAAGCGGGAATGAAGGTCGGGGTGCCCGCCAAATGATCATTGAGGTCGAGAACGTCAGGAAACGCCACAACGACACCGTCGAAGCGTTACGCGGCGTGAACCTGAAGGTCGCCAAGGGCGAGCTGCTGGCCATCATCGGTCCATCCGGGTCGGGCAAGTCCACGCTGCTCAACCTCCTCGGCACCCTGGACCGCCCCACATCCGGCACCGTCCGCGTCGCCGGGCACGACATCGGCACGCTGACCGACCGCCAGCTGTCCGCCCTGCGCGCGCTCCACCTCGGCTTCGTCTTCCAGCAGTTTCACCTGGCCGCCGGGATCCCGATCGTCGACAACGTGGCCGACGGACTCCTCTACGCAGGATGCCCGCCGGCCGAACGCCGCGAACGCGCCCGGGCGGCGCTGGAACGCGTCGGCCTCGCCCACCGGCTGCACCACCGTCCACACCAGCTTTCCGGCGGCGAACAGCAGCGCGTGGCCATCGCCCGAGCCGTCGTCGGCGACCCACCGCTGTTGCTGGCCGACGAACCCACCGGCAACCTCGACTCCGCCTCGGGCCGGCAGGTGCTCGCCATCCTGCGCGAGCTCCACGTCTCGGGCACCACCATCGTCATGATCACCCACGACATGGACATCGCCCAGTGGTGCCCGAGACGGGTCCGCATCCAGGACGGCACCATCAGGGAGGAGTCATGACCTCGCTCACACCCGCCCGCCTGCGGCCGCACGACGTGGCCAGAGTCGCCGCCGCAGGCCTGCGGGCCAGAACCTCGCGCGTGGTGATGTCCGCGCTCGGCATCGCCATCGGCATCGCGACGATGATCGCGGTGATCGGCATCTCCGCGTCCAGCCAGGAACAGCTGCTGCGCCGGCTCGACCAGCTCGGCACCAACCTGCTACGGGTGGAACCCGGCAAGTCGCTCACGGGCGACCCGGTCAAGCTGCACCCGGACGCCGCGCTCATGGTCCGCAGGATCTCCGGCGTCACCGACGCCAGCGCCACCGGCACCGTGAACGTGAGCGTCCGCAGGACCGACCGCATCCCCAAGGAGGAAACCGGCGGACTGACCGTCCAGGCCACCTCCCTGGATCTGCTGAACACGCTCGACGGACGGGTGGGCACCGGACGATGGCTCGACGAGGCGATCGCCCGCCAGCCCGCCGTCGTCCTCGGCGCGGTCGCCGCCCAGCGGCTCGGCGTCAGCCGTACCGGAGTGCAGGTGTGGGTGGGCGACCGGTGGTTCACCGTGACCGGGATCCTCGCCTCGCTGCCGCTCGCGCCGGAGATCGACCGGACCGCGCTGATCGGGTTCCCGGCGGCACAGGAACGGCTCGGCTTCGACGGCCATCCCACCACCGTCTATGAACGGTCGAGCGAGGAATCGGTGGAGCAGGTCAGGGGCATGCTCGCACGGACGGTCAGCCCGGAGCGGCCGCACGAGATCGCGGTCTCCCGCCCGTCGGACGCGCTGGCCGCCCGTGCGGCCGCCGCGGGCACCTTCACCGACCTGCTGCTCGGACTCGGCGCAGTCGCACTGCTCGTCGGCGGCGTGGGCGTGGCCAACACGATGGTGATCTCGGTGCTGGAGCGCCGCAAGGAGATCGGGTTGCGCCGGGCGCTCGGGGCCACGCGGGGGCAGATCAGGATCCAGTTCCTGATGGAGTCGCTGCTGTTGTCGGTGCTCGGAGGGGTGGCAGGGCTCGCGCTCGGCGGCCTGGTGACCACCGGGTACGCGATGTCGCAGGGCTGGCCGCCCACGGTGCCCGCCTGGGTGCTGGCCGGCGCCTTCGCCGCCACGCTGGCCGTCGGCGCGATCGCCGGGATCTACCCGGCGATCAGGGCCTCCCGCCTGCCCCCTACCGTGGCCCTGGCGGCGAGCTGACATCGTGACCACGGCCGGTCGGGCACAGGCGCACCTGTCCGAAGAACTGCGAGAGGGCACGGCGGACACCGGCCCCGTCACTTGTGCGCTGTGTCGCGCGCGGAACGCGGCCTGCCGTCGCGATAACGCAGCCGAGCCGCCAGGCGGGATGCTCACGGCCTCGTGAGCATCCCGTTGCCGTTCCCTTCATGGCGGTCATGGCCGGCGTGATCGTCAGTTCCGGCAGGTACCGAGCATGCTGAGCAAAGCTGTCTTCTCCTTACGGGTCACGAAGAGCCGGTAGTGGTGTTTCACAGTGATCCACGAGGTTGCGTAATGACACCAGTAGCCGCGGCGCTGCGGACGCCAGCTCTGCGGGCCCTGGCCTCCCTTGGCGATGTTGGCGGAGTGGCTGACGGTGACCAGTTCTGGGCGGGTGAGGTCGTTGGCGAAGGCCCGCCGCCGCGCCTGACTCCACCTGCTGGCACCCGAGCGCCAGGCGTATGCCAGCGGCACGACGTGGTCGACGTCGACGTGCTTTTCACTCTTCAGCCACTTGCCGTCGTACGGGCTGTACCAGACGCCCTTGACGGGGTGACAGGCCGCGTTCTTCCGCACGCGTCGCCCGTCGCGGGCCAGAACCGTCTCTCGTGTGCTGCACTTTCCTCTGTGGTGCGCCCACCGGGGCTGGAATCGCTTGTGGCTGTAGCCGCGGATCGACAAGGGCTTGGCGACTTCCAGGTGGGTCAGCATGCGACGGGCCATGACAGAGGCATAGCCCTGTGATCGCTTGCGGGGGTCGGCCGCCGCCTGCGGGGTGGCGATGACGGCGGTGATCGGGATGACCAGAAGAGTAAGTACGGCGACTTGGATCGCCCGTCTCAAGACGATCATGGTTTCTCCCATGAACACCGGCATCCCCGTCAGCGGCGACGATATTCGGCTTGCGAACAGGTGATACGAACGCTTCCTGTCGTCGTGTCAGGTGCCGAAGAGGTCTCGGGAGGTCGGCTCTCGCCGTCCGGATGCGTCTGGGGTGCTGTCTTGGCAGGTTGGTGACACGGTTCGCCAGGATCCGGCGCGGACTGCCGACCCGGGGTCCATCGCGTTGATCGCGAAAATCTGTTGTCAGCCGGGCAGCCGCGCCGCTGTCGTGGTTCCGCACGCCTGAATGACGAACGGAGCACACAATTTGCTGACCGGAGATCTCGTACGGCTGCGCCCTATGGAACCCTCCGACGCGGCGGCCCACTATCGCTGGAACCACGATCCCGACGTGATGCAGTGGTTCGCCCACAGCTATCCGGTCAGCGGAGGCCCAGAACGCCACGGGCAGTTCTTTCAGGGAGTCCGTGTCGTCCGTGTCCGACGCTGGTAGTGCCAGGTCGCCACTCCCAGGGCGATGCCGAGCATGAGAAAGTCGGCGTACCAGAGCAGCCCCCAGACTGCCTGGGGATCGGCGTCCTGAACGGCGAAGCGCGGGGTCGGCTGCAGGCGTCCGACTGCCAGGAAGTACCTCATGTAGAAGTAGCCCAAGCCCCAGAACGTCAACGCCACCGACACCGTCCATGACGGGATCAGCACCGGCCATCGGGGGAAGATCCGCCCCCACCTCTGGACCAGGGCGAGCGGGCCCACCGCGGCGATTATGGAGAACACGCCGAATCCCCAGTAGCCGATGCCGGCGTCACCGGCCGCGGTGGCGGCCTGAAAGTCGCCGGGGAACGTCGCTGAGATCCCCATGCCCCACCACAGATGGGGCAGGCCGTACACGACCGCACCGACGCTCGCCATGTATGCGGCCCAGCGGCCTCGCGGTTGCTCCTCGGCACCTGTGTGCCGACTGGCCATGGCTTCGACGGTCATGATGCGTTTCCTTGTTGCTCATAAGTGTTATGGCTTGACCATTCCACGGTGGTGCGTTGATTCCCTCGCCCTTCGGAGTGATCGGGCTCCCCCGCCCGGGTGAGTTTCCTTGCCGGTTCCACCGGCTCGCCGAGCTGACCGATGGCGGCTACACGACCGCCTTCTCAGCGGACGCATCAGGCGCGGCGGCCAGGCGGCGCTTGCGCTTGGGCAGGCCGAAGGTCGGGTGCGAGATGCCCCACAGCGAGATCTTGAGGATGCCCGTCTTGATCCGTGCGGCCTTCCGGCCGCCCACATACGTCGGCTTTGCTTGCGCTTCGTCGTCGACCATCTGCAGGATCCCGTCCCGCCGCCCGAGGCTGATGTGGTTGCCCGGGTAGACCAGCTTGATGTTCGCAATCTTGCGGCCGGTCAGGCGTCCCACGATCGCGCCCGTGGCCTGCCGGCCGGTGTAGCCGGCCGAAGCGCAGGACATCGGCAGCGGCCGGCCGTTGTCACCGATGACGTAGGCGCTGTCGCCGGCGGCGTAGACGTTCGGGTGCGAGACCGACCGCATGGTGCGATCGACGACGATCTGGCCGTTCTCGGTGACCTCCAGCCCGCCGGCGGCGGCGATGGGGTTGACCGCGAACCCGGCCGTCCACACGGTTGCGTCGGACGCCAGGGCGGTGCCGTCGGCGCACAGCACCCGCGTCGCTTCGACGATTTCGACGCTGGTGTGCTCCAGGACGGTGATGCCCAGCCGGTCGCAGGCTTGGCGCAGGTGGCTGCGGGCTCCGGCGGAGAGCCGGGCGCCCAGCTCGCCGCAAGCGACCAGCGCCACCGACAGGCCGGGCCGGGATTCGGCGATCTCGGTGGCGGTCTCGATGCCGGTCAACCCGTCGCCGACGACCAGCACGCTCCCGCCTTCGCCCCGCCTTTCCAGGCTGTCCAGGCGCTCGCGCAGGCGCAGCGCCGAGGGCCGGCTGGTGACGTTGAAGGCGTGCTCGGCCACGCCGGGGACGCCGCGGTCAGCGACGTGGCTGCCGAGCGCGTAGACAAGCGTGTCGTAGCCGAGCTCGCCACCGCCGTCGGCGTCGGCTACGGCGACGACCTGGCGCTCGGGGTCGACGGCGGTGACACGGGCCAGGCGCAGCCGTATGCCCGTACCCGCGAAGACGTCGGCGAGCTTCTGAGCCTCGACCTCCTGACCGGCCGCGAGCTGGTGCAGCCGCAGCCGCTCGACGAAGTCCGGCTCGGCGTTGACCACGGTGATCTCGGTGTCCGCCGGGGACAGCCGGCGGGCCAGGTTCCCAGCCACATAGGCCCCGGCATAGCCGGCGCCGAGGACGGCGATGCGGTGCTTCATATGTCGCTCCTTCTACGGGACGTCTGTGAGTACTCGGGCAGCGGTATCAGCGCTGGCACCAGTCGCCGTCCGTTGCCCGCTGGTGGGGCTGGTCCAGAAGCCGGAGGTGGTGTCGGCGAGCGCCGCGACTGATCGACGTTGCTGTCTTTTCATCCGAGTTCCTTATCTCTAGCTGGTGAAATACACCTGTTCGCGTGGCCGGCGTCATCGGCCGAGGCGCGTCCACGTGGGCAGGAAACTCTGGTGACGTCGGAGCGTGTGGGGGTCGGCGGAGGGTCATTGATCTTCTTGGTCGAGGTTGCCGTGAGCCTGCGCCGACAGGTCCTGCCAGTCGGCCCAGGTCTTGATCCGGTCGGCGTAGGCCTGCTGGATCATCGGGTAGAAGCCCTGCCCGAAGAGGATCCGCAGGGGCGGGTTGTCGGCGTCGACAAGCTTGAGGAGTGCTTGGGCGGCGGCGGCCGGGTCGCCGGCGGGCTGCTTGCCCGCGAACCCCGCGATGCGCCGGCGGAAGCCGTCGTAGATCGGGTTGGGCTGGGCCATGTGGCCGTTGTTGAGGGGGTCGGGGTTCTTGCCTGAGCGGGTTGCGAAGCCGCCGGGCTCGATGACGGTCACCTTGATGCCGAAGTCGGCGACCTCGGCGGCGAGCGCTTCGTTCAGGCCCTCCAGGGCCCACTTGGAGGCGTGGTAGGCGCCCCCGAGGGGCATCGCGATGAGCCCGGCGGCCGAGGACAGCTGGATGATGTGTCCCGCGCCTTGTTCGCGCAGGTACGGCAGGGCGGCCTGGATCACCCAGACCGCGCCGAACAGGTTGGTCTCCAGCTGGTCGCGCAGGTGCTGCTCGGTCAGCTCCTCGATCGCGCCCATCTGGGCGTAGCCGGCGTTGTTCACGATGACGTCCAGGTGGCCGAAGTGCTCTGCGGCCTGCTTCACACTCTCGAAGACGGCGGCCTTGTCGGTCACGTCCAGCGTGATTGGGAGCACCGCGTCGCCGTAGGCAGCGACCAGCTCGTCAAGGCTTGTGGTGCTGCGGGCGGTCGCGGCCACCTTGTCGCCACGCGACAGGGCGGCCTCGACGAATTCGCGGCCGAGGCCGCGGGACGAACCAGTGACGAACCAGACCTTGCTCATGATGTCTTACCGTTCTTTCTGCGGTGGCGGTTGCGAGGCGGTTACCACGCAACGGGGCCAAGGCGATCACTCGTGAAGTCGTGGTACCGCGTGGATCGTTCGCGCGGCGTCCTGACGACCATGAGGCACCGGTGACCCGGACTTTGTGACAGCGCGGTCATGTGACGTACGCCACCCGTCACGGGTGTCACACGGCGATGAGGGCCGGTGTCTTGTGCGCAGAGCAAGGTGAGAAGCGAACGAGCAGGAGCCGGCAATGAACAAGCGCAGCGAGGCAACATCGGGCCTCGTCGGGCCGCCCCTAGGTGGCGGCCGGATGGACTCCGCCACTGAGGCCTTCGTTGCCCACCGCAACCTGCTGTTCACCGTCGCCTACGAGATGCTCGGCTCGGCAGCCGACGCCGAGGACGTCTTGCAGGAAACCTGGCTGCGCTGGGTCAAGGTCGACGTCAGTCAGGTGTCCGACCGGCGTGCTTACCTGGTCCGGATCACCACCCGGCAGTCGCTCAACCGGCTGCGTAGCATGAAACGCCGCAAGGAGACCTACGTCGGCCCCTGGCTTCCCGAGCCGCTGCTCACCACGCCGGACGTGGCGGAGGACGCCGAGCTCGCCGAGAGCGTGTCGATGGCGCTCATGCTCGTCCTGGAGAGCCTCTCACCGACCGAACGTGCCGTGTTCGTGCTGCGCGAGGTCTTCGACGTCAGCTATGAGGAGATCGCCGCCGCCGTCGGCAAGAGCCCCGTGGCCGTCCGCCAGATCGCGCACCGCGCCCGCCGGCACGTCGACGCCCGTCGCCCTCGTGAGGCGGTCTCCCCAAGCCAGGCCCAGGCGGCTCTGGAGACGTTCCAGCACGCGCTCGAAACCAGGGACCTGCAGGGCCTGCTCGATGTGCTTGCTCCCGAGGTCGTCCTGGTGAGCGACGGCGGCGGCGTGAAGCGGGCCGCGCCACGGCCGGTCATCGGCGCCGAGAAGGTGGCCCGCTTCTACCTCGGCGGCTCCGCCAAGGTGGAAGCGGCGATCACCTGCCAGGCCACCGTGGTCAACGGCAACCCGGCACTGGTCGTACGCCTGGACGGCGAGCTCGACGGCGTCCTGACGATCCGTGTCGAGGACGCCCGCATCACCGGCCTCTACTACGTCCGCAACCCGCAGAAGTTGACCCGCGTCGCCTCCGAGACCCCGCTCACCCTGCGATGAACACCAGCGACGAGCCGGCCCGCAACCTCGAAGCGGCCTGGATCTGACGGCGACCCAGCCTGCGCATGACGGCCCGTCAGGCTGTGAAACCAGTGCCAGCAGTGTCGATCACACCACCCGAGGCCGCCACAAGCACAACGAACTCCGCCAGATCTATTACTGGGAGGTCCTTCATGACGAAGAGCGTTGCCGGCGAACTCACCGGCCTAAAGCTGCCAATCGAGCGTGGCTGCCCGTTCGCCCCGCCCACCGCCTACGAACGGCTGCGCGAGCAGGCACCGATCAACAAGGTCCGTCTGACCAGCGGCGGCGAGGCGTGGTGGGTGTCCGGGCATGAGGAAGGCCGTGCCGTCCTCGCCGACGGCCGCTTCTCCTCCGACAAGCGCAAGGAGGGCTTCCCGCTCTTCACCCTCGATGCGGCGACCCTGCAACAGCTGCGCAGCCAGCCGCCGTTGATGCTCGGAATGGACGGCGCGGAACACGCCGCGGCCCGCCGTCCGGTGATCGGCGAGTTCACCGTCAGGCGGCTGGCCGCGCTGCGCCCGCGGATCCAGGACATCGTCGACCACTTCATCGACGACATGCTCGCCACCGACCAGCAGCCGGTCGACCTGGTGCAGGCGCTGTCCCTGCCAGTGCCCTCACTGGTGATCTGCGAACTGCTCGGCGTCCCCTACACCGACCACGACTTCTTCCAAAGCCGCACCACCATGATGGTGCGCCGGACCTCGCTGGAAGACCGCCGGCGAGCCTTCGCCGAACTGCGCGCCTACATCGACGACCTGGTCACCCGCAAAGAGTCCGAACCCGGCGACGACCTGTTCAGCCGGCAGATCGCCCGGCAACGCCAGGAGGGCACCCTCGACCACGCGGGCCTGGTGAGCCTGGCCTTCCTGCTGCTGACCGCCGGACACGAGACCACGGCGAACATGATCTCGCTCGGCGTGGTCGCGCTGCTCACCCACCCGCAGCAACTGGCCCTGATCACCGCCGATCCGGACAAGACGCCCATGGCCGTGGAGGAACTGCTGCGCTACTTCACCATCGCCGACGGGGTCACCTCCCGGGTGGCCACCGAAGATGTGGAGATCGGCGGGACGAGCATCAAGGCCGGCGAAGGCGTCATCGTCTCGACCCTGTCGGCCAACTGGGACCCGGCGGCGTTCAAGGATCCGGCCGAACTGGATGTCGAGCGCGGGGCCCGCCACCACCTCGCCTTCGGATTCGGCCCGCACCAGTGCCTGGGCCAGAACCTGGCCCGGATGGAGCTGCAGATCGTCTTCGACACGCTGTTCCGCCGCATCCCCACCCTGCGGCTCGCCGCACCGACCGAGGACCTGCCGTTCAAGACCGACGCCGTCATCTACGGCGTTCACGAACTCCCGGTCACCTGGTGAGCAGGACATGATGCGGATCAAAGCCGACACCGACCTCTGCGTCGGCTCCGGCCAATGCGTCCTGACCGAGCCGGCCGTCTTCGACCAAGACGACGACGGCATCGTGGCCCTGCTGACCGATCACCCCGACGGCCGGGGCGCCTCACAGGCGCGCCACGCCGTCACCCTGTGCCCATCCCGAGCCCTCTCCATCCTGCAGGAGTAAGCACATCCCCGGTGACAACGCGTCCGCGCCAGTGGAGGACGACAAGTCCGGTGGGGTAGCTCAGAGCTTGCCTCCAGCACATCCACGCTGGTGGCAAGGCGAGCGAGTCGAGGTCTGGGCACAGCGACCACGCGCGAGCTGTTCCTGGGAGCCGAAACCCCGCGTTCCCTGCCTGGAGCGCGGGGCTACCACCAAGGAGCACCTGGAATTCGGCCCTCCTTTATAGGGCGATATAGGTAAATCCACCGACGCCAAAACCGTATGGGCGAATTACCGTGTGCGGTGCGGTATCCCCATGGCGAGGGACGCACGAGTCACGCGGTCGGCCAATTCCCAGGCGCTCGGCCGCGGACTCGTCGTCCGCCTCGACCGAAGAAGGGCAACCACTGGCTCGATCGGGTTCATCGTAGGCCGCGGACATGATTCGAGCTGTCGTCTTCGATGTTGGCGAGTGTCTTGTGGACGAGACCCGCGAATACGGCACCTGGGCGGACTGGCTCGGCGTTCCCCGGCACACCTTCAGCGCCGTCTTCGGCGCGGTGAGAGTCGTGCGCCATTCGTACAGGTGATCGTCCAGCTGAAGGACGCAGTCGAGGTCGGCCCACCGCTCAAGGGATCGCCGTACTTCGCGGATCCGTTCCATGCCCGTCGCATACCAGGTGACCGCGAGCTGGTCGAGGGCCTCGCCGGCGCGAGCGCACGCGGCTTCCGGGTTTCCCTCGGCCGCTTCGATCGCGGCCAGATCACCAGCATCAGCGTCCCTTCTGGGCAACCCGGCGCGGATGCTCTCGTCAGCCGGTGGACTGATGGTACGACAGCTCGTAGAGGTGGCCACCCTTGATCAGGATCGAGACCTCCACCGGTCGGTTGTTGTTACTGTAGATCACCCGGAACTGCCGGAACACCGGGACGTCGGTCGGCAAGTCCAGCCCTTCGACTTCTTCCGTCGTGGGCTGCCGAACGGATAGGCGATCCTGGAAGTGCCGCTGCGGGAATCCGAGATCGGTCAAAGCCTGAGGTGCACCTCCGCGGATCTTTCCTCGACCCGCCAAAGGACTTCCGGCGGCGATGCTGAGCGGGTAGTAGGACCACGACAGTTCAACCGGGTCGCCGTCGTGCAGCAGTAGCCCGTGACGCATGACGACCAGCTCACCGTCATCGAGCGCGAGCGCTGCGGCGACGTCAGCTGGCGGCTCCAGCTCGCTGACCTGGAGCAGTTCGTAGGTGTAGCCGCGCGGCGCAGGGGACCTGTAGGCCGTGGCCTCGACGACAAAGGGTTGCTTGGCGCGTACATAGACCCCCTTGCCTGCATGGCTGCGTACGAATCCTTCGTCCTTCAGCGCTTGCAGGGCGCGTTGGATCGTCGCATTGGCTGCGTTGAAACGCGCGACCAGGCGTGGAGTGGAAGGCAACTGCTCGCCGGTCTTCAGCGCGCCGGACATGATCTGGGCACGCAGCTCCGCCGCGATCTGCTGATGCCTGGGACGAGGGTCCGGCCGCCTTGCCAAGATTGTCGAGCCTCCCATTACATGATCATTTTGTAGCGCAGTTCGCGACCGTCGGCGATCATCGTCATCACGGTGGCTTCAATCGGTGTGCCATCGTTGGTCCGCAGGATCCGAGTAAGAACCAAGACCCACTCGTCCGGTTGGATCTCGAGCAACTGTCGCTCTTGATCTGTCGCGGGACGTGCCTTGACGCCCTCCTCTGCCGCACGCGGTTCATAACCGAGTTTGGCGAGCATGGTGACGGCTCCGCCAGGGATCTTGCGCATCTCGGCGAGTGGCGTGCCGCCGGCGATCGCCACCGGGTAGTAGGAGTCGGCGAGCTCTACCGGCCGCCCATCCAGCAACACCAGACGCCGCCTGACGATCGCGGCGTCTCCCCGGCTGAGATTGAGTGCCTGGGCAACCTCGTGCGGTGGCTGAACCTCGGCAACCTCGCGAAGTTGGTGCGTACCGGTATGACCGTGCTGAGCGGCCTCTTCGGCCCAAGCGTCTGGTTCTCCTGATTTTCGTGGCCGTATGTAGGGCGTGGAAACGCTGCTCCAAGTGGTGTCCGCCATGCGCTCCTCCCTCGTCGCGAAGGCCTCTGGCAGCCCACCGTACCCGTTAAGCGGCATGGCCTGCCGATCAAGAGGTTCGTGCCGCTGACGATAACAGTCTTGCCGCATTTCGCGAATCGCAGTATGGTTACCGAGCGTTATGAATCATGCGGTCTCTGTGTAGTCGGGGTTGGGACTTCGGTGCCGCTCCGAGCACAAGACGGACCTGCCCGACGTTGCGACCGTCGGGACAGGCCCTTGATCAGGAAGTGAGTCCTGACCCATGACCAACCCTAGTGCTCCGGTCCTCGACCGGCCGACAACGGAGATAAGCGGCTGCGACTGCTTCACCGACGCACCGCCGATGCCCATGCCCTGCGCCACGTGCGGCGTCGTTACGCCCCCACGGCGGCCGTCCTTCTCGCACTGCGGGTTCCAGACGCCTCTTCCCCACCGCATAAGACGGACCCGCCCGACGCTCGCGACGTCTGGGCGGGTCCTTGATCGCAAAGGAGTGCGATCCGTGAGTGATGTTAGGGCCACCGTACCCAAACCGACTATCCCGGGCTGGCGGGTGATTCTCAGCGATGGCGGACGGTTCTGGGCCAGCCGCGAAGAGCCCTTCCCTGACAGCTCGGTGAAAGGCACAGGCCTGAGGCAGCCCCCTTTCCGTACGGTGGACGCCGATACCTTCGACGACCTGCTGGCCGAGGTCGAGCGACAAGAAAGCGCCGCCTGGGAGGCAGCCAAACGGGTGGCATCGTGATCAGGCGACGTTCTGGCCGCGCTTCCGGACGGCACCGCAACGGCCTAGTTCCCGCCACCGTCACCCCTCGCCTGTGGGACGGCCCGGCCCGCGCCGAAGCCGAGCGCCTGACCCAGGCATGGCCGGGATGGACCATCCTGTACGGCGCGCACTCCCGCCTCTTCTATGCCATCGCGGCCTGGCCGACACCCGAACCGGTAATCGTCCAGGCGGCCGCCCCCGAGGACCTCGAAGCCCAGATGCACGAGACGGCCATGACCTTGACCAACTCGCATCAGGCGTCCGCCCCGGCGTGAGCGTCCTGGTCTTCCCCGAGCAGGCACGGCGGCAGCCCCGCTTCCCAGGCACCCGCCGCCGCGCCGCAGTTCCCGCACAGGCCCCGCGTCACCCTTACCGGAGCGTGCCATCATGACGACGCACGGCGAAAGCACCCCGGAGGCCGTCATAGCCGCCCCGCTCCGCAAGCCGTACGTCACTCCGTACTCGGAGGAAGCGAAGGTGCCACTCCCGCTGGTCTTCGATGGGCCCCGGCTGACCTACACCGACGCCACGCCACAGGACCGGATGTTCGGGGTGCTGTGGGCTCGGTGCGGTCTCGCCCCGGGTCGGCAGATCTTGTGGCACATGATTCATACGCTGCGGTAACGCCGATGCATGCTCCGGCGGCTGTGCCGGGTATGCGGTGACAACGCGGCGGATCCCGACGAGCCTGGCCGTACCTGGTGGATCATCCCCTCCGCACCTCCCGATGGTCTGCCGGCCACCTGGCCCGTGACCAGCCCGCCCACATGCAGGGCGCACATCCCTGAGGCACTGTCCAGATGCCCGCACCTGCGCAAGGGATCACCGGTCGTCTGCACCGTGGGCGATTGCCACCCGATCGGAGTGCTGGCCAACCTGTACGGCGAGGACGACGGCCGGGCGGTGGAGATCCAGCATCAGATCGGCGTGGGTCTGGACGAGCCTCACCTGCTTGGCCGAGCGCTGGCCACCCAGCTCATCGTCCAGTTGGCCGATCTACGACCGGCCGCCGTACCGGTCTTATGAGCTGGCGCGGCGGCACGGTGGCCCCGTCCCGCGCTGCCGCGCCGTCCCGATCCCCATCCACTCGTACTCCAGGTGGCCACCGGCCGATACCACGAGGCAGAGCTCCGCGCCCTGCTGCGCGGCCGATGGGCAGACCCCGGTCGATAAGGACAAGCACAAGTAGGCCGGTCCCGGCCGGGCTGATGAGCCCTGAAGTCTTGTGCGAGGAAATCGTCTGGCCCGTCCCGGTGCGAATGGGACCACCGACGGCACTCAGGCCGACAAGACCAAGACGACCGCCAAGCCCACACCCGCAGAAGTCACCGTGGCCGCGGCCACGCTGCGCAGCGCACCCGGCGCGACCGCAGAGCAGACCGACAGGCTGCCCGGCGAAACAACGGCGATCAAGACCCAGCGCTACGGTGACCTGGCGTTGGCTTCACCACGCAGACGACTCTGGCCTGGAACGCCAACTTCAGCGACCCGTCAGCCGAGACCTTCAGGAATCCCGTCCCGTCGGGACGCTGTCGTTCAGCACGGTCGGAGACTTCGCCCCCAACGAGACCACCTGGGTGCTGGACGTGCCGGCCACGGTGGAGAAGTTCCCCGCCCCCGCTACCCTCGATCTACAGGTGGCGCGCCAATGCCTGAATCGACGTGGTCAGCCGGACGATGTGGCCTCTGCGGTAGCGTTCCCGGCAGGGTCTGAGGCGTCATTCATCACTGGCCAATCCTGCATGTCGACGGCGGCTGGCTCCTGCACTGACCGAAAGGGACATCCCATGACGGACCGCGTTCGCGCCATCCTCATCACCCCAAACGGGCAACTGCTGACCATCAAGCGGATCCGGCCGGGGATGGCGCCGTACTGGGTGCTGCCGGGTGGAGGCGTCGAACCTGGGGACACCGATCTGGAAGCGGCATTGCACCGAGAAATCAGCGAAGAGCTTTCCGGCAACGCCACCATCTGCTCTTTGATCCACATCGCCCAAGGTGAAGATCGCGAATACTTCTTCCTCGCCCGTATCCACGTCTGGGACGCAAGTCGCCGCAACGGCCCGGAATTCACCGATCCAACCCGGGGCCAGTACCTAGTGGAAGAAATACCGCTGACTCCTGCCAGCCTCGCTCGGATCGACCTCAAGCCCCCGCCAATCGCACGGCTGTTGACCGAGCACACTGCGAAACTGTTCCGGCTCCCTGACCTAAGGCAAGTGCAGCGATCGGCCTGACGCCGACGTAGCCCGCAAAACACGGCCCTGGCCCTCCGAAGAGGATCAGGGCCGCAGGCGCGAACGATACAGCGGCTACCGACGCAAGTCCGAGTGCTCGGCGTTCGGTACGACGTAATCCACCAAGGAGCCGTCCGCGAGGTGCCGAGTGAACCCGAGTTCGACCTTCTCACCGGGCCAGTCGGTCACTCGGAATTCGTCGTATCCGGAGACCTGCCGATCGGGAAGATGTGCCTGTTCGCTCGCCTGGCGCGCACTCGCCATCGTCCGGCCCGGCGCCACGCGCTGATGCTCCCTTGTGCCGGAGATTATGACCCTATGACTGCATACGGGTGCCCTCGGCGGAGTGTCATCGTCGGCTGAGCCAGACCCGCGCCGCGAGGTTGCGGGCGGCTATCCCGGGCCGCGTCTTCGGGACGAGCAGTGCCGCGGCCCAGCCGACATTGCGCTGTTTCGGGTCGACCAGGGTGCGGTGCTCGGTCTCGTAGCTGCGAAACGCCTTCGCGTGGTCGGCCGCTTCCACGGCGAGCGCCTTGGCGAGAGTGTAGGCGCCGGCCATGGCGAGGCTGGAACCGTCGCCGAACAGGGAAACGCACGACGCCGCGTCGCCGAGCAGCACGATACGGCCCCGCGCCCAGGCGGGCAGACCGACACGGCTGACCGAGTCGAAATACAGGTCCTCGGTCTTCTGGAGCCGCTCGAGTAGCTCTGGCACTCGCCAGCCCGCACTCGCGTAGGCGTTGGTGACGATCCGTTTGTGCTGCTCGGTGTCGCGGTAGTCGAAGTCAGTGATCGTCGGGCTGCGGAAGATGAAGGCGGCCAGGGCATGGCCCCGCGACGGGTGGATGGAGACCAGCCTGCCAGGGGTGTTGTACATGAGCACGTCGTGCGGGTGATCGACCGAGCCGTCGAGGGGCATGGTAGCAACGTAGAGGCCCACGTGCCTCACGAAGTCGAGCTCCCGACCGAACGCCAGTCGCCGCACGGTGGAGTGGAGCCCGTCGGCGCCGACGATCAGGTCGAAGCGGCGGGGGGCGGCGTGGTCGAACGTGACGTCGACGCCGTACTCATCCTGCCGCAGCGTGACGATCGTGTCGTCGAACAGGAACTCGGCGTCGTCGCGGGCGGCCTCGTAGAGCGCGGCGGCCAGGTCGCCGCGCGGGAGCTCGACCTCGCGGGTGCCGGCGGCGCTGCGGGTGGCCGGCATGCTCACGCGGGCGACCTGCCGTCCAGAGGTATCGACGATGCTCATCGCGGTCGCCTGAGTGGCGGCGTCGCGCAGTCGGGGCACGATGCCCATCTGCTCGGCCACGGGCAGCGCTGGGCCCCGTACGTCGACGGGGTTGCCGCTGGAGCGCAGTCCCTGGGACCGCTCCACGACGGTGGGCTGGAACCCGTGGCGAGCCAGCCAGTAGGCGAGTGTGGTGCCGGCGACGCCGGCACCGGAGATCAGAACGCTCTTGGAGGGCATGCCGCAACCATAACCGCACTCGATGCAGCTTCGCAATGAGTGCGAATTTGCGGCAAGTGCTTGTATGCGCCTGATGCCTGTTTGCGCCGAGTGCCGGTACGCTGGGTCGCATGTCTCTTCGCGACCGCAAGCGGGCCCGCACCCGCCAAGCCCTCGTCGATGCCGCGACAGAGCTGTTCGAGCGCAACGGCTACGACGAGACGACCGTCGCCGACATCGCCGCCGCGGCCGACATCGGCACGCGCACGTTCTTCAGTTACTTCGCCAGCAAAGAGGAGTTGCTGTTCCCGGAAAGCGATGCGCGCGTGCGGGCTGTACTCGAGGCCGTCGCGTCACGGGGCCCGGACGAAAGACCGGCTGAAGTGCTACTGCGCGCACTGCGCAAAGTCGGTGAAGACAGCGACGAGATGGCGAGCCGGCTCGCAGCACTGCGGCTGCGTTTCGTGCGGACCGTGCCGGCGGTACGCGGGCGTGCGCTGCAGATCCAATCCGACGCACAGCACGAGATCAGCAGACACCTGGCCACCGCGTTCCCCGAGGAACTCGACGAGGTAAGCGCGGCAGCACTGACCGGAGCGTTCATCGGCGCGGTCACAGGCGCGTTGCAGGTGCTGCTCGACGACCCCGAGCAGCTCGGTGACCCGGCCGCCGTGCAGGCAGCCGTCCGCCGGGCGACCGACATGGCGCTCACACCATGGCTACAGGCGTCACGTCAGCTCAGGCAGCCGAACCACTCTCCGCGGAACACATCAAGCTCCACCGAAGGCGGGGCGATTCACTCGTCCGTAAGCTGAGGGTGTGTCCCCCGCACTGATTCTGCTCGACGGCGTCAGCTGGCGGGGTGTACGCGTGGTCGGCGATCGCGCGCATACCCTGCTGGCCGTGCTCGCCATGCAAGGGCGTGCAGGGGTCAGTGACGAGCGCCTGGTCGAGGAGTTGTGGCCCGACGAGACGCCGGCCAACCCGACGAAGGCGCTGCAGGTGGTCGTCTCGCGGACCAGGGCGGCGACCTGCGCCGACGTCGTGGTGCGGGTCCCGCGTGGTTACCGGCTCGGGCTGCCCGCCGGTCAGGTGGACGCGCTGCTGCTCGGCGCGCTGGTGAAGCAGGCACGGACCGCACTGGGCGAGGATGACATGGTGCTCGCGCGTCGCCGCGCCGAAGAGGCCATGAGTCTCGTGGCCGGCGGCTTGGACGGCGCCACGGGCCCACTCGCTGAGCTGAGGGGCGTCGCGGCAAAGTGGGTGGCCGAGGCGCGACGTGTGGCGGCGATCGCGCGGGGCCGGAGCGGCGCTCACGAGGGCGCGCTGCCGCTGCTGGAGGAGGCCGCGGCCGATCGGCCGCACGACGAGGAACTGCTCGTCTGCCTGCTGCGCAGCGAGGCCGCCGTACGAGGTGCCGCCGCCGCTCTGGAGCGCTACGAGCGGTATCGCGCGGGCCTGGTCGCGCGGCTCGGCACCGAACCAGGGCCTGAGCTCGCCCGCGTGTACGCCGAACTCCTCGTCGCGGATCGGCCGGTGCGTGAGGGCATCCTGTTCGACGGTTCCTCGCTGCTCGGCCGCGACGGCGACATCCGTGCGGTGCACGCCCTGTTGCAGACCAACCGGGTGGTCTCCATCATCGGCCCTGGCGGGCTGGGCAAGACGCGGCTGGCTCATGTCATCGGCAGGAACGCCGCGCAGCCCGTCGCTCACTTCGTCGAGCTCGTCGGTGTCTCCTCGCCGGAGGGCGTGGTGAGCGAGGTGGGCTCGGCGCTCGGAGTTCGGGACTCGGTCAGCGGGCGTCGTGCCCTGACCACCGAGCAGCGCTCCGACGTTCGCTCCCGGATCGCCCAGCATCTCGACCAGGCTCCGGCGCTGCTGATCCTGGACAACTGCGAGCACGTGATCGAGGCCGCCGCCGACCTGGTGGCGTTCCTGACCGTGACGACCCGCGACCTGCGGGTGCTCATCACCTCGCGCGCCCCCTTGTCGATTCCCGCCGAACGCGTCTACCCGCTCGGCGAGCTGCCCACGGGCGACGCGGTGGAGTTGTTCCGCCAGCGCGCCACGGCCGCCCGCCCGGATGTGCGGATCGACGAGGGAGCGGTCGAGGAGGTCGTCGCCCGCCTCGACGGGCTGCCGCTCGCGATCGAGCTGGCCGCGGCCAAGGTGCGGGTGATGTCGGTGGAGGAGGTCGCGCGGCGCCTGGCGGACCGGTTCGCCCTGCTGCGCGGTGGGAACCGTACGGCCCCCGACCGGCACCAGACGCTGCTCGCGGTCATCGACTGGTCGTGGAATCTGCTGGACGAGCCGGAACGGCGGGCGTTGCGGTGGTTGTCACTGTTCGGCGACGGTTTCACGCTGGCCGCGGCCGAGCACATACTCGGCCCGGACGCCCTGCACGTCGTGGACGCGCTGACCGAGCAGTCGTTGCTGAGCATCCGCGAGACGACGTACGGCCTGCGCTACCGGATGCTGGAGACCGTCAGGGAGTTCGGGCGGATGCGGCTGAAAGAGGCCGGCGAGGAGGCGCCCGCTCGGGCGGCGCAGCGGGCCTGGGCGACGGCGTACGCCCTCGAACACGCCTCCGAGCTGTTCGGCCCGGCGCAGTTCGCGGCGGCCGACGCGTTGCGCGCCGAGGAGAGCAACCTCGCCGAACTGCTCCGGCAGGCTCTCGGCGAGCCCGATCCCATCACGACGGTTCAGTTACTGGCCGGCGTCGGCGCACTGTGGTCGATCCGCGGCGACCACCCCCGGATCTTCGTCCACCGGGACGCGATCACCCAGGTGATCACCGGCTGGACGCCGCCGCCGCACCTCGTCGAGGTGACCAGGACCGCCACGCTGATCACGATCATGAACGTCATGATCGTCACCGAAGGTGACGAGCCGTTGCGCGACCTCCTCCGTACGCTGCCCACCAGCGACACGACGGATCGCCGCATAGCGGCGATGGCCACGGTGGTGCTCGCGTGCGATTCGGCCGACCACGCCGACGTGCGCCGCCGGCTGGCGGAGTTGAGCTGGAGCGACGACCGTGACGTGGCCTTGGCGGCGGCGCACACGAGCGTCCACACCTTGGAGAACGCGGGAGACGTGACCGGGGCGATCGAGGCCGCCGAGCGGACCCTGACGATGCTCCACGAGGGCGAAGGGCCGTGGCGCGCCGCGATCACGCACGCCGTGCTGGCCCACCTGGTCATGAAGCTCGGCGACCGCCGGCGGGCGGTCGGACACGCGCGGACCGCCATCCCGGTGCTGAGCCGGCTCGGCGCCACCGACGACGAGACCCAGCTCCGCATGGTGCTGCTGACCTCCGCGCTCGCCGATGGCGACCTCGACACCGCGGAGGCCGAGCTGGCCGAGATCAACCGGATCAACGACAACGAGGCGGTGCTCGGCGGGGTGGCATTCGCCTCGTTGTGCGCGGCCGAGCTCGCCCTCGCCCGCGGCGAGACGGCCGCCGCGCTCGCGGAATACCGCCTGGCCGTCCAGCGGGCGCATGACCTGCGCCTGCCTGGAGCGCCGAGCGCGGAGCTCACGCCGTGGACGATCGTCGCGGAGTCGGTTGCCCTGACGGCGTACGCGTACCATGCCCCTCCGGAGGACGGCCGGTACGGCGAGGAGCTGTTCTCCACCGTCCGGGGCTACGACCTGCTGGCCGTGAAGAACCCCGTCCTCGACTACCCGCTGTGCGGCTCGATGCTCTTCGCGCTCGGCGCCTGGGGCCTGCTTCGGGGAGCCATGGCCGCCCGCGACGCGATCGGGTTGCTGGTGCTGGCCGAACGGTTCGCGTACCACAGCACCATGCCCAGCATGGCCTTCGAGCTGATCGAACCGTACGCGGAGCGGGCCGCGCCCGGGATGATCGCCGCCGTGCGGGCCGAGTACGGCGATCGACGCGGCCCCGACCTGCTCGACGAGACGCGGAGTCTCATCGAGCAGGTCTCCGGCGGTGACGGCCGGAGGTCACATGTGCCGTTTGTAGCTGCGTACCGACAGCGGCGCGAAGATCGCGATGACGATCAGGCACGCCAGGAGCGTCCAGGCCACCTCCACGCTCACGAGGGCGCTGTTGGCGAGGTCGCGGGCGGCTGTGACCAGGTGTGAGACCGGGTTGATCCGGACGAACGCGGCCAGCCAGCCGGGTAGGGTCTCGACGGGGACGAACGCGTTCGACAGGAACGTCAGCGGGAACAGGATCATCATGGAGATGCCCTGCACGGCCTGGGCGCTCCGGGCGATGGTGCCGACCCAGGTGAAGACCCACGCCAGCGACCAGCCCGTGAAGATCGCCAGCAGGATCGCGGCGAGCACGCCGCCCGCTCCGCCGCCTGGGCGGTAGCCCATCACCAGGCCCATACCGAAGGTCAGAGTGGCCGCGATCGTGTAGCGCAGCAGGTCGGCCACCATCGGGCCGGCGAGCGGCGCGATCCGGGCGATCGGCAACGACTTGAACCGGTCGAAGACACCCTTCTCCATGTCCTCGCGGAGCTGCGTGCCCGTCGCCATGCACGTCGTCAGCACGGTCTGGGCGATGATGCCGGGGATCATCAGGGGGAGGTAGCTCTCCACGTCGCCGGCGATGGCGCCGCCGAAGACGAAGGCGAACATCGCGGTGAACAGGATGGGCTGCAGCGCCACGTCGAAGAACTGCTCCGGGTTGCGGCGCATCTTCTTGAGCGCCCGCCACGCCATCGTCAGGGTCTGCCCGATCGTCTCCCTGATGGAGATGCGCCGCCGGGCGGCGGCCACGCGGTCGGCGGCCCGGACCGCCTCGCGGGCGGGTGCGATCATGGTGCTCATCGGTTCTCCTCCGTGCCGGTCCCGTCGTCCCCGTCCGTCTCATGGCCGGTGAGGGCGAGGAACACCTCGTCCAGGCTGGGCTTGGCCACACTCACCGAGGAGATCGACACCCCGGCGTTGCGCAGCGCGATCAGTACGTCCGCGGCCAGGTCGGCCTGGTCGAGGGCGACGTTAAGGCGGCCCTGCTCTGGGCTGAGGACCGGGTCGGAGCCGAGGAGTCGCCGCACGACCTCCATGGCGGCGGGCACCTCGCCCGGCTCGGCGAGCAGCAACTGGAGGGTGGAGTCGCCGACCGCGGTCTTCAACTCGTCGGGGGTGCCCTCGGCGACTTTGCGGCCGTGGTCGATGACGGCGACGCGATCGGCGAGTTGGTCGGCCTCGTCCAGATATTGCGTGGTCAGCAGCACCGTGCAGCCGTCGGCGACCAGACCGCGGATGGTGTCCCACATCTGGCCGCGCGTGCGCGGATCGAGACCGGTGGTCGGCTCGTCCAGGAAGATCAGCGGTGGCCTGGTGATCAGGCTGGCCGCCAGGTCGAGGCGCCGGCGCATGCCGCCGGAGAACTGCGCGATCGGTTTGTCGGCGGCCTCCTCCAGGCCGAATTGGTCCAGCAGCTCGCCGGCGATGCGCCGGGCACGCGGCCCGGCGATGCCCTGTAGGCGGCTGAAGAGCCAGAGGTTCTCGCGGGCAGTCAGGTTCTCGTCGACCGACGCGTACTGTCCGGTGACGCCGACCAGCTGGCGGATCACGTGCGGGTTACCGGCCACGTCGACCCCGAAGATCTCGGCACGGCCCGCGTCGATCTTCAACAGGGTGGCCAGCATCCGTAGCGTGGTGGTCTTGCCGGCGCCGTTCGGGCCGAGGACGCCGAAGATCTCACCGGGGCGTACGTCCAGGTCGATCCCGTCGACGGCACGGTGCCCGCCGAACGTCTTCACCAGCCCCTCCGCACGTACGGCCAGATCAGCGCCCCCCTCGGGGGCCGGGCCGCCCTTGGTACGTCCGAGTTCTGTGATGCTCATGGCTTCACTCTCGGCGACGCCGGTTTCACGGCACCCTCGACAGGGTTTCACCGGTTGCCGGGAGCTCCGTGGATTCGTTCCGCCACCAGCCGGGCAAAGTCGGCGAAGCCATGCCAACGTGCCCGACGCCTGTCCGGCGCGGCGGTCGGAGACGGAATACGCGCCACAGGCGGCACCGTACGTGGTACCGCCTGCGGAAGAGACACGGGGAAGGGGGTCAGTGGTCGCACTGCGGAGGCGGCGGCGCCGCCCGGATGAACCTTCGAGACGTGATCACTTCCTGAAGTAGGCGCGGGCGGACGGGAGCAGGAGCAGGACGACTACGGCGAGCGAGGCCAGCGGGGTGAAGAGGAGGCGGCCGTCAGCCACGAGCAGCAGCAAGGCGGGATAGACGCGCTCGCTCGCCTCGAGGACGGCCTGCGCGTCGGCGCCACCGCCGAGGATGGACTGAAGGAACTGCACCCTGGACAACTGACTGATGAGGACGAAGACATCGAGGATGAGGAAGAGCGGCTGGACGACCAGAGTGAGGATCCGCCCGGCGCGCCTTCCGGCCAGGTTGAGCCACGCCAGGATCGCCGCGATCGCAGCGGTGGAGACGGGCACGACCAGTGCGACACCGCTCTCGTCGAAGCGGATGCCCTTCTCGACCAGGATGGACGGCGACAGACCCTGCCGGGCGAGCTCGGCCTCGGCCGCGGCCTGGACGTCGGCGCCGTACACGAGACCGGCGATCGGGACGATCAGGAAGGCGAGAGCGAAGAGCAGCTGCAGGACACCGGCGAAGGTGACGGTGGCGGGGCGAATACGGACACCGGCGAAAGTGACGGTGGCGGTGGCGGGGCGAATACGAGTTTCGGTGTTGTTCATGGCTCGAACGATCGCGGTATCCGCTGATATGGCGCTCTCACGGCACTGAGACGGCCGAGGTTTTCTCGTCAGCGTGCTGTCTGGGAGGCTTGCCCGGCGCAAATTGTCGTGCTTGGCCCGGTTCAGGCTCTTTCGGATGATGGGGCGCCGATCGACGTCCCCGGTGCCCGACTGCGCAAGGCGCTGGGTGAGGCGGAGATGGTGGAGTTGGCGCTGGAAACCCCTCCTCACCGCCGAGACGCCGAAGGAATACGGCAGATTCAACTGGTACGGCAAGCCCGCCAACCGCCTTCACTGGTTCGAGCAGGGCTACACGTCGCAAGGCCCGGGCGCGTGCAACACCTGGAAGGCTCCCTCCTCGAAGGTCGCCTGACCCCTGCCGGCCCGTCTCAGGGACAAGCACGAACAGGGCGATCACCGGCCGGCGTCAAGAACTCCTCTGCCCGTGAACAAGCGGGTCAAGCGAGCGATTCGCGCTGAGGCGTGACAGAGAAGGCGGGGACGGTTCTGCCCTGCGCGAAGCCGGCAGAACTCGAACGCGCCGTCTATTTATGGTGAGGCATGGCCTCCTCTGCCCCGCCGCTACGTCCGGCGATCGATCGGACCGGTCCTAAGCCGCCTTCGGCTCGCGAGCCGCTGTGGCGGCACGCGCTCGGTGAGTGTCTCAGAGGTCTTCGTCACGAGCGGGGCGAGAAGTTGAGCGAGACGGCGCGTCGCGCCGGCGTCTCGCCGCAGTATCTCTCCGAGATGGAACGAGGCGTCAAAGAGCCATCGAGCGAAATGATCGCCGCGGTCGCCGGCGCGCTGGATGTCACCCTGGTCGACCTGACCCTTGCCGTTGCCGAGAGCTTGCGGTCTGCTCAGAACAGCATGTCGAGAGGTGCCACCTGCTCGGCGGCGTATGCCCTGGCCGCGTAGCGTGGCCTGTCGGGATCATCCACGAGCCTATGAGTGCTCCTCGATGATCTGATCGAGGAGCCCGTACTCCAAGGCCGCGGTCGCGGTGAACACGCGATCGTGATCGGTGTCGGCGCGTAGGGTCTCGACAGTCTGGCCCGTGTGCCGTGACAGTATGCGCTCGATGTCTGCTCGGACACGTACGACCTCGTCGGCTTGCAAGATGAGATCGGGGATCGCTCCGCGCCCCTGAGCAGCCGGTTGGTGCAGGATCACTCGTGCGTGCGGGAGAGCGGCACGTTTTCCTTCGGCACCCGCGGCGAGAAGGACGGCACCCACCGCGATGGCCTGTCCAACGCAGGTTGTCGTAACCCGCGGGCGAATGTAGCGCATGGTGTCGTATATCGCGAGCATTGCGCTCGGGTCCCCGCCTTCGCAGTTGATATAGAACTGTATGTCGGCATCGGGGTTGTCTGACTCCAGAAAAATAAGCTGTGCGATGAGTGCGTTCGCGACGCCCGCATCAATTGCGGTTCCCAGATAGACGATTCGCTCGGTGAGCAGGTGCGAGTAGACATCCATGATCCGCTCGCCACGAGGATTCCGGGCGATGACGTTAGGGATCGTGTACGTGGTCACTGGCCGACTCCTTCGGTGACGCCGAATCCGGGCCGTGGGCGATTGTGTGGCGCGATTTCGTCGAAGCTCTGGACGATTGCGTCTATGAAGCCGTAGTCCAGTGCCTCTTGCGCCGTGTACCAGCGATCATGCAGAGAATCCTCGAATATGCGCTCCACGGGCTGGCCCGTGTCCTCGGCGATGAGACCGAGCACCGTGTCGCGAGTATGCCGAAGGTCACCGGCCTGCAGTTCGATGTCGACTGCGGTGCCGCCGATTCCGGCCGAGCCTTGGTGCATCAGGACACGTGCGTGCGGCAGGGCGCGGCGCTTCCCTCGGGTACCCGATGACAGCAAGAATTGCCCGGCGCTGTAGGCGATGCCCAGCACGAGGGTCGACACGTCACAGGGAATGAGTCGAATGATGTCACGGATCGCAAGCATCGATGGAACCGAGCCGCCCGGGGAGTGAATCCACAATGCGATATCGGCCGACGCATCCTGCGTGGCGAGTGCTATCAATTGCGTGGCGAGCAATGTCCCATTGTCGTCATCGAGAGGACCGTCGAGAACGAGAACACGCTGCTCGTAAAGCTGACGTCTTACCTGCGCGTTGAACAGTGGAAGTTTCGATTCTTCACCCATGCGTCCATCATGTGAGGCGGCCCGGACCGGCGTCGACTCGATCTGCCTGGGGCAGATCTGCTCTGAGCAGATAGAACTCGGTTTCCGGCCCGGTTCGTAGCATCGCGGCCGGGAATCGGCCGGGGCGAGCGCGCCCTCCGGTGGGCCGGCTCAGCTATGACGCCGAAGCGGGGCGAGGATGCCCTGGTGGCGGGGCCGCGGCGGACGATCTCGACTTGTGGGAGCTCAAGGTCTGCTGGCCGCGGCCAGGTTGACGCCGAGCCCGATGAGCGCCGCGCCGGTCAGCGCGTCGACGGCCCTGCGTACAGCGGGGCGGGCGAAAACCCGGCGCAGCGCGCTCACCAGGTTGGCCACCACGAGGAACCACACCCCGGTGCCGACCAAGGCGATGCCCGACAGCAGGAGGGTGTCGGTGAGCGAGGCGCCGGAGGAGACGAACTGCGGGACCAGGGCGACGAAGAACAGCGCCGCTTTGGGGTTGAGCACGTTGGTGAGCAGTCCCTCGAGGAAGGCGGCCGAGGGGCTCTTCCTGCCCGGGTCCGGCAGGTCGACCTTGAGGTCGCCGCCCTTGGCCAGTGCGGCGCGCAGCGCCTTGCCGCCCAGATACAGCAGGTAGGCGGCGCCGACGACCTTGACCACGGTGAATGCCATGGCCGAGGCGGCCAGCAGGGCCGCGATGCCGGTGGCGGCGGCCACCACCCAGACGAACACGCCGGCGGCGATGCCGGCCGCCGCCGCCATGCCGTACCCGCGGCCAGAGATCGCCGAGCGGCGGACCACCACCGCGAAGTCGGGACCCGGCGACATCGCGCCGAGCATCACCACGCCCCCGAATGCCATCATTTCCGTCGCAGAAATCATGCGCGGAGTCTAATCCGCCGGGTTCTGACCGGTGCCCTTCCTAGGGGTCCAGCCCACATACGCTCCGGCGGACCGGTCCTGTTACCTTCTCCCGTCGGCACTCGTCATAGGTGCGACGACCGAATACGAACGGTCGTCGCACCAACGAGTGAATCGAGAACAGGATGCTGATCAACATCATGTACGTGACGATCTACGTCACCGATCAGGACCGCGCGCTGGAGTTCTACACCGAGGGACTCGGCCTGGAAAAGCGGATCGACTTCCGGGGGCCCGACGGACGTTTCCTCACCGTCGGCGTTCCCGATAGCCCGGTGCAGATCCTCCTGTGGTCGCATGCGGCGGCCGCGGGACAGCCGGGCGACGTGAGCCGGCATGCCGCGCCCGGTCCGCTGATCCTCGAATCCGACGATTTGCGAAAGGATTTCGAAATCCTGCGCCAGCGCGGCGTCATCTTCGAACAGTCCGAACCCGAGGACTATCCGTTCGGGGTCCGCATCGAGGCGGTGGACCCGGACGGCAACCGGGTCTCGCTCCGTCAGCAGCGAAAGCCGTGACCGCCCACCCGTCCGGCCTCGTGACCGAGGCGTTCGAAGCCCAGCGCGATCGGCTACGCGCCCTCGCGTACCGCGTGCTGGGCTCGCACGCCGACGCCGAGGACGTGGTCCAGGAAGCCTGGATGCGCCTCGTCCGCCAGGACGAGGCGACCATCGGCAACCTGGCGGGCTGGCTGACCACCGTGGTCGGCCGAATCAGCCTGGACTTCCTGAGATCCCGCCAAGCCCACCCCGAAACCGCCTACGGGCACGAGTATGCGGACCTCGTGGTGACGCCCGCCGACGACCCCGCGCCGGACGAACAGGTGGCGCTGGCCGATTCGGTCGGCCTCGCCCTGCTCGTCGTGCTCGACTCGCTCACCCCGAGCGAGCGCCTGGCGTTCGTCCTGCACGACATGTTCGCGGTCCCGTTCCACGAAATCGGCCAGATCCTGGGCAAATCCGCCGACGCCACCAAGATGATCGCCAGCCGCGCCCGCCGCAAGGTCCAAGCCACGGACCGGCCGGCGGGCCCCGGCCGCGAGCACCGAGAGGTCGTCCAGGCATTCCGCGCCGCCGCCCTCAGCGGCGACTTCGAAGCGCTCCTGCGTGTCCTCGACCCGAACGTGAAGCTGACCGTCGACACCCCCGACGGCGTGGTCGTCACCCTCGGCGCCACCGAGGTCGCCGCCGGCGCCCGCATGTTCTCCGGCGAGGTCGCCCGCCACCGACCCGTGCTGGTCAACGGCATCCCCGGCCACATGTCCTGGCGCCCCGACGGAACCCCTCTCTCCGTCATCGCCTTCACAGTCACCGAAGGCCGGATCACCGGCATCCACACCGTCGTCGACCCGGCCAAACTTGCCTCGATCCATCTGCCCGCCCCGGCCTGAGCCGGTGTCGTCAGGGAGGGGGCGGAAGAGGCCATGCGCGCGGGCCGCGATCAACGCTCGGTGATCCACGGAACAAAACTCAGCCCGTCGTCGCGAAGCCGTACAGCAAGGACCGGACGATCTCGTCGGGGTCGGGAAGGTCGAGCCTGAGCAGGCCTCGGTAGGCCACGAGTCCGGCGAACAGGTCGGTCAGCAGCCACAGGTCGCCGTCCGGGCGGAGTTCGCCGCGCTCGATCGCCCGGTCGTAGACCGCCCAGGTTCGTGCCATCCGGTTGCGCATGCTCGTGCGGACGAGGTCGGCCACGGCTGGGTCGCGGCCGCTCTCGCCCAGGATCTGGCGGCTCAGCGCGGCGAGCCGGTCGTCCTGCCAGATGGCCAGGGTGTCGACGACCACCTGCCGCAGGTCGCCGGCGAGTGAGCCGGTGTCGGGGATGGCGACCTGGATGTCGAGCATCTGGGCCAGCGCGTCCAGCAGCATGTCGCGCTTCGTCGCGTAGCGGCGGAACACGCTGGCGCGGCCCACTCCGGCATGTGCGGCCACCTCGTCCATCGTCACCTCCAGGCCGCGTTGGAGCAGCAGCTCAAGGACGGCGGAGCGGATTTTGGCATCGACGGCCGGATCGGGCCGGCGGCCTCTGGGGGGCGGGTTGCTCGACATTATGATACTTTCAGTATCAGATACTTGGGGTATCGGAATAGGGTGACGTGAATGAGAGTACTGGTCGTCGGCGCGGGTGTCGCCGGACTCGCCGCCGCACGTGGTCTGGTCAGAGCGGGACACGAGGTCGAGGTGTACGAGCGGGCGCCCGTGCTCCGTACGGCGGGCGGATCCGTGACGCTCTGGAGCGGTAGCACCGGCATCCTGCGCGACCTCGAGGTCGATCTGAGCGGTGTCGGACAGCGCATTGACGCGATGGAGTCGCGGTCACCCGACGGGCGACCGACGCTCACCGTCGACGTCGCCGCCGTGGCCCGTCGCTACGGCACGCCGAATGTGCACCTGCCCCGGCAGCGGCTGGTCGAGCGCCTCGCCGACGGCTTGCCCGACGGCGTGCTGCGCTTCGGCGTCGCCTGCACGCACGTGGATCACGAGCGGGGCGAGATCACCTTCGCCGACGGGAGTACGGCGCGCGGCGACGTCGTCGTCGGGGCCGACGGACGCTCCTCAGTAGTACGTGACCACCTCTGGGGCACCGACCCCGGCCAGATCACCGAGTGGATCACCTGGCAGGGGTTCGTCAAGGGCCCGCCCGACCTCATCTCGTCCCACCGGGCCCTCATGATCATTGGGCGGGAAGGGCTCTGCGGCCTGATCCCCGCAGGGGAAGGGCTGCTGCTGTGGTGGTTCGACCATCGGACCGACCGTCATGAGCCGCTGCCCACCTCGCCCATCGAGGCGCTGACCGAGCGCTTCGGAGACTGGGCCGCGCCCGTACCCGAAGTTCTCGCCTCGATCGGCGAGATCGACCGTTTCACCCACCATCGCCACCGCGTGCCGAAGATCTGGGGCCGAGGTTGTGCGACGCTCGCCGGAGACGCCGCGCACTCCATGCCGCCTACGATGGCCCAGGGGGCGAACCAGGGCTTGGAGGACGGCTGGGCTCTGGCCCGTGAGCTCGACGGTCCAGGGCCGGTGGCGGAGAGGCTGCGCCGCTACGAGCGGATCCGCTCCCGGCAGGCCGCCCGGGCAGCGGACCTAGCGGCCACCGAGAACACCAACAAGTACCGGCCGCAGGCCCTGATGCGCCTGGTCCCCGACGCGCTGGTCACCGCTGGCTACATCACATGGCTCCGCCGGGTCAGCACCTACCTCAGCACCGCCGTCTGACCCACCCCGGCACCTGGCCAAGGCTCGCGAGATCGCCGAACGGCTCGGGGACGGCCGCAACGACTGCAACACCGAATTCGGCCCGGCCAACGTCGCCCTGCACGAGGTGGCCGTGGCGGTCGAGTTGGGCGACGCCGGTCACGCTCCGAAGGCCGGGACAGCGGTGAATGTCTCCACGCTCTCCAGTGAACGCCGCGCCCGGCTCCATATCAACCTGGCCCGCGCGCACGCCCAACGCCGTCAGGTCGACAATGCCGTGTCGGCGTTACCGGAGGCCGAAACCGTCACACCAGAGCAGGTACGCAACCATCGAACCGTTCACCAGTTGGTGTCCGATTTGCTGACTATGCAAGATCCGCCCTCACCTGAGCTGAGGGAACTCGCCGACCGTGCGGGGGCGTAAAGGGAACCGGCTTGGATGATCCGGCATCGCCGTACGATCACCGTTAGCAGAAGAGATGGCACAAGGCCCCCACCGGTGTCCAGTGAGAGCCTTTGACTTGGAGCCGCCTTGGGGAATCGAACCCCAGACCCTTCATTACGAGTGAACGGCACAGCCCAGGTCGGAGGGTTCGCTCCCTGGTCAGACGGTAGATGCGGGTCGGTGGAGTGTGATCGTGTAAGGCGGTGTCGCTGTACGGCGCTGCTGTACGGCAAGCCGCACGACCGTCCGCTTCGTCCACTTCCCCAGCCGAGTAGCTGTCCTGCTTCCCTCAGCCGCTACGAGACCAGGGGCTGGTGTCCGGCTCCGGCTATGCCCGCGGTAACTGACATCGTCGTCAGCGACAACCTTCGATCACGAAATACGATCCAGACTCTCCACAGCTCTCTGATGCGCTAGCGGCACATGGGCTGGTCGGCGAGGGCTTCGGCCACGGTGAGGCTGTCTTCGTAGACGGCGTAGCGGGTGATCAGGCCGTTCTCGACGGTGAGATGCAGCGCGCACAGCGCCGTGTAGGGATTGCCGGTGGCCCTCACCGTCTGCCGGATGTCGCCGAGCACGACCGCGTCGGCGCCGTCCACAACGATGCGGGAAGCCGATCCGCCTGCTTTCTCGGGGACGTGGAAGGCGGCTATCTCGCGGAAGTGGTCGGCGATGTCCCCGCGGGTCAAGCGAGGCCGGATCCACGGCACCGCCGGGTGGCCGCCGACCGGCCAGTTCAACTGCCAGTCGACATGATCGGCGAACAACTCGGCGATCCGGTCCGGGTCGCCCTTGCCCAATCGGCGGAGGAAATCCTCCGCAGTGGCAAGGGTGCTCGCGTTCTTCTGGTCCGCGGGAGTATCCACAGTGAACTGGTAGTCGTACCGAATGAGCCCGTCCTCGCCAAGGATGACGAAGGTGAAGCCGGTCCACGCGATGTCGCCGCCACCGGCGGGGATCATGTGCGTGGTGAACCTGACCGCGTCATGATGGCCGGCCGTGTCCTTCGCGGGCCGGAAGACGAACCCCCCGTCCCGCACCAGCTCGTTGTGGGCCTGGGTGATCCGGGCCTCAATGGCTTCATGGCCGCGGTACTGCGCCGATTCAGTGATCTCGACGCCGTCCGCGGCCCATAGCGTGGCGATGGCATTGCGGCGGGCCACCTGATCAGGCTCGTTCCATACGGCGATATAGCGATCAATGAACTGGTTGAGATCGATGTTCATGACCGCGGACGCTAGCGCCGCTCCCCTGACACCTTCTGTCAGGGGAGTGCGGCAGACTTCACATCATGCGCGCGAGCCGGTTGGTGTCGATCCTGTTGCTGCTGCAAACCCGGGAGCGGATGACAGCGCAGCAACTGGCTGACACGCTGGAGGTGTCCGTGCGCACCATCTACCGTGACATGGAATCCCTGAGCGCGGCGGGTGTGCCGCTGTACGGCGATCCAGGACACGACGGCGGTTACCGGCTGCTCGGCGGTTTCCGCACCCACCTGACCGGGCTGACCGCCGACGAGGCCGAGTCGCTTTTCCTGACCGGACTGCCCACGGCCGCCGCCGACCTGGGCCTGGGCGCCGTCGTGACCGCCGCAGAGCTCAAACTCATGGCCGCGCTGCCCGCCGAACTACGCGAGCGCGCAGGGCGGGTCACCGAACGATTCCACCTCGACGCCCCATCGTGGTATCACGACGCTGAGCGCACGCCCTACCTGACCGCGATCGCGGACGCGGTGTGGAACGGCCTCGCTGTACGAATGCGCTACCTGCGCTGGGAGGAACCACACGAGACCACCCGGACGGTGAAGCCGTACGGGCTGGTCCTCAAGGCGGGCTGCTGGTATCTCGTGGCCGGCAATACCGAACAGATCCGCACCTACCGAGTCTCGCGAATCCTTGACCTCGACGTCCTCGACGAGCGGTTCGACCGGCCCGACAAGTTCGACCTGGCCGACTACTGGCGGACCTATCTGGAGTATTTCGACGCGCGCCGGCACCAGGGGGAGGCGACACTCCGCCTTTCCCCCAATGCCCTCGACCGGCTGCCCCACCTCATGGAACCGGCCGTGGTTCACGCCGCACGGCGGACCTCCACACCCCCGGATCCCGATGGCTGGACGCGGGTGACCATCCCGATCGAGTCCGTTGAACAGGCTCTCCCCGGACTCCTCAAGCTCGGCGCCGACGCCGAGATCCTCGCTCCCGCCGAACTCCGCGAACAGATCACCCAGACCCTCGACACCCTGATCAACATCTACCGGCGACCGGCCTGAGGCCGCACTCGGACTCCCGCGACAGCCAGACCAAGAAGCTCACATCCACCTACCGCCGGCAGAATGGCCGCAGGACCGGTGTCCTCTTGGACACTCACCCCCGCATTCCGCAACGTGCTCATCACGAGCGAACGCTCAACACACCGTTTCCATAACTGGTACGGCCATCGAGCAGATCAGTGGTCACCAGCAGCTCGCACATCTCCTTCAGGGTGACGCTCGGCGATTCCATCCGGCGGGTGCCCATCAACCTGGCCACTCCGCTGATCCCTTTGCTGTACGGATACGGCAGAGGCCCTCCCAGATGATCCGGGAGGGCCTCTGAGCTGGAGCCGCCTTGGGGGAATCGAACCCCAGACCCCTTTCATTACGAGTTAGAACACGACCGTCCAGAACCGTCCACGGCTGTCTTCCGGGCCTGGTTAGGCGAGCTCTACGGCGATCTTCAGTCCATGGTCGTCCAGGGCTGTCCAGCCCTGTGGTCAGCATCCGCGTTAGCAAGATCACCTGATCGGATGCTCACGCGGGAGGGGATCACGAACCTTTTCGATGCGCCGCTCACTGCTCGCACCGAACTCGGAGAAGTTACGTCGCCCTTGAGTAAGGCTCAACCCGCGGTTGGGACCGCCACGGACCTCGTCGGCATCATGCTCGTCCTGGCCGTCATCCTCCCAGAAGCACACCGGGCAGATTTCATACATGCCCCGCTCTTCAAGCGTGAGGAACCCACAACACGGACACGGATAAGGCTGGTCGCCCTTTGGTTGGTGGACGTTCACGAACACCACTCGTCCAAGGTAACGCCTTCGTCGACCGACCCGAATCGTCGATCACTAACCCCTTCATTACGAACCAACGGCGGGTACCAGGTCGGAAGGCTCACGCGCTGGTCAGACGGCAGATGCGGTTCGGCGGGATGTGATCGCTTAAGACGGTGTTGCTGTATAGACCGACATCCAGCTTGCGGGTGCCTTCGATCCCGGAGAGCACGTAAGCATCGACGGCCTCAACTAGTCCCGCCCGCTGGATCTTCCCGAGCTGATTGTCCACCGTCCCATTGGTGACGGCCGCCACCCTCCACCCGGCCGCACGGAGTCACGTCAGTCCATCCATTACCTCGGACGAACAGTGGACGAGGTGCGGCATGCGCTGACGGTAGCGGCTCCACAGCTCCTGGACCGGCTCGGACAGGGGGAAGTGCTCACGGACCTTGCCGAAGAAGACCTCACGATGCGGGTAACCGACCCGACCGAGAGCCAGCAACCAGTCAACGACCTCGTGTCCAAGATGATGTTCGTCAACGAGCTCGACCGCCCACGCCTGGAAGGTCTCGTCCAGGTTCAGGAGCGTTGTTGTCCAGGTCGAAGAGCTCCAACCGTTGCACAGCAATACCCGCGTGGACGCCTTCCGAATGGGGCGACGACTCGCTCGATCCACGCCTCCCAAGCCAACCTGACGATCAGTTTGTACACGGGCAATCATGCCAGTGGTTTACTTTGATCAACTGTCGTGCTAGCAAGGCGGGCGGGGTTGCCATGACATCGACGCGGGCCGGTTACGTGGTCGGCGGACGCTACCGGCTGGTCGCCGAATTGGGGTCCGGCGGTTTCGGGCGGGTCTGGCAGGCCCGTGACGAGACCCTGGACGTCGACGTGGCCGTCAAAGAACTGCAGTTGCTGCCGGGGATGTCACAGGCCGAGCAGGCCGACCGGCTGAAGCGCGCCACGCGTGAGGCCCGCAACGCCGCCCGGTTGCGTAATCACGAGAACATCGTCGCGATCCACGACGTCGTCGTCGAGGACGGTCTCCCCTGGATCGTCATGGAGCTGATCGACGGCTGCTCGCTGAACGAGCACATCAAGGCGCACGGACCGCTGCCGGTGGAGCGGGCCGCGAGCGTCGCCGTGGCGCTGCTGGCGGCGATCGGCGCGGCGCACCAGGAAGGTGTCGTGCACCGCGACATCAAGCCGGCCAACGTCATGCTCGCCAGGAACGGGAAGGTCCTGCTCACCGACTTCGGGATCGCGGTCCACAGCACCGACACCGCTCTGACCGCCACCGGGATGTTCATCGGCTCTCTGGAGTACACGGCCCCCGAACGGTTGGGTGGCACCGAAGGACTCCCGGCCAGTGACCTGTTCTCCCTCGGCGTGACCCTCTACCAGGCCGTCGAGGGTGTCTCGCCGTTTCGGCGCGATACCCCGCACGCGACGTTGACCGCGGTTCTGCTGGAGGAGGCCCCTGCGCCGCAACGAGCCGGACGGCTCACACAGCTCATCACCCGGCTGCTGGATAAAGACCCGGACAAGAGACCGACGGCCGCAGAGGCGCTGACCATGACCGGTGAGAGGCCTCCCAGTCAGGTCCACCTGCGGCATAAGGCCAAGATCCTCACAACGTGGGAAACCCAGAAAGGGTGGCAGGGAAAGGGTGCTGCGGTGATTATGGCGCTCATCGTCGCACTTGGCGTCGCCCGCTTCGCGGTCGAATACGCGGGCGGTCGCCTCGTCCTCGGCCTCCACGAGGGTTGCATGGCCTACGGCTTCCCTGGCGGTTGCATCTGGCGCGGTCCCATCTCCATGGATCCTCTCAGGGTCACCTATTATGAGGACAGTGGCCTGGCCCGCATCGCCTTGTTACTCGCCCTCATAGTTGACGTTTATTTCGCCGGCTTGCTGTGCGCTAGAATCGCTCGATTCGTACTGCGGGCCGCTGGCCAGACCGTCGCCGTCCTCGTCAGTGTCGTCGGATTCCTCTTCGGCGGCGCCGCCACCTATTTGGCCCTTGACGGTGTCATGGTAATTCTCCTAAACGCCGAGCCCGAAGGGTTGCAGTCGGCTATGAGGGTCTCGCTGATCGCGACCGGCATCGCCATTCTCATTGCATGGCGACTCCGTCCTCGATCAGTAACGGGTGAGGCATGAGGGCGCGTCTCGGGGATGAAGCCGATCCTCGGCTTGGATTTCGCTCATATTGTCAAGCTGTGGGGCAGCGTGTCCGCCCGGCTGTCGCGCCGAGTGGGCGTCGGTTCCACGAGCCGACGTGGGATTCCTCGGCGGAGGCTCACCTCGTCATTCGATGGCAAGTGGACCCGTAGCGCAGGGCCGCCAGGCCCGAGGAACGGAAGTCACGCGGCAGCATTACGGACAGATCATCCAAGATTGCCGGAAGCTCTCACTCTGGCGGTACCGCCTGGTGATTCTCGGCGCGTGGGCGGCGCGGGCCGCGACTGGCCGAAGAGCCGCAGCGCGGCCAGCGACCGCCCGACGCGCGCGGGACGCCGTAGGCGGCACGCGCCTTGAGAAGGAACAGTGACGTCTCGCCCTCACCTACAGGACTCACAGGGAGGTGATTATGAGAGCTGTTAGCAAAAGGCCCCCACCGGATCCCGGTGGGGGCCTCTGAGTTGGAGCCGCCTTGGGGAATCGAACCCCAGACCCCTTCATTACGAGTGAAGTGCTCTGGCCGACTGAGCTAAGGCGGCGTGTCACGTGGGTTTCACATGACCTACGGCAGTCTACAGGCTCCTGGGCACTTCTCGCGCCTTCGAATCAACCGATCTTGGGGCAGTGGACTCCGTCCTTGGGGACGGCCAGGTTGATCAGATAGTCGTCGACCAGACGGTCCACGCATGCGGAGCCGGTCAGGTAGGCGGTGTGGCCGTCGCCGTCGAATCCCACCAGCACGCCTGAGGAGAGCTGGTCGGCCAGCGCCTTGGCCCATTCGTACGGCGTGGCGGGGTCGCGCTCGGTGCCGACCACCATGATGGGAGCGGCGCCAGGCGCGTCGATCTTCCCCTGGGACTCTCCCTTGACCGGCCAGTACGCGCAAGGCAGCGATCCCCACATCACGTACGAGCCGAACAGTGGCGCGTCGGCGGCGGATTCGCGGGCCGCCGTGGCGAAGGCCGAGGAGGTGCGTGGAAAGCGGCCGTCGATGCAGTTGACGGCCATGTTGGCCTCGGTCTGGTTGGAATACGTGCCGCCCTCGTTGCGGCCGATCAGCAGGTCGGCCATGCGCAGGAGCGTGGTTCCGTCTCCCTTCAGCGCCTCGCCGAGCGCCTGGCGGAGGACCGGCCACGCCTTCCGGTCGTAGAGCGGGGTGAGCAGGCCGAGGGAGGTCCAGGCCTCGCCGACCTGACGGCCGTCTCCGGTCTGGTTGGCGAGGGGCTCCTGATCCGCCTTGCGGAGCAGGGCGGTGATCTTCTCGCGGGCGGACTTCACCGTCCCGGCGAAGGGACAGTCACCGGCCGTGAAGCAGTCTTCGAGAAATGCGTCAAGGGCGATCTCGAAACCGTGAGCCTGGGTGGCGTTCAGTTCCAGAGGAGGCAGTGAGGGGTCCACGGCGCCGTCCAGGACGAGGGCGCGGACACGGCCGGGGAACAGGTCGGCGTAGACCGCGCCGAGCTGCGTGCCGTACGACTTGCCGAGATAGGTGAGCTTCTCGTCCCCGAGGGCTGCACGTAGCAGGTCCATGTCCCGTGCCGCGTCGGCCGTGCCGACGTGCGGGAGAAGCTTGCCCGAGCGGGCCTGGCACCCGGCCGCGAACCGCCGTGAGCTCTCCTCCAGCGCGGCGACCTCGCCCGGTGAGTCGGGCGAGCTGTCAAGGCCGACGTAGGCGTCCAGGGCGCTCGACGGCAGGCATCGGACGGGCGAGGACTCACCGACACCACGCGGGTCGAACCCGACCACGTCGAAACGGGCGCGCACGGCCTCGCTCACCACCGAACGCGCGCTGCGCGCGTATTCGATCCCGGAGGCACCGGGCCCGCCGGGATTGATGAGGACCGAGCCGATCCGGTCGCCCTTGGCCGGAAGCCGGATCACGCCGATCTCGATCCGCTCGCCGCTCGGCTTGTCATGGTCGAGGGGTACCGCGAGCTTCGCGCACTCGAAACCGTCGCCGCAGTTCGTCCAGTCGAGCCCGGTCCTCGGTTTCCCGGCTTCGGTGCAGGCCGTCGCCAGCAGGGTCATCGCCGCGAGGGCGGCAGCCGTACGGCGGAACCTCACGCCTCGTCCGTCCAGGAAGCCGGGACACACGCCGGCGCGGAAACGGGAACCGGGACGCGGGTCACCTCATGTGACGGGCGCTCGCCGTGTCTCTGGGGTCCCTGAGGTGCACGCACTCGCTTCATCCTCCGGAGCTTGGAATGCCTGGTCCGCCGGCGAACCACACCAGACCCGGCCTCCTGAGCAAAAAAGCGAGATTTCCTGCGGAGGGGGAATTGGCAGGTCGCATAACGGTGGCATCCTACGCCCGCGCCATCGGCTTCTCCCGGCGAAGGGCAGCCGCCCCAGCGAAGGACGGCCTGCGCCGTTCGGGAATGAGCCTGCCAGATGCTGCCGTAACCAGGCTGCGGCGGTTCGGTGAGATCAGGCCAGACAAGGTGAGATCAGGCCGGGCAAGGAGCGACACCGCCCGCGGCGGCGTCTTCGACTACTGGAGTTGCCCGGCGGAATTGCTGTCCCAGGCCACGAAGGTCGTCGACGAGCTACGCTCCAGCGTCTGACGGCGCTCCGTCCGGAATAGCCGATCTTCCGGGAGGTTGTCCTTCACCGGCCTCCCACACGAGTATGACGATCAGTGCCGGATGGACCATGCGCCGTCAAGCAATGGGAGAGATCTCATGTCTGGTAGAGCATCCCACCGCAGTTCCAGCCCTTCCTGGCCGACGGGAACCCTCATGTCCACCCTTGACGAGAGCATGCGCGGGGAGTTCCTCTCCCTGGGTGAGCCCCAGTCCTATCCCCCCGGGGCGATCCTGATCCAGCAAGGCGACCTTCGTCGCGATCATGTCCTGCTGCTGCGTTCGACCCGGTCGAGCCTGCCCGCCTGTGCCAAGGTCACGGCGATCCTCGACAACGGAGTCGAAGCATTGCTGGGCGTGAGGGTCAGCGGCGACCTCGTGGGCGAGATGGCGGCGCTCAGAGGTGTGGGGCGTTCGGCAACGGTAACGACCTGCACGCCCACGCTGGCCTTTCGAATCTCGACGACGGCGTTCTTCACCTATCTCGACAAACATCCACAGCTGTGGTCGGCACTGGCCTCCATGATCGCGGAGCGGCTGGAATGGGCCAATCAGCGGAGGCTCGACTTCGCCGCCTTCGACGTTCCAGTACGGCTGGCACGGGTGCTCAGCGATCTGGCGTCACGCCACGGGTTCGAGGTCAAGGACGGGACGGATCTCGGCGTCAGGCTGTCACAGCTCGAGCTGGGACGGCTGATCGGGGCGAAGGAGGCCGCGGTGGGCAAGGCGGTCCGGCTCCTCAGGGAGGCCGGGCTGCTGCTCGTCAACTACAGGCAGGTGATCATCAAAGACCCGGAAAGGCTGCGCCTGTTCGGCTTCGGGAGCTGAGCCCGAAGCCGAACACATCGCCGCACCGGGCCCGAAGCCGAACACATCGCCGCACCGGGCACGGAGCCGAACTCATCGCCATGCCGCGACGAGCACCGTCCATGAGACCGCGGAGGCGAGCATCAACCCGGTCCATGGCAGAGCCCTGGACACATGCTGATACTTACGCTGGGCGATCTGGGCGAGAAGCCGAAGCATCGCCCACGCCTCAGCGACCCTGACCTGGACGTCCTCGGCCGCGGTCGGCGTCGCGTGACGCCCGATCCCGGTGATGCTGTACCGACTGTGGGCATCCGGCGTTCGCAGAACAGGCCGGATGGCCTGGAGCACGTGGTATCCGGACACGAGGGACCCCAGAAAGAACAGGCCCAGCAGGCCGAACCCGATGACGGCGCCTACCTGGCCGAGCCTGGCACCCGCCCCGGCCTGGGCCGCGACGATCGCGGCGCCTCCCGCGTGAAGAACGACCAGGACGCTCACCTTTCCGTCGGCGTGCTGAACGTAGTTCTGGAACGAAACCACCATCATCAGTGCGTCATTCAGGTCCTGATTCGTCAACTTATGAGACTTTTGCCCGAACCAGCGCGACATCTTCACCCTCTCCTTTGGAATTAAGCCCATAGAAGAGAGCGGCACGTGATACGAGTATGTATTAGTACACATTGGCACTAATATCCATATTTGATAGGGCCACATCCCCTACCAGTAGGGGATGTGGCCCTTCCGGTTGCTCCATACTGGCGACTTCCAGCAGAGCGAGAAAGCAGAAAGAACTCATGAAAAGCGGCGATTTCGGACGCGCCCTCGTCATGGCGAGCGACCTCAAGGGCTATGGACGGGGCGACGACAAACGACACGAGGTCATGCAGCGCGGCTTCGTCGACCTCCACACGGCTGCCGCCGCCCACGCGGGGCTCAACCGGAGCGACTGGGCGATCCAGCCGGGAGGCGACGGCGAGCTCGCGGTTCTACCCGCGAGCGAGCCGGACCCTCTTGTCGTCGACCAGTACCTGAGAGCACTCCACCAGGGACTCGTTCACCACAACGACACCCTGCCGGCGGAAGACCGGCTCCGGCTCAGGGTGGCCCTGGCCTTCGGCACCGCCTATCCGTCGGTGAACGGGTATGCCGGCCAGGCAGTCGTCGAAGCAAGCCGACTGGTCAGCTGGCAGCCGCTCAAGCGGATCTTCGACGAGAGAGAGGGAGCGAACATCGTTCTCATCCTCTCCCAAAGGGTTTTCGAAGACGTGGTGCGCCAGGGCCACACTTCCCATCGGGAAAGCGACTTCCGCAAGGTCTCCGTCCAGGAGAAGGAGTTCTCCGGTTCCGCGTGGATCTGGGCTCCGGAGATCGACCTCAAAAGTCTGAGCTTCCTGTCCGAACCGGCGGAAGCCAAGGAGCGGACGGGCAGCGGCAGCACCATCACTTCCCAGCAGGCGGAAGTGATCAACAATATGAGCGGGCCCGTCGACGCACGTCGAGCTGTTTTCGGGATCAGCCGGAAATGACAGCGGCGGAAAACCCCCAGCACGACGACCCGCCCCCCAAGGTCCCGGACGACCCCCAGCAGGGCGAGCAGCAGGCCACCCCGGACGAGCCGGCCGTCGAGACGACGGAAGACGATTTCGACGAGAACGCTCTCGGCCAGACGGCCACTGTGATCAACAACTTCTTCGCCGAGGTCCAGGCGCAGAAGGCGACGTTCGGCATGGCCGGTGGCCGGACAACGCGATCGATCTCGGGGCGCCTCGCTCAGAAGGACATCGAGCGTGCCCTTGAGCACTTCGTCGAGCCCCGAGATTTCGACAGAGCCACGGCGACCCTGCGCGACCGGCACGTGGTCGTCCTCGTCGGATCCGAGGGCATCGGCAAGTGGACGAGCGGGCTCGCCCTCCTCGCCGAGGCCAAACGTTCCACCGACGAGGTCACGGTCCTCTCCCCCAATCGGGACCTGGACGATCTGCTCTCCACCTCGTTCAAGAAGAACCGTGTCTACTTCATCCACGACTGGATCGAGGGCCTGTTCGAAACGAGCATGCGGCGCTTCACCTTCGAAACGCTGAGCGCCAAGCTCATGCAGGCGCAGACCTATTTGGTGATCACGCTCAACCGCGCGGAGGCGGGCTCCGGACTGGAGGCGTTCGAGGTCCGGTTGGAGCCACCGGACCCGCTGGAGCTGCTCGACTCCTACCTCGGCGCGGCTCATCCCGTTCCCGGAGAAGACCAGCTTCGGGGGAACATCGCCGAACTGCGTTCGCCGCGTCAGGTCGTCGAGCTGGCCGAGCATATGCTCAGCGGCGCGCGGTCACCGCGGGAGGTTCTGGCCGACCTGAGCGGCAGCACGGTGACCAGATGGTTCGACAGCACGCCGAAACGCTCCGAAGTGCTGTCCGTCGCGGCTCTGGCCTTCGCGTACGGCATGCCCGAGCGCGTCTTCGAGCGCCTCGTGGTGCGCCTCACGAGCATCGCCGACGAGATCGAGCGCCAGGGAGCCGAGCGCGAACGGCGCCCGATCGAGGAGGACCTCCCGCAGAGCCGGAAGCTGTGGAACAGCGGGCACCCTCTGGTCGGAATATCGGCCGACGCGGGCGAGCCGAAGGTCGTCTTCTGCGACCCGCACCATCGCGAGCACGTGATCAGGCAGCTCTACCTTCACTACGGGTACAGGGTGTGGGAACCCCTGCGCGAGTGGATTCGCGAGTCGGCGAACGATCTGCCCGAGGTCCAGGTCCAGGTGGCGGCCGGGCTCGCCCTCCTCGCCCGGGAACGACCGGAGGAGGTCAAGGAGTCGTTCCTCAAGCCCTGGGCCGGAGGCCTGGCTCAGGAGCGGCTCGCGGCGGCCAACACGCTGTCCATGATGTGCACCGACGACACCACCGCGGCCATCGCCTTCGTCACCGCCCTGAGCTGGGTGGAGAACGCCGGCCAGCCGCAGGCCATGACCGCGGCGCTCGCCCTGGGCGGCGGCCTCTCGATCCGCTATCCGGCCGACGCGGTGGACTGGCTCTGGTATCTGTCCCTGCGCGGCATTCGGGTGAGCAACGTCGCGCAGAGAGCCTTGACACTCCTGTTCCAGGCCGCCGCCGAGAGAACCGGCGAAGCACTGACCGGCCTGCGGTTACTCGCCAAGCACCTCGACCGCGACCTCGGTGAGGGCATGGAGCCCCACCTGGCCCGGCGAGCTCTCAGTGCAGTGTTGAGCGTGCTCGAGTCCGATCGGCTGGAGAACGACACGCCCCTCATGGCCTGGCTGCTCCTCTCCCAGCCGTCCAGCGCCAGGCCGATCGGCGTGCTGTGGGCCTGGACGCTGCACAACGCCTACCACCGTGCTGACGCGGTCCGCGCGCTCTGCCGTACGCTCCGCGCTCTCGGAGAGCGAGACGACGCCGTAACCGCCGCGGACGCGCTGGGCCAGGCGGTGTGGTCCGCCCTGCCCGACGCCGCGGCGGTGCTGGTCAGGCGTGCGATCGACCACGCCTGCACCGACAGCCACGCGCGGCGGCATTCCCCGCCCGCCAAAGAGATCGTCCTCGCCCTGCTCAATGCGGGCGCCAGGCGAAACCGTTCATGACATCAAGGAGACAGCGATGCCCGCGTCCAGCGGTTATCCAATCGTCGAGGAACGTGCTCTCCGGCCTCCCCAGCGGCGGCTGGGACTCTTCGCCCGCCGGAATCCCGACGAGTTGCCTGAGACTCCCGTGGGCACCGTCCTCGTGTTCGCGGTGAACGGCGGCTACAAGGCCTACACGGAAGGCCACCATCTCAGGGGGTCTGAGGACGCCGTCGTGGCGGCGAGATCCGTCAGCGTCGTCTACATGCGCGGCCGTCAGTTCACCCTCACCATCGAGATCCCCTCACAGGACATGGGCTACCACTTCCTCGTGAAGGTGACCTTCAGGTGCAAGGTGACCGACCCGGAGGCCGTCGTGGCCGCCGGAGTCGAGGACGCCGCGGAAATCCTGGCCGACCACCTCCGCAACGACGCACAGCTGATGCAGCTCGGCACGACACGGCCGATCGAGGAGGTGCACCTCCTGTCCGTGGAGGTCACCAATCGGATCCGGGCCTACCTGGAGTTCTATCCGCCGCGGATCGACGGGATCGACGTGGCCCTGGTCAATGTCGGGCTCCTCCCGCCCAACGACATCCTCGTCCACGGCCAACGGCTCAAGCAGCTCAAGTGGGACCGGGAAAGCAAGGAACTCCAGTGGGCGATCGAGAACCGGGACGTGGCCCGGATCGAGGAGATCTTCAAGCGCGGGGCCGAGGCCAGCACGGCGTTCGGCGTCAGCCGCGAGCAGTTGCTGATGACGGACGCCGTGGGCATCACGCGGGAGGCGCAGGAGCTTCGGATGAAGTCCCTGTCCGAACTGATCAACCGCATGCCCGACGGAGCGCTGGACTTCCTCCCCATCGACACGCAGATACTCATCAACAGGGTCATGACCTCGGTCATCGGAGACGACCCCTTCATCGAGGCACCGAAGAACGCGGCGCGGCCCGAACTCGGCGGGGGAAGGCCGTCCAAGGACGAAGACGACGGTCCGCGCAGGATCAGGCTGGAAGATCTCGATGACTGAGGGAGGGCACCCCGGGACCGCACCTTCCGGCTCCGCCAGGCGATTCGACCTGGGAAGACGGCTGCGGGTCCTGTCGGGGGTCGACGAGGGTGTCCTGGACCAGGTGCCGCTGGAGCGAACCCGCTATGTCGGCCTCGGCGGCGTGGTGCTGGGCACGGCGGTCGTCGCCGGGGTCTCGATGTGGTTCGCGTTGAGCCAGGTTCTGGGCGGCGCCCACATCGCGATGCTCATCCCCACGGTGATCTGGATGCTCATCGTGCTCAACCTCGACCGGTGGCTCGTCTCGACGGTGACCGGTATCTGGCAACGCAGGCTGCTGATGCTGATCCCGCGTCTGCTTGTCGCCGTGGTGCTGGGATTCATCATCGCCGAGCCCCTGGTTCTGCGGGTGTTCGAGACCGCCGTGGTACAGCATGTCGTCGACGAGCGCGAAGCCGTCCGGAACGCGGAACGGGACCGGCTGCTGGAGTGCAACCTAGGCGTGCCCACCGGGACGCCGGCTCGCCAGGACTGCCGGAACGCCAAACTCCTGGCCTCGAACTCCGAGGCGGACGCGGACGCGCTGGACAGGCTGGAGCGCGACGCCGAGAAGTTGCGGGCGCAGGTCAACGCCGACGAGAAGGAGTACGGCAGGCTGCGCAAGCAGGCGAACGACGAGTGCGCGGGCAACAAGGGCGAAGGGGTGAGCGGCAAGAGGGGCATCGGCCCGCTCTGCAGGCGCCTCGACGCCGAGCTGAGGGAATTCAGGGCCAGCCACAATCTGGACGCGAACCACAGGCAGCTCCAGGAATGGGGAAGGCAGATATCCGGGCTGCGTGGACCTCTCGCCGACAAACAGACTGATTTCGGACGGCAGATCGAGAGAAGCGTCGAGGACCGGCTGGCCGCGCTGCCCGGCAGGGACGATCCCGTCGGTCTCCTGGAGCGCATGCGGGCCCTGCACGAGATCACAGCAGAGAACGTCTACCTGTTCGGGGCCAGCTGGCTGTTCCGGCTTTTCCTGATCCTCATCGACTGCCTTCCCATCCTCGTCAAGCTCATGGGGGGCACGACCACGTACGACCGCATGGTGGATCACGCGAACCGTACGCAGGAGAAGATCCATGAGAAGCGTCTCCAGCTCAGCACGGAGGCGCAGATAGGCGAACTCGAACTCCACGCCTACCGCGATGCGGAGGAACGCCGCAAGCAGCGCCAGCTGATAGACATCGCGAGCAAGGCCGCCGACGCCGAGGCGCGGGCCGCCGTGGAAGAGATGATCCGTCAGCGAGCAGAGGAGATGCACCGCCAGAACACCAGGGCCGTCCCCAGGGAAGAGCGGCGCAACGGCGCGCACCCACACGCCGACCTGGCGGGACCCCTGAACTGACCCTTTTGGGCGGGCTCACGGCATGAGCCTGCCCAAAAGGGCCTGGCCTCTGCGGCAAACCTCTCAGGACATGTGCGGCAGAGGGACCGCCGCCCTAGTCGCCGGGGCCGCTTTCGGCGACCGTCTCGGCCTCGCCGTACATCGTGTCGTGCTGCTTGCGGGGCGAGCAGACCGAGGCCGAAGGGCACGCGCAGCGCCGCCCGCCGTCGTCCAGGCGGACCACGACCGAGTCGGAGGGAACGTTGCGCCCGACCACGGTGCCCGAGCCCTCGGGGATGTCCACCTTCGACCCGACGCGGGGCATCTTGCTGTGCGCGTTGACGTAGAGGGGGTGCTCGTATTTGAGGCAGCACATCAGCCGCCCGCACGCGCCCGCGATGCGCAGCGGGTTGACCGGCAGGTCCTGGTCCTTGGCCATGCGCACCGAGACCGGCTCGAAGTCCTTCAGGAAGGTCGCGCAGCACAGGTCGCGGCCGCACGGGCCGATCCCGCCCTGGAGGCGGGCCTCGTCACGGGGGCCTATCTGGCGCAGTTCCACCCGGGCGCGCAGGTTGCGGGCCAGGTCGCGGACCAGGGCGCGGAAGTCGACGCGGTGGGGGGCCGAGAAGTAGACGGTGTAGGTGTTGTCGGAGTCGAGATAGTCGACGCCCACGACCTTCATGGGCAGCGTGTGCCGCTTGATCAGGCGCTTGGAGACGCTCCGGGCCTCCGCGCGCCGCCGCCTGTTGCCCTCGTCACGCGCCAGGTGCTCCTCACCGGCGATGCCCGCGCACACCGGCAGCCCGCCGATCTCCTCGCTCGTCCACTGCGGCGCCCACACGCACTCGGCCACCTCCGGCCCGGCGTCGGTGGGCACGAGCACCTTGTCTCCGACCTTAGGACTGTGCTCTCCCGGATCCAGGTAGTACAGCCTGCCGTAGCGGGTGAAGCTCACGGCCATGATCATGCTCATGTGGCTCCAAAGCTGCTGGGGGTACGGCTAGCGCCCACCAGGCCACCCTACGCGCCGGAACCGCCCCTGTGGGATCTTGGTTCAACCGGCCTGCGCGAGCCGCCCCCTCATCACCTCAGCCGGAGCGGATCACCTGCCACGGCCCATGAATGAGCACTCCCTCCTGTCATCGTCACCTGACCACGGGAGCACGTTCTTGATGATCGACCACAGGGTGCTCCTCTCGAGGAAGCAGGCTTGATCGACGGCGGTGGCCACGTCGGGCAGCTCGCTCGCGGCCCGAGCCACGGCGGCGTAGTCCGCGCCCGGCCTGATCCGGACCTGGAAGGACTCCGGCATGTCCTCGACGGCTACCGCCCGCAGGAGCACGGCGTCGTCCTTGTTCTGCGCCCGGAAGTTCTCCCAGGCTTGCCGCTGACTCTGGAAAGTGACGTCCTCGACCTCGGGCCGGGCTCGCAGCGTCCGCAGAAGATCATCCTTCTCCCTTTCGGTCGCCTCCCCGCCCTTACAGGCTGGAAAGGAACTGTCCTTCTGGCAAAGGAAGACCGAGACCCCGGGTCTCCCTGACGGATTCACGCCGCCCATGGCCATGGCGACGGTTCCCTCTCCCGATCCGGGCTGCGAGGGTGAGGACCTGACCAGCCCGAACCCCACGACGGCGACGATCACGACCGCGGCGGCGACCATGATCGGGGCCATCTTCACGGCACGGCGGGTCCGTGGCGCGGGCAGGGGCCGATGGTCGTCCTGTACGGCCTGCGCGCGGGCCGTCATGGCGTCGCGGAGCCGGTCCTCGATGGTGCTCATATGCTGTCTCCCAGTTCGCGAAGAAGCTTGGCCAGGGCTCGGGCGGTCGTGGACCTGACAGTGCTCTCCCTGACGCCCATCGCCTCGGCGATCTCCGCGTCGGGTAGATCCAGGTAGTAGCGGAGCACGAGCGCCTCCCGCTGACGCCGTGGCAGCCGCCCCAGCGCGACCAGCACCTCGCGCCGCGACTCTCCGATCAGCGCGGCGGTCTCCGCCGAGTCGACCAGGTCCGTGACCCGCTCGGCCCGCCGCAGTGCCACCGCCCGGCGGCGCAGCACGGATCGGGACCCGTTGAGCACGCACGTCCTGACGTAGGCGAGCGTTGTGACGCCCGGCCGCCAGCTCCTGTGCAGCCGCGCGAACACGTCCTGCACGACGTCCTCGGCAGTCTCCCGGTCGCCGACGAGCAGCACCGCGAGCCGGACCAGGTCCAGCCGGTGGTCGCGGTAGAACGCGACAAGCTCGGCATCGGGGGAAAAGGCCGGCGGAGCGGATGCCCGTGTTGGCCGCTCCGCCAGCCGCAAGATCTCACCGTCCATACCCTATGAACGCGCGCCCCCGCCGATCCGCTGCTTCAGCATTTCTCCTCGCGCGTACGGCATCTCATGTCGTCGATCACGGTGATGACGCCGGGCACTTTCTCGGCAGCCGCGATGATCGCCGCCCGGTCGGCGCCGGAACGGGGCACCACCCGGAACGACTCGGGCATGTCCTCCAGCCGGACTGCGGCGAGCAACACGCTGTCGTTCTTGAAGTTCGCCCGGAAGTTCTTGTAAGCCTCCGCCTTGCTCTCGAAACGGATCCGCTCCACATCCGGCCGGCTCCGCAACGCCTCGGCGATCTTGGCCTTGTCGGCTTTCTGGCCTTTGCATTGTGGGAAGGGACTGTTCCTCGCGCACAGGAAGACCGAGATCTCCTCCCGCCCGGGCACCGAGGTCGCCTGGGCCGTGGTGGACGTCTCGGGATCCGCCTGCCGTACCCACAGGAACCCCGTCCCGACGGCGATCACCGTGGCGACGGCGGCCAGCATCATCGGGATTCGGAAGCGGCGGCGGGCCGGAACGGCCAGCGGGCGGACATCCACGGCGGTGGTGGCGGCGGCGGACAGGGCGTCGCGCAGGCGGTTCTCAACGGCGGTCATGACTGCTCCCCAAGCACTCGGGCGAGGGCGGCCAGCCCGCGCGCGATGGTGGACCTGGCGGTGCTGGCACCGATTCCCATGGTCTCGGCGATCTCAAGGTCGGGTAGATCCAGGTAGTAGCGCAGCGTCAGCGCCTCCCGCTGCCGTCTCGGCAGCGCGCGCAGGGCCACCAGCACCTCGCGGCGCTCCTCGCCGAGCAGCGCCGCGTGCTCGGCGGACCAGACGGGCGGTTCGTACGGCACGGCCCGCCGGAACGCCACCGCCCGGCGACGCAGCACGGAACGGGAGCCGTTGAGGACCGCCGAGCGGATGTAGGCCAGTGCGCGCTCGGGATCGCGCATCCGGCGCCGCCCCGCATGGGTGCGGGCGAACGCCTCCTGCACGATGTCCTCGGCCGTGGCCTGGTCGCCCACCATGAGCAGCGCCAGCCGTACCAGCCCGAGGTGATGTTCGGCGAACAGCGCCGCGACGTCGATGCGGTCCCTCGCCAAAGGCTCCCCGTGGGAGAGCAGCTCGGCTTTCGGGTTCGGGGTCGTCCCCGGAAATGACACGGTCACATCACAGAGACGCCGGGCCGAGCGGTTTGCTGCTCGGCCCGGCGCGCCGCTTCGGCTCAGGACGGTTCACCTCAGGACGACTTGCCTCAGGACGACTCGCCTCAGGACGACTCGCCTCAGGACGACTCGCCTCAGCGGCCGAGTTCGGCGAAGGCCTTCTCCCAGCGGTCCACGATCATGGAGATGTCGTAGCGCCGGGCCGTCTCCAGCGCGTTCTCGGCCATCCGGAGGCGGCCCTCCTCGTCGTCGATCATCTTGAGCAGCCCCGCCGCCAGGGCGTCCACGTCGTCGGGCGGAACCAGCAATCCGTCATGACCGGAGGTGATGATCTCGCGAGGGCCCCGGGGACAGTCGAAGCTGACCACCGGCACCCCGCACGCGAACGCCTCGATGATGGTCATCCCGAAGCCCTCGAACCGGGAGCTGACCGCGTGGATCGAGGCCTTGGCCAGCTCACCCTCGATGTCACCGGTCGGGCCCATGAACGTGACGTTGTTGTGCAGGCGCAGCTTGACGGCAAGCTTGATCAGTTTTTCGCCGATCCGGCCCTCGCCGTAGATTCGCAGCTTCCAGTCCGGCCGCTTCTTGATCACCTCGGCGAATGCCTTCAGCAGCCGGTCGTATCCCTTGACCGGCACCAGCCGTCCGGCGGCCAGCACGATCCGGTTGTCCTGCCGGGAGCGGGGGCGCGGCCCTCCGGCCAGCCCGTTGCCGATGGTGAACACCCGGGTCGGCGCCCGGTCGAGCATGGTCCGGTAGTCGTGCTGGTCGGCCTCGGTGAGGGTGACGACCGCGTCCAGCTTCGGGTACCACTGCCGGATCTCCTCGAAGATGCCGGGTTGGTGGGCCTCGAAGTGCAGGTGTTCCTGGGCGATCCGGACGACCCGTTTGCGGGCGAACCTGGCGGCCATGATGTTCAGCCCGGCCCGCGTGGTGATCAGCACGTCGGTGCGGAGCCGCTGCAGCTCGCGCCGGAGCACCTCGTCACTCCAGGCGGTGAAGGAGGCATAGGCGCGTTCCTCGGGATGGATGAGCGCGCTCTCCTGCTTGCTCAGCCGCTCCGCCTTCTTCGTGTACGGCCAGCGGACCCTGGCCCCCTCCCGGAGGTCGACCAGCGAGCGCAGCCGGACCTTGGGGCTCACCGGCAGAAAGGGCCGGTCTTCGTGCTGGAAGACACTGATCACCTCGACGTCGTGCCGCTCGGCCATCTCGGAGGCGAGGTCGAAGGTGGCCCGGATGGTGCCGCCCATGCCGTAGGCGTTGAGGATCAGGAAGGAGATCTTCACGCGCTCTCCTCCTCGGCCGTGAGCGCGACGGCCAGGCTGTCGGTGTCGGTGTAATACGGCCGCACCCTTACCTGTCCCACATATTGGGCAGGGAAACGCACCTTTGTCTTCTTGTCGGTGATGTCGTCGAGCCGGGCGGCCAGCGGCAGCCTTTCTCCGGCGACCTCCGCGAACAGATCCCAGAAGACCCGCCGCCGCATCTGCACCTCGGCCATCGGCCCGATCTGGACGGTCCCTTTGAAGCTCCTGCCCTGAAAGGCCGCCGGACCGCTCACCGGCTTCGGTCCTTTTCTGGCCACGGTCACGAGCCTGGCCGGTCCCTCCACCGGCGCCCCGTAGGCCAGCACCCCCTCGACCTCGATCATGCCGTCGTCGGAGACGACGGCGGTCACCTCGACGTACGGCGCGACCTCCCGGACCGTCAGGCCGAGAGTTCCGACCGTGGTCCGAAACGCCCGCACCTCCCGCGTCCGCGGCCGCCCGGCATAGGCCACCAGCCCGTCCAGCGAGAACCCCGGATCGTCGGTGGCCACCGGCTCTCCCCGGCACGACGCCATCCAGATCCCCGGCCGCAGCCCGGCCAGGCCGGCGCCGGTGTGCTCCTGCCCGGTCTCCACGTGCCGCCAGGCCACCTGCCCGCCGTCGTCCGGCTCCGGCCACTCGATCCGCAGCGTGTCGTCGTCGTCCACCCTGCTGGTGACGGCCCGCCTGACCCCCGGCGCCATCACCCCGCGACGCACTCCCGTACTCACCAAGAGTCCCCCGGTCTCACCCTGTTCATCCCCGTAGAACAGGACATTGTTGCCGATTTATAACGAATGAGTCTGAATTCGCTGTGAATCCTAACGATCCACACTCATCCTTTGAGGGGCTTTGACCGGGAATGGTTCCCTTAAATTTGAAATCAGGAGGGTGGGGCCGCTTACTTACCGCGACCCCACCCCTTTCACCAGCCGATATTCGAGTTCAGCGGGTCGCTGAACGCGTGGAAACCGGGCAGCGTCCGATACTGGCCCGAGCTGACCACCCCGAGCTCCTGGTCTCGCCGGACCAGGAAGTGCTCGCCCGAGGCGTCCGCGTCGATCAGCCGGGAACCGCCCTGGTCATCGCGGTAGAGCACATCGGTCTGCTTGCCGTTCTCGGTGTCGAACAGCGCGATCTCGACGGGCCCGGGCACGACCCGGAGCTCCTTGACGTCCTCGTCCTCGATGGCTTTGCCGAACATCGCGACGAATGACCGGCCGTCGGGGCTGATCCGCACACCGCGCAGCCCGATGGACATGGCGGGGTCGGCCTTGAGCTCGACTTTCCTCGCCCGGTCCAGATCCTCACCCTCCGCCTCGGTGTCGAGCAGCCGCACCTCCGGCGACTCCGAGCCGAGCTCGAAGAACCCCGTGGCCGGATTGACCGCGAACTCGGTCGGCGGAGAAACCGGCATGGCCGTCACGGTCTCCGCCGGAGTCGGCTCGACGTACTTCCCCGGCGGCAGAGACGTGGTGGCCTCCGCACGCGCCGGCGGCTCCGGCGCGCTCGTCGGCCGCGCCGGCACCGGCGTGGCCGTCAAGGTCGCCGTCACGGTCGGGATCGGCTTGGCCTCCAGGGTCGGCACCGGCGTGGCTTCCAAAGTCGCCATCGCGGTCGGTGCCTGCTTGGCCTCCAAGGTCGCCGCCAGGATCGGCGTCGGCATGATCGATACCGTCACCGTCGGGTCCGGCGCGGCGTCCGCCGGAACCGCCGGCGAGCCGGACGGGGGCACCGCCGGAACGGTCGGCGAAACGGACGAGGTCGCCGTCGCCACCGCCGATTCAGCTCCCTCGCTCGCCGACCCCGTAGGTATCACCGAGGGAACCGACATCGTCGGAAGGGTCGTGGGATCGGCCACGGGCGGAGGCGTCGCACCCGTATAGAACACGGGTCCGAACTGGAAGGCGACCGACCGGCCGTCCGCGGTGATCGACACGTTCGTGACACGGCTGCCGGACGACGAGACGAACATCCGGCTCTTCCCGGTGTTCAGATCGGCCACTCCGAGCTGCCCGGGGAGAATGACCCCCGGTTCGCACGATCGCAGGCCGTACGCCAGCTTGGTGCCGTCCGCGCTGACCGCGAGCGAGGCGGGCGCGGTTCCGTCGGGCAGGGTGATCGGCAGCGTGTCGACTCGCGCGGCCTCCTCTCCCCGGCCGGGTGTCACTCGCATGAACAGCGTCTTGCAGTCGCCCGCTTCCACCGTGGTGTAGAAGGCACCACGCGCGGCGTCCACCAGCGCGAAGCGCCGCCCCGAGGCCCGCGAGGGAAGCTTGGCGCCCGTGTCCGCCCGGTAGAAGGTGATCCCGTCGTCACCGGTCATGGCGAAGTACTCCGGTCCGGCCCCCGCGGCCGACGGCCCGGCGACGTCATCGCCACGTCCCGCCTGGGTCACCACGACCCCTCCGGCGATCACCCCGGTCACCGCCACCGCGGCCACCAGCGGCGCCCCCCACGATCTCCTCGCGCTTCTCGCACTTCTCGTACGGCCGGCCGACGCCTCGAACGGGGGCACCTCATGGATGGTCTCCCCCACGGCTCTGGCCGCGTCCCGCAATCTGTCGACGATCTCGCTCACTGGTGCTCCCCCAGCAGACGGCCGAGCGCGTTCAGCGCCCGGTGGGTGGTGGATTTGACGGTGCCGCGGCTGACTCCCATCGCCTGGGCGCTCTCCTCCTCGGACAGGTCGGCGTAGAAGCGCAGCAGCAGCACCTCGCGCTGACGTCGCGGCAGCCGCTGAAGGGCCTCCATCACGGCCCGGCGTTCGTCGCCGAGCATCGCCGCGGATTCGGCGGACCAGACGGGCGGCTCGTAAGTCCCGGCGAACCAGGAAGGCAGCCGTCTGCGCCTCAGCACGCTGCGCGCGTTGTTCAGCACCGCACTGCGCAGATAGACGAGCGCCTTGTCCGGGTCCCTCAGCCTGCCGAAGCGGCGGTGGAGGCCGAGGAAGGCCTCCTGCACCACGTCTTCGGCGGACTCTCGATCCCCGATCATGACCAGGGCCAGCCGGGTCAGTCCGAGCGCGTGCTCGGCGTAAAGCCCGCTGATCGTCTCAGCGGACCCCGGTCTGCCTAGATCCAATATCTCGGCCTGCATGACCCAGAGACGCGGAAACCGCCTCCGGGTTGCTTCAGATCACAAACCAGATCACACAACCGGATCAGAGTCGCGGCTGCTGCAACGAGATGGCCATCGCCTCGACGGCCATCTGCGGATTGACGTTGGCGGCCAGCCGTTCACGGCAGAGCATGATCGCGTCAATCCTGAGGAGGGTGTCTTCCGGGGTGGAGGAGCGGGCCACGTCGTCGAGGTCGGCGCGGCGGTCCTCATTGGCCAGCTCCACGGACGCACCGAACTGCACGGCCAGCACATCGCGATAGAACGCCACCAGGTCGAGCAGCGCCCCGTCGATGACGTCGCGCTTGGTCCGGGTCAGCCGGGACTTCTGCCGGTCTTCCAGCTCCTTGAGCGCGCCGGCTCCACCCCGGATCAGGCCCCTGTTCAGCCCCTTGCCCGAGGACCCCTCGCCGTAGATCTTCCGCAGCTCGGTGATCTCGGACTCGTTCAGCACCGAGGTGACCGCGGCGGCCTCCTCCTCGGCGGTCTTCACCAGCCGCTCGGCGGCCACCACGCACTCTCCCACGCCGGTGAGCGACCGGGGGATGGACAGCACCGCGTCGCGACGCCTGCGCGCCTCCTCGTCCAGCGCCAGCCTGCGGGCCCGCTCGATGTGCCCCTGGGCGGCCCGGGCGGCGAACTCCGCCATCGCCGGCGGCACGCTCTCACGCGTCGCCAGCACGTGGGCGACCGCGGCGGTAGGCGGTGTGACGAGCGTGACCAGCCGGCAGCGGGACCTGATGGTGATCATCATGTCGTCCGGGGAGGGCGCGCAGAGCAGCCAGACCGTCCTTGGCGGCGGCTCCTCGATCGCCTTGAGCAGCGCGTTGGAGGCGCCCTCCGTGGCACGGTCGGCGTCTTCGAACAGCACCACGCGCCAGCGGCCCAGGGTGGGGGCACCGGCCGCGCGGAGGATGAGCTGGCGGGTGTCCTTGATTCCGTAGGAAAGGCCCTGCGGGCGGACGATCTCCAGGTCCGGATGGGAGCCGATCGCCACCTGGTGGCACATGTCGCAGTGGCCGCACCCCTGGTCGGGGCAGAACAGCGCGGCGGCGAACGCCCGCGCCGCCTCCTCCCGGCCGGACCCGGGCGGCCCGGTGAACAGCCACGCGTGGGTCATCCCCGCCCCGCGCCCACCGGCCAGGATCTCGGCTCCCGCCGCCGCGGCCCTGCGGAGCGTTACGGCCGCCTGTTCCTGCCCCACAAGGTCATCGAAGACTCCCACAGCATCAACCTACCGCCGGGCTCAGTCGCGGATGACGGGGATGGTTCCGGTGGCGTCCTCCGCCTCCTGCGGCACCGGGTCGGGAAGGACCTCGCGCATCCGATCATGGATGATCGTGGAGATCTCCTCCTGGGTGAGCGTCCCGTCGACGACCAGGTAGCGGTCGGGGTGGGCGGCGGCCAGCGCGCGAAACTCGCGGCGCACCCGCTCGTGGAACTCCAGCGGCTCGGACTCGATCCGGTCGGCCGCCCCGCCGAGCCGGGTCAGCCCGACGGACGGGGGCGTGTCGATGAGCACGGTCAGGTCGGGGACGAGCCCACCCGTGGCCCAGGTGTTGATCTTCGCCACGTCCGGCGAGTCCAGAGCCCGGCCGGCGCCCTGGTAGGCCAGCGAGGAGTCGACGTAGCGATCGGAGATCACCATCGAGCCCCGGTGCAGAGCGGGACGGATGACCTTCTCCACGTGCTCGGCCCGGTCGGCCGCGTACAGCAGCGCCTCGGACCGGGCCGACAGCCCTTGGTGCACGGCGTCCAGCAGGATCGCCCGCAGTCGCATGCCCACCTTGGTCGAACCGGGCTCCCGGGTCTGCACGACGTCGAAGCCCTGATCCCGGAGCCAGATCGCGAGCAACCTGGCCTGGGTGGTCTTGCCCGACCCCTCGCCGCCCTCGAACGCGATGAACATCCCGCGTGACTGCTCGGCCTCCTCGGGTGCGAACCGCTCCCCCCGGACCGCCGCGATCACGTCGGAGACGATCGAGACGCCCTTGCGGTCGTCCATGTGCCGCAGCGCGAGGAATCCGACGACCATCGCGAGCGAGCCGCCGATCAGCAGCACCAGGTTGGAGCCGTCGAACTGGTAGACCGTCTCCCCGCGGACCATCATCCGGTGCTCGCCGAACAGGCCGGCCAGCGTCGGCACCACCGCGACCACCAGCAGCAGGGTGACCCGGGCGAGCGACTGCAGGAAGGAGAAAGTACGGCCGCGCAGACTGTCTTCCACCTCCAGCCCGATCATGGTGTAGCCGATGATCCAGGCGATCCCGGCGCACGCCCCGAGCACCACGGTGAGCATGACGACGATCACCAGGTTGTGGATGAGCGCGATCGCGACGAGCACCAGCCCGGCCACGATGATCGACAGCCCGAACAGCCGCCGCCGGGACAGCTCCCGCAGCAGCCTGGGCCCGAAGAACATGCCTGACGCCATGCCGACGAAGACCGCCCCGAACATCACGCCGTAGGCCGCGTCGCCGCCCCCCAGCGCCACCACATAGATCTTGGCGACACCGACCACCGCACCACCGGCGGCGAACGCGCCGAGCATGCCGATGATCAGACCCCGGATCGGCCGGTTCTGGCCGACGAACCGCCAGCCGTCGACGATCTGCCGCAGCACCGACGGAGCGGCGTGCGCGACGGCCTTGGCGTGCTCCTTCGGTATGTCCTTGAGCGTGAAGATGATGATGGCCGACACCAGGTACGCGAAGGCGTTGATGAACAGCGCCAGATAGGTGTCACGGGCGGCGAAGTACGGGATGAAACTGCCCAGGGCGTCGTCGGCCACCGACAGCACCGCGAACAGCAACGCGGCGATCGGGGCGGTGCCGTACGTGACCAGGAGGTTGAGCTGGTTGGCCTCCTCCAGCCGGTCCTTGGGCACCAGGTTCGGCACCGTGGCGTCCTTGGCCGGGACCCAGAAGAGGTTGACGCACTCGACCAGGAACGTGGCGATGATCACCCACTGGTATTTGCCGATCAGCGGGATCGACAGGACCAGCGCGAAACGCAGCAGGTCGCAGAAGAACATCGTCAGCCGGCGGTCGAACCGGTCGGCGAACGCGCCCGCCAGGGGGCCCAGCAGGATGGCCGGGAGCATCTTCGCGACGAAGACACCACCGATGGCCAGGCTCTGGGCCTTGTAGCCCGCCCCCATGGTGAGGTTTCCCGCGAGGGCGGTCAGCGCGATGATGTTGAGCCAGTCACCGAGGCTGCACACCGACATGGCCGTCCACAGTTTGCGGAACGGGGCATTGGCCAGCACGTTGGAAGACTTGCGGCGCGCGGTGTTCCGGCCAGGGATGGTCATGATGTCAGCGTATCCAGGTGCTCGCCGGACTGGGGAGAACGGCAGCCAGGCGATATGCCCGGCTGCTCGTCGCATGAGGGTAGTACGTCCGGCCCGTCCCTTGCAGGTCGCATACGCGAAAAGAAGTTACGGCGCGCCCCATCGAGCCGTCAGGCGCGAAGCTCCAGAAGGGTGATCTCGGGTGGCGCCCCGACCCGGACGGGCGGTCCCCAGAAACCCGCGCCCCTGGTGACGTACACCTGGGTGCCGTCCACTTCCCCCAGACCGGACACGACCGGCTGCTGCAACGGGACGACCATGTCGAAGGGGACCATCTGACCGCCGTGAGTGTGGCCGGACAGCTGGAGGTCGACACCGTACTTTGAAGCCTGGAAAGCCTGGACCGGCTGGTGGGCGAGGAGGATCGCGGACCGGGAACGGTCACGGCCGCCCAGCGCCCGCTCGTGATCGGGGCCGTCGCCGGAGGCGCCGCCCGTGACGTCGTCGACCCCCGCGAGGTCGAGTACGGCTCCCGCGTGACCGATCTCCACGCGCTCGTTCCGGAGCGGGCGGACGCCGAGCTGGCGGAGCTCCTCGACCCACTCCCCGGGGCCGTTCGCGGTGTAGTACTCGTGGTTGCCGGTGACGAAGTAGGCGCCGTAGCGGGACTCGAGGCTCTTCAGCGGTCTGGCCAGCGGGCCGAGCTCGGCCACCGTGCCGTCGACCAGGTCGCCGACGATGGCGACCACGTCGGCCTCAAGCGAGTTGATCATGCGGACGATGCGCTCGGAATGCCTCATGCCGGTGAGGGGGCCGAGGTGGATGTCACTGACCACGGCGAACCGCAGGCCGCTGAGGCGCGGATCCAGCCTGGGCAGCGTGACCTTGACCGACTCGACCACCGGGTCGCCGAGAGCCGTCCGGATGCCGAACCCGACCGTGGTCAGCGCTCCCGCCCCGGCGACGGCGGCAGCCGTACGGGCGATGAAAAGCCTGCGGCCCATCGCGCCCGCTCCGCCCTCCGAGCCCTCGCGGAAGGTGCCGCCGGAGTCGGGAAGCCGGGAAGGGCCCGCCGGATCGGGCCCGGACGACGCCGAAGCCGCCGGGACGGGCATCACCGAAGCAGCCGCGGGTGTCGCCGAAGCCGCCGGGACGGGCCGGGGTGTCGCCGAAGCAGCCGGGGCTGGCCGGGACGGGCGCCTCGCGCGCTCGGAGCGGCGCAGGGCGAGCAACGCCGCGGCGCGGGGGATCTCCAGGGCCACCAGGAACACGAACAGGTAGAACATCACCGCGATCCAGAAGAACCCCGGCCAGGCCAGAAAATGGCCCCACGCGCTGCGAGAACCGATGAGCGTCACCGGGACGAGCACGCCCAGCCCGGCCAGGACCCAGGTCAGCACCCGGCGAGTCCGGCCGGGGACCGTGGTGGCCCGGACCAGGCGGCGCCACAGGTAGTAGTGGACCAGCGCGACCACTGAGAAGACCAGCGCCACGAAGGCCATGACCGTCACCGCTACCTTTCACGCATCCGCTCGCCGTACCCGGCGCGTTCCCAAGAACGCCCGGGACGGCGGATGCGTTCCCTCGGGGCTGAGAGGCCTCTCAGCCCCGAGGGATCAGGCCTTGGTCGCCTTGGTCGTCTTGGCCGCCGTGGCGGCCTTGGTCGCCGTGGTCTTCGTGCGGGTGGCCGGGCTCTTCTTGGGCGCCGGGCCGCGGGCGCGGCGGTCGGCGAGAAGCTCGGCGGCACGTTCGGTGGTGATCTGCTCGACCTCGTCACCCTTGCGCAGGGAGGCGTTGGTCTCGCCGTCGGTCACGTACGGGCCGAAGCGGCCCTCCTTGACCACGATCGGCTTGCCGGAGACGGGGTCCGCACCGAGCTCACGCAGCGGGGGTGCGGCGGCGGCACGGCGACCACGGGCCTTGGGCTGGGCGAACAGCTCCTTGGCGCGCTCCAGGGTGACCGTGAACAGCTCCTCCTCCGACGCCAGCGAGCGCGAGTCGGTGCCCTTCTTCAGGTAGGGCCCGAACTTGCCGTTCTGCGCCGTGACCTCCTGGCCATCGATCTCCCCGAGACTCCTGGGCAGCGAGAGCAACCGCAGGGCGTCGTCGAGGGTGACGGTGTCCAGGGACATCGTCTTGAGCAGCGACCCGGTGCGCGCCTTGGGGGCGTCGGCCTTCTTCGTCCTCTTCTTGCCCTCGGCCGGTGGCGGCTCCTCGGGCAGGATCTCGGTCACATAAGGACCGAAGCGGCCGTCCTTAGCCACGATCACATGGCCGGTGACCGGGTCCTTGCCCAGCTCGCGGTCGCCCGTCGGGCGGGAGAACAGCTCCTCGGCCATCGAGGCGGTGAGCTCGTCGGGCGCCAGGTCGTCGGGCACGTTCACCCGGGCGCCGTCTCGGTCCAGGTAGGGACCGTAGCGGCCCACCCGGAGCATGATGTCGGTGCCCCTGATCGCGAAAGAGCTGATCTCCTTGGCGTCGATCTCACCCAGGTCGGTGACCAGCACCTTCAGGCCCTCGTCGCCGTCTTCGCCGTAGTAGAAGCGGCGCAGCTCGGGGACCCGCTCCGCCCGGTCGTTGGCGATGTCGTCGAGGACCTTCTCCATCTCGGCGGTGAAGTCGTAGTCGACGAGATGGCCGAAGTGCCGCTCCAGCAGGTTGACCACCGCGAACGCCAGGAAGGACGGCACCAGGGCGGTGCCCTTCTTGAACACGTAGCCGCGGTCGAGGATCGTTCCGATGATCGACGCGTAGGTCGAGGGACGGCCGATCTCCCGGTCTTCCAGCTCCTTGATGAGCGAGGCCTCGGTGTATCGGGCGGGCGGCTTGGTGGCGTGCGCCAGTGCCTTCAGCTCGGCCGCGGTGAGGCGGTCGCCCTCGTTCAGGTTGGGCAGACGCTTCTCGGAGTCGTCGAGAGCGGTCGCCGGGTCGTCCGCACCCTCGACGTAGGCCTTGAGGAAGCCGTGGAAGGTGATGGTACGGCCGGTGGCGCCGAACTCGACCTGCTCGCCCGAGCTGGACGTGCCGCCCACCTTGACGCTGACCGACTCGCCGACCGCGTCCTTCATCTGGGAGGCGACGGTCCGCTGCCAGATCAGCTCGTACAGCCGGAACATGTCACCGGTCAGCCCGGTCTCGCCCGGCGTGCGGAACTCCTCACCCGAGGGGCGGATCGCCTCGTGCGCCTCCTGGGCGTTCTTCACCTTGCTGGCGTAGACGCGCGGCTTGTCGGGCACGTATGCCGAGCCGTACAGCTTGATGGCCTGGCTGCGGGCGGCGGCGATGGCGGTCTCCGACAGCGTGATGCTGTCGGTCCGCATGTAGGTGATGAAGCCGTTCTCGTACAGGCGCTGGGCGACCTGCATGGTGGACTTCGCGGAGAAACCGAGCTTCCGGCTGGCCTCCTGCTGCAGCGTGGTCGTCCGGAACGGCGCGTACGGCTTGCGCGTGTACGGCTTGCGCTCGACCGAGTTGACCTTGTAGGCCGTACCGCTCAGCCGCTCGGCCAGCGCCCGCGCGGCCTGCTCGTCCAGGTGGATCACATCGGTGCTCTTGAGCGTGCCGTTGCTGGCGAAGTCGCGCCCCTGAGCCACGCGCCTGCCGCCCACGCCGGTCAGCGTGGCGGTGAACTCGTGCGGGACCTCGTCGCGGCCGGTGTCGAACAGCGCCTGGAGATCCCAGTAGCTCGCGCTGGTGAACGCCAGGCGCTCGCGCTCGCGCTCCACGACCAGCCGGGTCGCCACGGACTGCACGCGACCGGCGGACAGACGCGGCTTGACCTTCTTCCACAGGACAGGGCTGACCTCGTAGCCGTAGAGACGGTCGAGGATGCGCCGGGTCTCCTGGGCGTCGACCAGCCGCAGGTTCAGGGCACGCGGATTGGCCACCGCGTCCTGGATCGCCCGCGGGGTGATCTCGTGGAACACCATGCGGTGAACCGGCACCTTGGGGTTGAGCACCTCGCGGAGGTGCCAGGCGATCGCCTCGCCCTCCCGGTCCTCGTCAGTGGCCAGATAGAGCTCGTCGGCGTCCTTGAGCAACTGCTTGAGCTTGCTCACCTGCGCCTTCTTGTCGGGATTGACGACATAGAGCGGCTCGAACTCATGATCCACATTGACGCCCAAGCGCGCCCAGGACTCGCCCTTGTACTTCTCCGGGATGTCGTCGGCCTTCTCGGGGAGGTCGCGAATATGCCCGATGCTGGACTCCACGACGTAGCCACGGCCGAGGTACCCAGCGATGGTCTTCGCCTTGGAAGGCGACTCGACGATCACCAGGCGGGTTCCGCCGGCGTTGCCGTTCTTGGCTGGCACGCTGCTTCCTACCTCGCTGTTCGCATTCGTTCCCCGTTTTCTTCCCTTCGGGTTACCCGATCTGGATCGGGCACACTCTCAAGGAAAGCCGCAAGGACGCACAATAAAGCCCTATGAGTGCCGACGTCCCCTAGCCCACCCCTCGGAGACTAATCGCTGTGCTCGACTACTCCTACTTGGTTCTCCATCTTCCGCGTGGCACCTCCAGAGACGCCGCCAGGCGAATACTGACCGAACATGCAGAATACGGCGACTGGGAACTCGACCGTCTGCGACTGTATCCCGACGGCCGCAGGGACATCCGACTGCGTCGCAAGATCATACGTGCGACCAGGACAATGTGACCTCGGACATGGCTTTGCCCGCCCCGGGCCGCGCCCCCGGAACGGGCAAAGCTTCCTTGCTTCGCCCTGCGGCGCGGAGCGCGGCCCCGGGGCCGCGGTCATCCCTCACCGCTGGCGAAGCGTCTGCGCGTCTCCCTCAGTGGATTGGAGGGGACATGTCTGGAGAGTTAGTCCTGTCTTACTTCTTGGCGAACCGAATGCGGCGGGCGGTCACGAAGAGCGTGGCCGAGGCGGCGGCCATGGCACCGAGCAGCAGGGCGAACAGCGAGCCGGAGTTCATCCCGGTCACGCCGACGGGCTGAGCGGCGCTCATCAGGCCGAGGTCCCGGACGGGCAGGGTCTCACCGACCGGGGTCGAGGAGACCAGGTCGGTCGCGGAGGACAGCGGCGAGCCGGCCTTCTGCGGGCCCTGGCCGATCGCCGAGGCGCCGGGCAGGTTCGGGAGCTGGGGCAGACCGGCCAGATCCTTCACCTTGCCGACGACGGGCAGCGGGGGAAGGTCGGCACCACTCGCCTGCCGGGTCATGCCGCCCTTGGCACCGCCGAGGGCCGGGACGACCGGGAGCGCGGCCAGCAGGCCGCCGTTCGCGTGCTTGCCGGGCTTGCCGGCCCAGTGGTTGTAGCCGTGGGGGCCCTGGGGGCCCTGGGGGCCCTGGGGCCCCCCGACCGGCCCGCCGACGTGGGAGCCGCCGAGGCAACCGGCGGCGGCGTCACCCAGGACGGCGACCGCATTGCCGCAGACGTTGATGGGAGCGGTGATCGGGGCGACCACCTGGTTACCACCCAGGATGCTGTGGTCGCCGCTGGTGCGGTTACCGCCCGCACCGCCGCCCTTCCTGACGGACACGCCGCCCTTGCAGCCGGCGAAGGCCTCACCGGCGACCGCCACGGCGTTGCCGCAGACGTTGACCGGAGCGGTGATCGGGGCGACCACTTGGTTGCCGCCGAGCACCGAGGACCGCCCTGACGTGGTGTTACCGCCCGCACCGCCGCCCTTCTGGACCGACACGCCGCCCTTGCAGCCCGCCGAAGCGTTGCCGACCGCGTTGCCGCAGGCGACGATCGGCAGGGTGACGGGGGCGATCACCTGGTTGCCGCTGCCGGCGGCGAAGCGGCCGTCGGTGTCGTTGCCGCTCGAACCGGGACGCGGCCGGTTGTGCCCTCCCCGATAGCCGGGCTTGCCGCCGTCGGTGACCTCGGCACCGCCCTTGCACCCAGAGAACGCCCCGCCGAAGACGGCGACGGAGTTGCCGCAGATGTTGATGGGAGCGGTGATCGGGGCGACCACCTGGTTGCC
>NZ_JBIAZA010000002.1:120363-519039 GCF_042898655.1 Streptosporangium sp. NPDC000396
TGCCGCCCAGGATGCTGTGATCGCCGCTGGTGCGGTTACCGCCCGCACCACCGCCCTTACCGGAGTTCTTGACGGACGCCCCGCCCTTGCAGCCCGCGGTGGCGTCACCGAAGATCGCGACAGAGTTGCCGCAGGCGTTGATGGGAGCGGTGATCGGGGCGACCACCTGGTTGCCGCCCAGGATGCTGTGATCGCCGCTGGTGCGGTTACCGCCCGCACCACCGCCCTTACCGGAGTTCTTGACGGACGCCCCGCCCTTGCAGCCCGCGTCGGAGCTGCCGAACAGGGATAGCGCGTTGCCGCAGGCGTTGACGGGAGCGGTGATCGGGGCGACCACCTGGTTGCCGCCCAGGATGCTGTGATCGCCAGAGGTCTTGTTGGAAACGCCGCCGCCACCGGCGTTGTCGACGGAGGCGCCGCCCTTGGAAGAAGCGGTCGACTCACCGGCCACGGCCACAGCGTTGCCGCTGATGTCGATCGGCAGGGTGATCGGAATGTTCACCTGGTTGCCGCCGCCGATCGAGCCGTCACCGGAGGTGTCCGCGAAAGCCGTACCACTGCCGAGAGTCATGACGCCCAGCGCGAGCAGTGCCGCGGGGGTCGTGCCCTTAACCCACGTACGCATGATGATGCTCCTTGCGGTTTTTTTGGGGGGGTACCTGACATCTCGTGTCGGGCCGGCGAAGCCATGCGGGGTCATGACGAGAGCCCGCGCAGCGGAAGCCTCGACGGCCGTCACGAGGAATGGGAATTGCTCACCGTCCGTGAGCGGAGCGGCTCCCCGGAAACAGGGACTCAGGCGCGCTCCGTGACCGGCGGCTCGACTGGAGAAACGAGGCCGGTTGGCGGGACGGGGTCAGTCAGGAGAGAAAGAAGGGTCATCCGCCGCTGTGCGGACGACAGGGGGAAGCACGCACGCCCGTGGGGCGCGTCGCGCCATCAGCCGCGGGTCGTAGACAAACCGCGCGACATCCCCCACACCCGGCCCGGAGAAGCCGGATCCACCGTTCGTCTGGGGAACCAGCCCATCGACACCAGAACTGTGGTCAACGGTGGCGGGTGCCGGGAACCCGGGTTTCGACTGGCTTGTAAGCCCGTCTACGCCCCGCCCGGCCATGGCCTCGGCATTACCTGTCGCCGACAGCCTGCCGCTGCCCGTAGGGAAGTCATCGACCTGGACGGTCAATCCGGAAGCGGCTGAGTCGGGGACCTGGAAGCGGGCCACTCCCGTCGCCGCGGTGGTGTCCGCGGCCGCCGGAGCGGCACCAAGGAGTCCGAAGACGACCGCGAGCAGCCATCCGGCGGCCAGAAGGCCGCCGATCGCGAACGCTCGCCTGACGATCAGCCGAGTACCGGCCGCGAACCGCGCCATCCGGTCACCCCGGGCGGAAATCGCGTCGTCAGCGAAGACGGTCACGGGCACGCCCTGGGCAGCGGGCGAGGACGCCCTCCACTGCCCTTGCGGCATGCGTGCCACGTGACCTCCCCAAAGCTCCCGGCCGGGCCTGCTTTCGCATGGCCCGACCCTTCAACGGAGAGTTACGCTAGCACTACGGCGAGTCAATGTGACGGGTTTCCGAAAGAACGTCTCAGCAACCGTCCAGGAAGCGGTCAAGTACCCGGACCCCGAACCGGAGCGAATCCACCGGCACCCGCTCGTCCACCCCATGGAACATCCCGGAGAAGTCCAAGTCCGCCGGAAGCCTCAACGGAGCGAACCCGAATCCGCGCATGCCCAACTGGCTGAACGCCTTCAGGTCCGTACCGCCCGACAGGGTGTACGGCACGGCGACCGCGCCCGGGTCCTCGGCCAGGAGCGCGTCGGCCATCGCCCGCACCAGCGGCCCGTCGAACCCGGTCTCAAGGGCGATGTCGTGGTAGACGAACTCCCTGGTCACGTTGGGGCCGAGCAACTCGTCGATCGTCTGGAAGAACTCGTCCTCGTAACCCGGCAGGAAGCGGCCGTCCACGTACGCGGTCGCGGTCTGCGGGATCACGTTGGCCTTGTAGCCGCCTCCCAGCATGGTGGGGTTGGCGGTGTTGCGGAGCGTGGCGCCGATCATCCGGGCCAGCGGGCCCAGCTTGACCATAGTCGCCTCGACGTCGTCCAGATCGAGTTCGAGCGCCAGGGCCTCCGACATCTCGGCGAGGAAGGTCTTGACCGTCTGCGTGAGCCGTACCGGCCATTCGTAGCGCCCGATGCGGCCCACCGCCTCGGCCAGCTCGGTGATCGCGTTCTTGGTGTTGAGCATGGAACCGTGCCCGGCCCGGCCGTGGGCGGTCAGCCGCATCCAGGCGATGCCCTTCTCGGCCGTCTCGATGAGATAGAGCCTCCGCGCCTCGTCGAGGGAGACGCTGAACCCGCCGACCTCGCCTATCGCCTCGGTGCACCCGTCGAACAGGTCCTTGTGGTTCTCGACCAGCCACTGCGCGCCGTACGCGCCGCCGGACTCCTCGTCGGCGGTGAAGGCCAGCACCACGTCCCGCGGCGGACGGCGGCCCTCGCTGAGACGCTGCCGGACGACCGCGAGGATCATCGCGTCCATGTTCTTCATGTCGACCGCGCCGCGCCCCCAGACACAACCGTCGGCGATCTCCCCGCTGAGCGGGTGACGGGTCCAGTCGTCGGCGTCGAAGGGGACGACATCGAGGTGCCCGTGAAGGAGCAACGCGTCCCGGGAGGAGTCTTCCCCCGGAATCCGGGCGATCACGTTCGCCCTGCGGTCGTCCGACTCCAGAATCCGCGGCTCCAGCCCGACCTCGGCGAGCTTCCCGGCCACATACTCGGCGGCGGCCCGCTCACCGGGACCGGCGTTGTCACCCGCGTTGGTCGAGTCGATCCGGATCAGATCACTGCATAGCCCGGCGACCTCGTCCTCACCGTCGAGCACGGCCATATCGACTCCTTAGTTTTGGTACGGCTTGCCGCCTCCATCCTGCCGCCGCCGGGCCTTCGCAGACACCCCGGCCAGAGGAGGCCACTTACCGATATGACGTGAGCTCAAGAGTTTGCTAACCTAATTCAGCCGACGCGGGATGACGGTCCCGCGTGCAGGCACCACGTCCGGGTGGCGGAATAGGCAGACGCGCTAGCTTGAGGTGCTAGTGCCCTTTGCGGGGCATGGGGGTTCAAGTCCCCCCTCGGACACACTCGATTCACCTATGAGGTGCTGGTCAGCTCTCGAGCCGACCAGCACTTTTCTTTTTCCAGGGTGATAGGTGAGCGTGAGACCCAATCCCGCGTAGATCTTCGCCTCGCGCGGCTCACCCCCACGTGAGGGTGAGCCGTCTGCATGGCCTGGAGCTCGGTGAGGGCGAGGGGTCCTCCCCACGCATGTGGGAGCGGGCCGGGCCGAGGCCCTGGGAATCCTTCCGGCGGACGTCCTCACACCCGGAGGAGGCGCCAAAGTACGCTGCCGCATTGGAATCCTTGTTCGAGTCATTCCTGCAGCCACTTCTCCTGCCGGACGACGCGTAGGCGACCCGACCAGCTCACGAGCGTCCGTCGTACAGGGTGACGTGATCCGGTCCATGCTCGATGAACGCCGTGACCGCTCGGCGATGGTCTCCCGTCCGCATCAGTTCGGCCGCGATCTCCGGCACCAGCTCGTCAGCCCCGGCCACATCCCCGAACTGGAAGCCGCGCAGAATCCTCTTCGTCGCCCCGTGAGCTCGAGTCGGGCCCTCGGCCAGCCGCATCGCGTAAGCGTGCGCGTCCCGGTGGAACGAATCCACGGGGAAGAGCGCGTTGACGACGCCCCAGGCGGCGAGGGTCTCGCCGCGGTACAGGTCGCCGGTCATCACCAGTTCCCGAGCCCGGGAGACCCCGGCGCGCTGAGCGAGCCGCTGGGTACCGCCCATCGCCGGAGTGAAGGCGATCCTCCGCTCGACCAGCCCGAAGCGCGCCGACCGGGTCGCCACAACCAGGTCGCAGGCCAGGGCGATCTCGAAGGCCGCGGTGAGGGTGAGGGAGTGCGCCGCGAACACGGTGGGACAGGGCAGTTGCTCCAGCTCCTGCACGGTGGCGAGCTGCCCGGCCCAGAACGCCGCGGCGTCCTCGGGCGGGATCTCGTTGAAGATCCCGACGTCCAGGCCCGCGCTGACGACGCGGCCTTCCGCACGGATCAGGAGGCAGCGCGGCGGGTGGGCGGCCAGCCAGGTGATCGTCTCCGCCCAGGTGCGCAGCATGGCGGCGTCGAAAATGTTCGCGGGCGGGTTGTCCAGGGTGAGGACGGCGAGCGGACCGTCGAAGGTCAACCGTACCGGCGCGGGGTCAGCCATCGCCGGTCACCGCGCCGAAGATGGCGATGGCGTTGTGCCCGCCGAAGCCGAACGCATTGTTCTGCACGTGCCGCAGCCTCGGTACGGCGCGCGCCGTACCGGTGACCAGATCGATGTCCAGCTCGACCTCGTCGGCCCCGACAGCGGTCGGCGGCATCAGCCGCCGGCTCAGCGCCAGGCAGGACGCGACCGCTCCTGCCGCGCCCGCAGCGCCCATGAGGTGGCCGACGGTGCCTTTGATCGCCGTGATGGCCGCGTGCGGGTAGGTCTCGGCGAAGATCGATCCCTCGATGCTGTCGTTGGCCCGGCTGCCCGTGCCGTGCGCGAAGATCGCGTCGATGTCGTCGGCTTTGAGGCCGCACTGGTCCAGCGCCTGGCGGTGGCAGCCCGCCACGCCTTCGGGGTCGGGCGCGGTGGGGTGTCGGGCGTCATTGTTCACGGCGACCGTCAGCAGTTCGGCGTACGGCCGGCGGCCGCGAGCCGCCCGCCCGGTCTGCAGGACCATGATCCCCGCGCCCTCGGACGGCGTGACGTAGCGCCGTTCCCTGCTGAACGGCCGGCAGGCCACGGGCCCGATGGCGTGAAGGCTGCTGAAGCCGATGATGTTCTTCTCCGAGTACGTGTCGCAGCCGCCGACCACGGCGGTGTCCGCGACACCGGCCCGCAGCATCTCCAGCGCGCAGGACAGCGCGACGTTCGCCGAGGCGCAGGTGTTGTGCACCGTGAAGGCGGGCCCGCTCGCGCCCACCGCGCGAGCCACGTCGTCGGCGATGTCCGAGCTTGCGAATCCGCCGGTACCGGCGAGGTCCCTCCGCCCGGCCACCAGGTCCTCCAGTACGTCGGCGTGGCCGTCGTTGGTCCCGACGCATACCAGGGCGTTCAGCAGGCTGGGGTCACCCGGCGCCAGTCCCGCGTCCCTGATCGCCTCCAGCGCGGCGGACTCGGCGAACAGGGAGGCCCTCCGGGTACCGGCCGGACGAGCCGTTCCTGGCACCAAGGCCCCGAGGACACCGGGCTTCATGCCGGGATACAGCGGGGTCAATTCCTCGAACCTGCGCCGCGCGGCGCAGAGATCAGCCCAGAACGGCTCCGCTCCTGCGCCCGCCGGAGAGATCATGCCGATTCCGGTGACAAGGATCCGCTCATTCATCGTCGTCGTCCTTCCGGGACACTGTGACCGTGGCTCGCCGCCCGTCCCGGCTCTGACAGCACAGGGCGGCGCTCTCCCCCGGGCGCAGGCCGAGCACCGAGCGCAGGAACCCGGCGGTCGCGAAGGCCCCATTGCGATCCTCCGGAGCCGGGCCTGCCTCGTCCCGCGTGAACTCGAATCTGGCGGCGAACTCGTCGCCCGCGGTCAGCACGCCGTACGCCATGGCGGATCGGCAGCGGAGGTCCGGGTCGTCGTTCCGCGCGTCGAGGAGCGCCTCCGGCGAGTACACGTCGCCCACGAGGAGGTGGCCCCGGCCCGACCTGCCGAGCGCGAAGGCGGAGAGCACGTGCCACAGCGACAGGACCGGCGTCAGCCGGGCCGCATTGAGCGTCATGTTCCTTCCGGTCGCGCCGATCGCCAGGCTGACGGACGCGGCGGCCGCGCTGCTGTGCGCCTGCGGGAAGACCTGGGCGGACAGGCGGCGTCCTTGGCTGACCGCCGCGCGCTGCAGGTCGGCGACCGCCACGATGTTGCCGTACTCGGTGCCCACCACCACGGTGTCGTCGGCGCGGGGGCGGGACGGGTCGCCTCCGCTCAACGCGAGGTAGAGGCACAGCCGGGTGAACTGGTCCCTGAACTCGTCCCCGCTCGCGCCGATGACGTCCTGGAGATCGGCCGGTGTCGCTCCGTCGTCGTCCAGGACCAGCAGGTCGACCCTGCTCAGGTTGAAGTGGAACACGCGGATCCTCTCAGCGACCGGCCAACCCTGCGACGTAGCTGTCGATGTCGCCGACGGTCACCAGGCCGTGGACGATTTCGTCGTCTATGACGACCCCCAGTTCCTCTTCTATGTTGACCACCACGTCGATGAGCTTGATCGAGTCGATTCCCAGGTCGTAGCGCAAGTTGTGGTCGCCGGTGATTTCGTGGAACTCAGGAAGCTTGCCGATCCGGCGCAGGATGGCCGCGATGTCGGCGTGGACGTGCGTGGTCAATTCAATCTTTCCCTTCTGCTGATGATGCGCCCGTGTGGCGCAGGATCGGTTCCGGCCACTGCCGGGGTTCGGGACCGAAGGTCTCCAAGGTCAGTTCGACCCAGCGATCCACGCCGAAGGCGACGCACCCGGAGTGCATGACCCCCTCGTCCGTCCTCCGGATGTCGAACTGGCGGCACAGCGAGTCGCGGACGTTGTTGAACGACGCGATCGCCGACTCCCCCCCGCCCGGCCTGGAGGCGACCAGCTCGTACTTGACCTGGGCCAGCAACTGGTGCTGGCGCATCGCCGAGTCCTCCACGTAGTAGAACGGGTCGGTGGCGGTCTCTATCCGCCCGTACAGGCCGAGTGCGCGGTAGAGCTGCCACACCTGCTCCATCAGCTCGCCGCGCAACCGCTCCACCTCGTCGGGGGCGCCGAAGAAAACGATCTCCCGCATCGTGAAGGAGGGCAGCCGGAAGCGGTCCAGCCGTCCGGTGGCCTCGTGCCTGAAGCAGTCGCCTTCGGCGGTTACGACGGTGAGCCCGTCGGAGCGAGTGCCGGCGAGCTCGTCGTAGAAGTGGAAGCACAGCGCCGGATTGAGCATGTAGCCGCTGGGACGGCGCAGCTCGTCCAGGGTGGCGCTACCGTCCCTGAGCCGGCTCAGCAGCGGCTGGTGATGGGGAAGCTCGTCCACCAGGTAGGCGTTCTGCGGAAACAGCCGCAGATATCGGCAGCGTTCCATCACCCGGAGGTCGATCAGCGCGGGACAGCGGCGCTCCCCGGCCCCGGCCGCATGGGCGAGGTCACGGAACATCGCGTCGAAGGCCCGGTGCAGTACCGGGAGCGCGGCGGTGGCCCCGTCCACGGGCAGCGGCTCCGCGAGCCGCGAATCGGGTTGCCTGCGGCGGACCACGCGCGGCTCGCTCATCCGCGCCGTCATCGCCTCCCGAACCAGTTCGGCCACGATGGGGCCGACGTCCTGGCCGCCCAGGTCGCCGTCGTGCGACAGCGCCAGCACGGGCCGCTCGCCCGGCGGCGCGAGCACCTCCACCGCGCTGATCCCCTCCACGCTGTAGACGAGCCGGTCGGCGATGGCCCGCAGTTGCGCGGGGGAGAGTCGTTCTGACAGCTCGACATGGACGGTCATGGCGGAACCTCCGTCTCATCTGCGGGAAAGCCGGTCACCGGGGGCAGGTCCGACGGCCGGAACTCGATGACGGCGCCGGTGGCGAGATCCACGAGGAGGGCCTCCACCCGGCGCAGGAACTCCTCGGCCGCGGCCGGTGGGACGGTCCCGGTGTCCACCAGCAGGCTCAGCCTGATCAGCTCCGTGGACTCCACCGAGTCGAACGTGGTGAAGAAGAAGTCGATGTTGTCCCGGTCGTATCGCTCCACCCAGTGAAACCGGGACTCCCCGACGGCGGCGCGGATGGTCTCGGCGTCGTGCTCCACCGCAGCGGCCTGCTGGAAGGCCGACCACGTGTCGTTGAAGAAGCAGCGGAGTTCGAGTTCGACGCCCCGGGCCTTAGCCACCTCGTCGATGACCTCGTCCACGCGTCTGGGGTCGCACCGGCCGTGCCGGTGCGCGGCGGTCGAGGCGGCCCAGCAGGCTCGTACCAGCGAGCCGAAGGAGTCCTGGTCGGCCGGGAGCGTGACGAGGACCTCCTGCGTCGGTGTGCTGATCACGAACCGGGCCTCGGGCAGCTCCCGGTTGTCGACCACCAGGCGCAGGGTGCAGCGGTCAAGACCGACGGAGCTGGTGAGCAGCGCCACGACCGCGGCCAGCAGTACGCTCGACGGCCCGCTGCGGTAGCGCGCGGCGAGAACGCGCAGCGCGAGCGCCGCGGCGCGCGAGGTCCGCTCACCACGCCAGAACCGCGGCGCCTGCACGGGGTGGCCGCCCCGTTCCTGGAACATGCTCGGCGGGGCCGCGGTGAGCTGGCGGCGCCAGTGCTCCACCGCCCTCGCGCAGAGCAGGTCGCCCGCGGGGGACGCCTCCATCGCGGCCTGGTCGACCGGCTCGCGGGCGGGTCGCGGCGGCTGCGGCGCCGTACCGGCCAGCGCCGCGGCGACCAGTTCGTACAGCTCGGTCACCAGGAGCCGCTGGCTGGCGTGGTCGGCCGCGAGGTGCGAGGTGCACACGGTCACGGTCGACGTGCCCGCCGCGACGTACCGGACCAGGAAGCGGACGGGGATCTCACGTGCGGTGTCGAACCCCTGGCCGCGCCAACGGCTGAGGGCCTCGTCGAAATCGCCGTCCGACAGCACGTCCGACAGCACGTCCACCTGCACTTGCCCGGCCGCAAGCACGTGCTGCTCCGGCCGCCCTTCCCCGTCCGCGCGGAAAAGCGTGCGCAACGACTCGTGGCGGCTCACCAGCTCGCCGATCTGCGTCAGGAGCTGCGGAAGATCCGCACTCTCCGGCATCGGCGCGGTCAGCCAGATGTCGAAGAACGCGACGTCGGGCATCATCCACTGGATGTCGTTCCACACCTGTTCCTGGCTCCACGTCAGGGGAGCGGAGGCGGTGCGTTCGCCATGGAAGGCGACGAGGTGCCGGATCATGCGCCTGCCTCGGCTTTCCTGGCGCGCCGCTGGACCAGCAGGGCGACCCAGATGTCGACGAGCAGCGCGATCAGGTTGAACACGGCGATGGTCCAGTACAGGGCCAGCGAGTCGTTCCAGGCTCTGGCGGCCCACCCGCCGATGGCGGTGGTGCCGGAGAAGTACACGAGGTTGAGCACCGTGGCCAGCAGGCCCAGCCCGGTCTGCTCGATGGCGGTCAGGGTCAGCAGCGAGATGCCGAGGATGGCGTACGTGGGCGCGACGACGGCCAGGAACCGAGCGGTCTCGTCGTGGATGCCGGGATCGGTGGTGCTCAGCCAGGCGAGCCAGTCGCGGCCCAGCCACATGGCGGCCGCCATCGGCACGTACACCACCGCGCAGATCCTCAGACCGCTCAGGAAGGTACGGCCCATCTCGCCTTCCCGGCCGGCTCCGCGCTGCTGGTTCATCACGATCGCCGTCGCAGAGCCGAGCACGATGCCGGGCACCGTGACGAACGTCTGCAGGCTGAGCGCGTTGGCGTAGCCGGCCTGCATGATCGGGCCGAGCGGCCCGATCATGCTCAGCAGGACGAAGTTGCTGACCGAGAGGATGGCGTACGACAGGCCGACCGGCAGGCCCACCGACGTGAGCTTGTCGAAGGCCTGGCGCACCTGCCGGCCGAGCTGGAAGCCGTCGCCGGACCACAGTCCTGCCCCGCGCATCAGGTACACGCCGAGCCCGCCGCCGATCAGGCCGCTGACCGCGAACGAGAGGGGGATCGAGTTGGCTCCCCAGCCGCCCCAGACGCCGAATACCGCCACGCTGGCAAGCTCCAGCAGGACCGCGACCGTGCTCACCGTGGTCCCCGCGCCGGGCCGCCCGGTTCCGCGTAAGGTGGCCGCGCTCAGCACCGGCACTGCCATCAGCGGATGGCAGATCGCCGACCAGCGCACCAGTGCCAGGAAATCGTCGTGCGCTCCGGCCTCGACGTGCAGCAGGTCGGCCAGGTGCGGTGCCGTGAACCACACCGCCAGCGCCATGACCGTCCCGAGCACCGCCCACAGCACGGCCAGGCCCATGATCTGCGCGCCGATCTCCTTCTCGCGCCTGGCCCCCGAGCTGACCGCGGCGATGACCTGGCTGCTCGTGCCGAACGCGAACTGGATGGCGATGTAGAACAGCTCCATCGGCAGGTACAGCGAGCGCAGCACCAGGGCATGGTCCCCGACCGCCCGGCCGAGCAGCGCCACGATGCTGATCGGGACCAGGACGCCCGTCGCCTCGCCGATCAGCATGGGACCCGCCAGCCGCCTGATCCCGCGGGAGACGTCGTCGGACCGTATGGGGGGACTGATCGCCGTCATGCGGGCACCTCCTCGGCCGCCAGCGTCACCAGGGAGAGGAAGCCGTACCGCGAGTCATATTCGACGATCACCACGTGGCCGCCCTCGTCCCGCAGCCGGGGAGCGTGCTCGGTCAGCGCCGCCCAGACGCCGGTGCAGCCCAGCCCGGGACGGGCGCGCAGCACCGCTGCCGCGGCGGAGTCGGGCGGCTCGCCCACTCCCGCGCCGAGCAGCAAGGTGTACGGCTCGGCGCCGGGGAACAGCTCCTCGACGGCCGTGGCGAGAGCGGCCGACACGTGCGCCTCCGCGATCCCGGTGAGCTGGCGCACCCGCATGCCCGCCGTGTCCGTCGATCTGACCAGCGTCAGCGCCACCACGGAGTCCCGCTCGACCACCGCCGACGGCCGCACGCGGTCCACCGGGCGGATGCCGGCCTGTTCCATGACCAGCACCAGGACATGTTCCATCGCGTCCCACCGCGCATGGACGCCGGCGATCCGCAGCGCGGTGAACGGCGAGACGACGCCCTCGTCGGAGATCAGGTACGGCAGCGGCCTGTCGCCCAGCAGCCCGACCAGCTCGGAGGTGACCGAGCGGCGGGCGTCGTAGTCGGGCGTCGAATGGGCGATCATGAGCAGGTCGACGTCGCCCGGTCGGATGGCGGCGGCCCCGAGGTCGGGGTAGGTGGTGCGGCGGTCACCGGCCAGCTCGGCGAAAGGGCGGCTCACGCCGTACAGGGCCAGCATCTCCTCGTAGTGCCGGGTGACGGTGCGGCGATCCTCCGCCGACGCCGTCCACCGCCCCGGTGGCGGCAGCAGGTGACGGCACGAGACCAGGCGCAACGGCAGGGTGTCCGAGCACGACGGCTCGTCAGGCAAGACCTCCGGTGGCGGAGTGGTGAACACGGCGATTCCTTCGTCGGATGTGGTCAGTGGCGGAAAACCATCGCGGAAAAGGTTCCGCTCAATCCGGCGGCCACCATCAGGTAGGCGTCACCCTGGCGAATCCTGCCGTCATCGACCGCCGTGCGGTAGTTGATGAACGGATCGGCACAGGAACTGTGCCCGGCTATGGCAACGTTGTCCAGAACAACCCGCTTGGCGGGGAATCCGAGCTGCGCGCACAGCCGGTTCCACGACATGATGTTGACGCTGTGCGGCAGGATGACGGTCATGTCGTCGAGCGTCAGTCCGGCGCGCTCCACGGCCGCGGTCATGACCTCGGCGAGCGCCGCCGGGTACGCTTCCGTGTAGTTGCTGAACGAGCCGGGGGTGCTCTTCCAGAACGAGGCGAACCGTCCGTAGGTCTGGCTGGCGTAGGACACCATCCGGTCGCGTTCACCGTCCCGGCCGACGAGGACCGCCGCCGCGCCCTCGCCCATGATTGAGACATCGCCGATCACCTGCATGCGATGGCTGAAGATCTTCTCGCCCGTGAGGATGAGCGCGAGGGCGTCCGGGTCCTCGTCCGCGGCGAGCAGTTTGCCGGCGGCGTCGACCGCCTGCAGTCCGGTGGCGCAGCCGTGCGCGGCCAGACTGAACGCCTGGGCGTGCTGGAGCTCCAGCAGCTCACGGACCTGCTGGAGGGGGTTGATCGGGTACGGCGCGACCTCCGCCACGCCGCGGGCGTGGATGAGGTACCGCACCCGGTGCCGTAGGCCAGGCAGCACGTCGAGTTCCGACCCGGCGGCGAGCAGCAGTTCGACCAGGGTTCCGTGCGGCTCGTAGCACACCTCGCGGAAGCCGAAGAACCTGCGGAACATCCGGACCTTGTCCGGGTGCAGATCCATGCGTTCGGCGATCTCGTCGAGGGACCTCCGGCCGGGCGGCAGATACCCGGCGACGGCGTGCAGGACGGTCATGACCCACCGCGGACGGTGAAGGTCGGCATGGGTCGCTCCTTGTCGTTGCGCGTGGCGTCGTCTCGGATGCTCCGCGCCCCCGCCACAGGCAGCATGGCGAATCGACCCGGCCCGCCATAGGCCGCGCGAGCGGTCGACGATCCGGCCGTCCTGCTATGCCCGAAGGGCTACCCGGGATCGCCTTGCCCCCCGGAAAACACGCCGCCTACCGTGGCGACCATCGAAGCATCGGGAGGGGAGCGATCCGTGGGTGACGACATCAGAGCGGGGGTCATCGCTCTGCTCCGCGAGTCCCTTCAGGTCGAGCCGGGCGACGACGGCTCGCAGGACCTCGGCGAGCGGGGCGTCACCTCGTTCCAGTCGGTGGTGCTGCTGACCGCCCTGGAGGAGCGGTACGGCTTCCAGGTGCCGGACGAGGCCCTGGCCCTGGAGAACTTCCTTACGGTCGACCGAATCGTCGCGCTGGTCGAATCGCTGCTCAGCCCGGGCTGAGCCCTTCGGCTTACAGCAGCGCCGCCGCGACCCGTTCGCGGGTCGCGCGGTAGACCGCATCGAGTTCGGCGAACTCCGGGCCGTAGGCGTGCGGTCCCAGGAACCTTGATCGGAGCGTCCGGGCTCCCCCGGCCCGCAGGTCGGCCCGCAGCCGGGTCGCCGCGGGCAGCGGCAGCGGCTCCCCCGGTGCCGTGCCGACCCGGACCGATGCGGCCGACCTGATCAGGGGGTCGAGTCGGCTTTCCGCCGCGTTGAGGCGTCCTAGAAGGCGGGCGAGTGCCACCGGGCCGCCGTCGAAGGCGCCCTGCGCGGCGCACCAGGCGGCCCGGGTGGTGAAGCTGGGCGCGGCCGGGCCCGTGCGGGCCGCCAGCACGATCGGCAGCACCGCCCGGGGTTCGAGCGACTCGCAGCTGAGCAGCGTGAGCACCGGGAGCACGGGATCGGCCGCCTCCGCCCAGACCAGTCGGAGGGCGCCGGCCGGCGGCAGGAGCGTCCGGGCGTCGGGGCAGCGCGGGCAGGTGAGCAGGCGCAGCGCTATCCCCGGGTCGGGGCCGCCGAACACGGTCGGCGCGGGCACGGGAGGCGTCGCGAGGAAGGCCGCCGACGCCTCCCGCCGTGCCAGCGACTCCACCATGCGCCGGGCGAAGGCCGCCGCGCGCGAAGCCCTGTCCCCGGTCATCGTCCTGGCTCCAGCGGATCCCTGCTTCCCGCCGCGATCGCCGCGACGCCGACCTCGGTCAACGCCCGCACCCCCGCCTGGCCGAGCCCCGCCAGATCGTTCTCCCGCAGGCCGCTCCTGATCCAGGAGGTCATGACCTGGCGGACGAAGCCGGTCGGGTTCGGCGCCCATCGCCCGCGGGCCACGGCCGCCGCGTCCGCGCCGAGCAGGTACCCCGCGGCCCATACCTCGGCCGAAGGCCACGGCAGGTCGCCGCCTGGCCCGCGGTAGCGGTCGAAGCCCTCGGCGATCCGGTCCGGGTCGGCGCCGACGAGAAACCCCCAGTCGTGCCAGTACCAGCCGAACGTGTGCTCGACGGGCTCGCCGCGATCCGGGCTGAGAAGTCGCAGCAGGCACCGGGAACCGGCCAACTCAACGGTGAAAGCGCGGGGTCCGCTCAGTGCCGCCCGCTCGGCGAGGGCGCCTTCCAGATCCGGTTCCGATGTCCAGTGCGCCCGCGGCATCTGCCGGCCGGTGTGGAAGATCGTGGCGTGGAACCGGCCGGGGTGTCCCGCCAGCGTCCCGCTCTCTGTGTGGTCGACCAGGTGCGGGATCGTGGCGAGCACGGGCGTGCGCAGGCGCCGCAGGAACGTCAGCACCAGCCAGTCCTCGTCCCTGGCCTCGTCGGGGAAGCCGGCCAGGAACGCGGCGAGTTGGCGGGCCCGCGCCGCGGGGAGCACCAGGCCGAGGGTGGGCGTCCATTCCCTGGCCGACAGCGGTGCCAGGGACGCCCCCAGGACGGTCGCGAGCCGTACCAGGTACGAGTTCTGCGGGGTGTGCCAGCTGGTGTAGAGCGTCAGGGCCCGATCCGGGTGCCGGGCCAGCAGCGCCGGTAGTTGCGTGGTGAACCCGTCGGCCAGCCGGACGTCGTCCTGGAGCACCAGGTGATGGGTGGCGTCCTCCGTCACGGCCGCCCACGCGAGCTTCGCCGTACGCAGCGGGCTGGCGAAATCTCCTGGCCGGGGGTCGAGCACCACCCTCGGGGCCAGCCGCGCGCAGTCCGACAGCAGCCGGTCGAGCAGACCGGACCGGGCGGGATGATGCATGATCACCACGCTTAGCCGTATCGGCGTGGCGGTCATCCCAGATCCATCGGCTCACCCGCGCGGGCCGCCGAGGTGTAGGCGGCCTCGATGATCCGGGCGGTCGACAAGGTCAGGTCCCACGGGCCTGGCCACAGGCCCGGCTGTTCCAGGTGCCGGGCGAAGTCGGCGAAGAGCTCGGGGAACCACTCCTCGTGCGTGCCGCTCGCCGTGGGCGAGCGCAGCGTCCCCGTCTGTCTTCCGGTCCCGTTCTCGGTGACCACGAGGTCGTCGTCGATGAGCACCGAGCCGTTGCCGCCGTCCAGTGAATACCGGTTCCTGCGCTCGGCGCAGGCCCAGCTCAGCTCGATCTCGCAGGAGCCGCCGGCGAAGTCGAGCCGGGCGGAGACCGACTCCTCCACGCTCTGGCCGTTGTCGCCGGCCGGGCCGGGTCGGGTGGTGCAGGTCACCCGTTCCGGCACGCCGCCGAGCAGGCGGGTGGCCATGTAGACGCAGTGGGTGCCGTGGTCGAGCAGGATGCCGCCGCCCGCCACGCCGCGGTCTCGCCGCCAGTCGGGGTGCCAGCCCGGCGTCCCGGCGGCGTGGGCGGTGCGCCGGATCTCGAAACGCGCGGTGAAGGGGCGGTCCAGCCAGGTGGCGGCTTGGGCCAGCACCTTCATCATCGGGGAGTGCACGTAGTTGTACACGGGGTAGAGCAACCGCCCCGTACGGCGTGAGCGGTCGACCAGCCGCTCGGTCTCGGCGACGTCCAGGCCCACCGGCTTCTCGCACAGGGTGTGGCAACCCGCCGACATCGCCTGCTCCGCCAGGGGCGCGTGGAACACCGGGGGTGCGCAGACGTCGACGACGTCCACGTCGCCCGCTTCGAGGAGTTCGGTGAGCGTGGGCGCCACGCGCAACCGGGCGTCCAGCGCCGCGGCCTGGGCACGGCGGGCGGCCGACGGGTCGGCGACCGCCACCACCTCGGCCCGCGGCACCTGCCGATAAGCGGCCAGGCGGGCCGTTCCCGCGACGCCGAACCCGGCGATGGCAACCCTCACCGTCCGCCTCCCGAGCCCTGCTCCGTCAGCCGGGAGAGTGTGCGCCGGATGATGTCGGCGGCCTCGTGGGCCTGGTCTTTCTCGATGTTCAGCGGCGGGTAGAGGCGTAGCGTATTGCCGCCGGTCATCACGAGCACGCCGGCTTCCAGCAGTGCGGTGAACGCCTGCCTGACCACGTCCGTGGAGGCGGGTCGCCTGCTCTCCTTGTCGGTGACCAGCTCGATGCCGATCGCCAGGCCCGCGCCCCTGACGTCTCCCACCAGGGGCGCCTCCTCCGTCAACGGCGTGAGCATGGCGAGCAGTTCCTTGCCCAGCAGCTCGGCCCGCTCCACCAGGCCGTCGCGCTCGATCACCGAGACCGTCGTCGCGACCGCCCGGCACGCCATGGGGAAGGCCCCGAAACTGGACGAGCTGGCGCTCGGCTCACTGAACGGGCCCGAGGCCATGGTGGCGGTGGAAGCGATCACCCCCGTCACCGGGTAGCCCGCTCCCATGCCCTTGCCCACCGTGACGATGTCCGGCTCGACGTCGTCACGCATGAACGCGAACGCCGTACCGGTGCGGCCGAACCCCGTCATCATCTCGTCCACGATGAGCAACGCGTCGAACTCGGCGGCGAGCGACGCCAGGGCGGCCAGATACCCTGGCGGTGGGACGACGTTGCCCGAGCGCCCCTGCACCGGTTCTACGACGATCGCAGCGAGCGCTCCGGTGGACTGCTGCCTGACGACCTCCCTGGCGTGATCCACACAGGCGAACCCGCAGCCAGGGTGGCGCAGCTTGAGCGGGCACCGGTAGCAGTTGGCGTAGGGGGCGCTCATATAGCCGCCCGGCAGCGGCCCCAGGTCCCTGCGCGCTCCCGCGGTCAGGGCCAGACTGCCCAGGGTCTTGCCGTGGAAGCCCCCCCAGAACGACAGCACCTCGTACTTGCCCGTAGCGGACTTCGCCAGCCGCAGCGCGGCCTCGACCGCCTCGGTCCCGCCGCTGTAGAGCTGGACCCGGTCCAGCCCCTCCGGCAGGAAGTCGCGCAGCGCCCGGAGCATGTCGAGGCGCGCCCGCGACCCGAACGCGCCGGCGGTCCAGGTCCCCAGCTGGTCGATCAACGCCGCGACGAGGGTCGGCTCGGCGTGCCCGATCGAGTTGACGCCGCCTGCTCCCTGCAGGTCCAGCACCTGGTTGCCGTCCAGATCGGTGAGGACCGCCCCGCTCGCTTCCGACACGCAGAACCGCGACCAGAGCATCACGGCCTGCAATCCTGGGCCGATCACTTCCTGTTCCTCGGCCCAGTGACGATGCGTCTTGCTCGGCGGGGCGACCAGACCCCGCTGCGGGCTTCGCGCCGCTCGCTCCATCGCGCTCCCTTCGGTGCTCACCGCCAGCCGCAACAAGAAGTATCGGAGGTGCCCGCGGCGCGGCCCAGCGCCGATGTGCGCCCGAAAGGCATAGCCGAACCACCCGGCCGATCGCGGTCGTCGCCGCGTGGGAGGTACGGCGAGACTTGGGGGCCACCCCGTCACGCCGGGAGGCGTAGTGCGCGTGCTGCTCGTCGACAACTACGACTCGTACACCTTCAACCTGGCGCAGCTCATGGCGCAGGTGTACGGGCACCTTCCCACCGTCGTGCGCAACGACTCCGAGGCCCTGCGAGCCGTCGATCCAGCCGGCTACGACGCGATCGTGATCTCGCCAGGCCCCGGGAGGCCCCAGGCGGCGCAGGACCTGGGACTCACCCTGGACCTGTTGCGCTCCACCTCGTTGCCTGTGCTGGGGGTCTGCCTCGGGCATCAGTCCATCGGCTGGCTGACCGGCGCGCGGGTCGTACCCGCTCCGCAGCCGCGCCACGGGTACGTGGACCGGATCCGGCACGGCGGCACCGAACTGTTCGCCGGGCTCCCCCAGGATTTCGCGGCGGTGCGCTATCACTCGCTGTGCGTGGAGCCCGAGGGCGTGCCGGATCTCGTCGCGACCGCGTGGGCTCAGGACGGAGTGGTGATGGGGCTGCGATGCCGCACGCGGCCCTGGTGGGGGGTGCAGTTCCATCCTGAGTCGATCGCCACGCAGCACGGTGCGCGGATGATCGAGAACTTCGCCGGACTGGCCCGGAGGAGCAGGGCGGTCCTCGCCACGCCCCCGCGCCCGGCCGCCGCACCCGCCCCGCAGGCCCGTCCCCCGGAGGGCCGATGGCAGCTCAGGATGCGCGTCCTCGACTTCGAGGCGGACCCGGAACGGCTGTTCCGCCACCGGTTCGCGGCGAGCCCTTCGGCCTTCTGGCTGGACAGCAGCCGGATCGAGCCCGACCTGTCCAGGTTCTCCTTCGTGGGTGACGCGGGCGGCCGTCATGGCGAGACGCTGCGTTACCAGGTCGGCAGCCGCCGGGTCCTGTCGGTGCGCGCCGACGGGACGACGAGGTACCTCGCGGGGTCGATCTACGACGTTCTCGCCTCGCGGCTGCGCGAACGCGCGCTCATCGACGACAGCGGGCTGCCGTTCGACCTCGACGGCGGATACGTTGGCTATCTGGGCTACGAGATGAAGGCGGAGTCGTCCGGTACGGCCGCGCACCGCTCCACTCTGCCCGACGCGGTGTGGATGTCGGCCAGCCGGTTCGTCGCGATCGACCACCGGGAGCACCGGACGTACGTGCTGGCGCTGGCCGGTCCGGAACCAGGGGACGTGGCGGAGGCGGACGGCTGGGTCGGCCGGGTCGCCGCCGGCCTGGCCGATCTGGCCGGGCCGCTCCATCCCGTGGTCGCGCCGCTCCATCCCGCGGCCGGGCCGCCCCTGCTGACCGACGTGGAACCGTGGCTGGCCAGGTCCCGCAATGGTTACCTGGCTGACATCGCCGAATGCCGGCGCCTGCTGCGGGCGGGTGAGAGCTACGAAATCTGCCTGACCAACGCGGTCCGGTTGCCCTACGCCTCCGATCCGCTCGAGTTCTACGCGCGGCAGCGGCGGCTCAACGCCGCACCCTACGCCGCCTTCCTGCAGTGGGACGGGTATCGGGTGGCGTGCTCCTCGCCCGAGCGCTTCCTACGGATCACTCGTGACCGGATCGCCGAGTCCAAACCGATCAAGGGGACGGCGCCGAGACATCCCGATCCCGACCTCGACCGGATCGCCCGCGACGGGTTGGCGATCGACCCCAAGGTCCGCGCCGAGAACCTGATGATCGTGGATCTGCTCCGCAACGACCTGGGCCAGGTGTGCGAGGTGGGCACGGTCGAGGTGCCCCGGCTCATGGCGGTGGAGTCGTACACGACCATGCACCAGCTCGTGTCCACCGTGCGGGGACGGCTGCGCGACGACGTCGACGCGCTGACCGCCACCAGGAGCTGCTTTCCCGGCGGCTCGATGACGGGAGCGCCGAAGATCCGGACCATGGAGATCATCGACAGGCTGGAGGGTGGTGCCCGCGGCGTCTATTCGGGGGTCCTGGGGTATTTCGCGCTCAGCGGCGCGAGCGACCTCAACATCGTGATCCGCACCGCGGTGATCGGTGACGGACACCTCACGGTGGGTGCGGGAGGCGCCATCGTGCTGGACTCGGATCCCGTCGCCGAGTACGAGGAGATGCTGCTCAAGGCGCGGGCACCGCTACGGCCGATCCTGGCCGCGCAGCCGGCGCACCGCCTATGACGACAGCGCGGCGAGTTCCTGCCACAGCGGGCCCAGCCGGATCTTCCCCGTGGTCGTCCTCGGCAGCGCCTCGACCAGGTGCAACCGGCTGGGGATCTTGTAGGGGGACAGCAGGGCGGCGAGCCGTCGGCGCAGGCCGAGCTCCGTGACGCCCGGTTCCGCCACGACGAACGCCACGTATCCGGCCTCTTCCCCGACGGCCACCACGCAGTCGCGCACCCCCTCGGCCGAGCGCAGCGCGCCCTCCACCTCGACGGGGTCCACCTTTCTGCCCGCCACCACGACGCGCCTGCTGACCCGGCCGGTCACGACGATCCGGCCCGCGTCGTCCACACTCCCCCAGTCACCGGTCCTGAACCACCCCCCGGCATGGGCCCGCTCGGTGAGTTCGGGCTGGCCCAGGTAGCGGCTGGACGGCCCTGGAACCCGGACGAACAGCTCGCCCTCGCCCGAGGTCCACTCGCCGTCGCGCCTGGCCCTGGCCCGCACGCCAGGCACCAGTCGGCAGACGCCGTCCCGAGTCCCCGGCGCGGCGAAGCCCACCTGGCCCAGTTCGGTGGCGCCGTACTGGTCGCGCAGGCTCGTCCCCGTCGCCGCCAGCCATCCTGCCCGCACCGGCGCGGGCAGGGGTTCACCGGCGGACACGCACAATCGCAGCTCCGGCGGCCGGCGCGACGGCATGCCCTCCAGAGCGGCGCCGTACAGGAACGGCACGGACTGCACGACGGTGGCACGGGCCTCCGCGAGCAGCGCGGGGATCGCGGCGGGTCGAGGTGGGTACGGCGCCAGCACGATCGTGGCGCCCGCGAAGAGCGTGGGGACCAGGACCACGCCGAAGGCGAAGGCGTGGTGGAGCGGAGTCGTGCACAGCACCCGGTCCTCGCGCGTGTAACCGGCGGTCTCCGCGAAGCGGACCGAGTTGTCCACCACGCTGGACCAGTGTTTCCCCACCACCTTCGGCAGGCCGTTGGTGCCCGAGGTGACCAGGGCCACTTCCTCGGCCGGTGGGACGTCCGGTTCCGGCCACCGTGCGGGCTCGCGGGCGACGAACGGCGGAACGCACCCGTGCGCACCGGCCAGCCGCATGAACTGGTCCCGCTCCGACGCGGTCGCCCCGGCGTCGAACAGCAGGGGCATCGCGCCCAGCGCCGCGGCCGCCAGGACGGTGACGACCGACGCGACATCGTTGCCGGTGGGGATCGCGACCGGCGCGCCCGGTCGCACGCCGTCGGCGCGCAGCCGGGCGCTACCGGCGGCGATCGCCGCCACCAGCCGACGGTACGGCACCGCCATACCGTCCGCCGCGATGACGGCGTCGGTGGTGGGGCGTTCCGCGGCCCACCACCGGAGCCTGTCGAAGAACTCCTGACGGCCCAGCAGTCCGGTCACCGCGAGTCCGCGAGGTAGGCGACGAGCGAGGCGACCGACGCGGCGACGGCCCACAGATCCTTCTGGTCGTCCTGCCGCACCTGCGCGTCCTGTTCGAGCTGGGTGACGATGTGAATCAGGTCCAGGGAGGCCACACCGACCGAGAGGAAGGGCTCGTCGAACGCGATGCCGTACGCCACCTCGTCTCCGGTGCGTTCGGCCAGCCGCCGGCGGACCAGCGCCTCCAGCTCACTATGCGTATTCACCTGATTCCCCCTGTCGGCCGGGCGGAGCCATATCGTGGCAAAGCGCGACTCAACCCGGCAACGGCACCGCCCGAAACTTTCGGGCAGGGCGGATCGGGCATGCCCGATGGGCGATCGCCCAGGTCTTCCCGGCGAAGAGCCGGGGGCCGACAGTGGGCCCGATGGATTTCAGTCTCTTCTATTTCGCCGACGACGGCGTCGCGGAGTCCGCCGCGGCGGACCGCTACGCGCTGCTGCTCGAAGGCGCGCGTTTCGCCGACCGGCACGGCTTTCACGCGGTGTGGACACCGGAACGGCACTTCCATTCCTTCGGCGGCCTGTACCCCAACCCGTCGGTGACCGGCGCCGCGCTCGCCGCGATCACCGAACGGGTGCGGATCAGGGCCGGCAGCGTGGTGGCGCCGCTGCACCATGCGCTGCGCATCGCCGAGGAATGGTCCGTCGTGGACAACCTGTCCGGCGGCCGGGTGGGCGTGTCGTTCGCGTCGGGGTGGAACGCGGCCGATTTCTGCCTTCGCCCCGAGGCGTATCAGGACCGGAAGACGGGCCTTCTCGACCAGGTCAGAACGGTGCGCGCGCTCTGGCGGGGCGAGCCGCTCCAGGTGATCGACGGTCTTGGCCTCCAGACCCGGGTACGCGTCTACCCGCCGCCCGTCCAACCCGAGTTGCCCGTCTGGATCACGAGCGGCGGCGATCCCGAGACCTTCCACAGTGCGGGCCAGGCCGGGTTCGGCCTCCTGACCCATCTGCTGGACCAGGACATCGAGCAGCTCGCGGAGAAGATCGCCGTCTACCGGCGGGCCGCGGCGCGATCAGGCGGATCAGGTGAGGCGGGTCACGTGGTCGTCATGGTGCACGCCTTCGTCGGGGACGACGACGCGGCGGTCAGGGAGCAGGTCCGCGCGCCGCTCTGCGGCTACCTCCGCAGATCGTTGGACCTGTCCAGGTCCCATGTGCCCGCCACTCACCCGCTCGCGCGAGAACACGATCATGAACGGGCGGTGGACAGGGTCGTGGCGCGGGCCTTCGACCGCTACATGGACGGCGGAGGGCTGCTCGGCAGCGTGGCCACCTGCCTGGACAGGGCGCGCCGGTTAAGGGATATCGGCGTCGACGAGGTCGCCTGCCTCATCGATTTCGGCCTGCCCGCAACCCAGGCTCTGCAGGGACTGGATCGCCTGAACTCCGTGCGGCGCATGAGCCAGGCAGAGACGTGAGGCCGCTGACACCATTCTTGACCCTTTCTTTCGACGCTGGGTAGCCTCCACGACATTCACCGAATCCCTTTCGACGGTCCTCGCCAATACGCATGGGGGAATAGTGGACCTACCAATTCATGTAGTGGTGTTCGTTGATGACGAGTTGCTGCGGCTGGGCCTGGAGACGCTGCTGCCGACGCTTTCGCTGCGGATAAAGGTGCGTTACTTCAACGACGTGGAACAGGTGCGGCACGCGCTGGAACTCTCCACCGTCAACGTGGTGCTCGCCACCCCCGACAGCCTGGCGGGCGTCACGCTCACGCGGGCCGATCCCGGCGTGGCCGCCCCCCGCACGCTGCTGCTGATCGATGAGCGTGAACTTGAGGCCGGGTTCGACGTCGCCGCCAGCCCCGCCGACGGTTACCTCATCCGGCAGACACTGAAGGCCGACACCCTGGAGCGGGCCCTGATGCAGCTCTCTTCCGGGGAGATGCCGCTGCCGGCCGGTCTCGGGCGGATGCTGATCAGCCGGGGTGCCGGCTTCCCCTTCGGCTCTGCGCGACTCACCTTCCGCGAGCAGGAGGCGCTGACCCATCTGGCCAGCGGGATGAGCAACCGCCAGATCGCCACCCGGATGAGGATCTCAGAGCATGGCGCCAAACGCCTGGTGAGCAGCCTGCTGCTGAAGCTCAGCGCGAGTAACCGAACGGCCGCCGTGGTCACGGCCATCAAGTACGGCCTGGTGCGAGAGACCACTCCGAGCCGCCCGTGAGCCGGCACACCGAAGACGTGGTCGAGGCCGCGGCCCGCGCGTGCCGCCGCGGGGGAGCCTACCTCGCCGACGCCTTCTCCCGGCCGGTGTGCACGAGCGCGAAGTCCAGCCGGTACGACCTGGTGACGCAGTACGACTCGGCCGCGGAGCGGATCATCAGGCGAGAGCTCGCCACCGCCTTCCCCGACAGCGTCGTCATCGGCGAGGAGGACGGCGCCAGCGGCGCGGGGGACCTGACGTGGTACGTCGACCCGATCGACGGCACCCACAACTTCGCCCGCGGCATCCCGCTCTTCTGCGTCTCCGTCGGCGCCGTGCTGGCGGGCGTCCCGATCGCCGGTTGCGTCTACGACCCGGTTCGCGACGAGCTGTTCAGCTCGGACGGCACCGGGATACGGCCGGCCCAGGAGGACCACCAGATCACGGAGGACCGGCACGCGCCGCCGATGCTGCTCACCGACATCCCCACCGCCGGGACCGCCGACGGCGGGGAACTGGAGCTGTTCCTGGGGGTACTGGACGCCGCCGACGTGCGCAGGATCGGCAGTTCCGCGTTGGCCCTCGCGTATGTCGCCGCCGGTCGCGCCGACGTGGCGGCCAACGCCGACGTGTTCCCCTGGGACATCGCGGCGGGGCGGGTCCTGGTGACGGCCGCCGGTGGGCGGTTCACCGAGTTCCCCGCTCCCCGGACGGGCGCACCGGGCGGTTTCGTCGCCTGGCGCGCGCCGCACGAGGAGCTCGGCCGCCGGGTGGAACGGGCGATGGCCGGGTCATGGGGGACAGCGCGGCCGGGTGCGTCATACGACCCGCAGCCGTGAACACGTGGCCGCCAGCGTCGCCAGGCTCACCGGTTCCGCGGACCACGGCCGGTGGAGGTGGTCACCGGCCGTGCGCGGCACCAGGTGCACGTGCAAGTGGAACACGTCCTGCCAGCCCGCCGCGCGGTTGGCCTGGAACAGCGTCAGCCCGTCAGGGTCCAGGACCTCGCGCAGCCTCCGCGCCATCCGGTGCACCGTACGCGTCACCGCCGTGGCGTCCTCCTCGGAGATCTCCCAGAGGTCGTCGGCATGACGCTTGGGAATGACCAGCGTGTGGCCCTCCGTCACCGCCGTGATGTCGAGGAACGCCATCGTGAGCTCGTCTTCGAACACGATCGCCGCGGGCTGCCGTCCTCGCACGATGTCGCAGAAGACGCACTCGCGACCGGTCATCCGCGGCTCCCGGCGAGCAGTTCGACCGCGGCCTGGATGTTCGACCGCCCAGCGCCGAAGGTGAGCACGCTGGAGCGGCCGGCCAGTTCCGCGTCGTCGGGCATGCCGACGCCGACCAGCACGGCGTCGGGACGTGCCGCAATGACCTTCCGCACCCAGGCCCGCTGCCACGGGTGCCGGTAGGCGTCCCTGACGACGATCACCAGTCGGCGCTGCCCCGCCAGGGCCAGCACCTTGTCGGGACCCGGCCCGTGCTCATCGACGCGCACGCCGCGATCGGCCAGCTCCAGCCGACCGAGCTGGTCGGCCACGCTCCAGTACGCCTCCCCCGCCACGACGTTGGCCGGGGCGCGCAGTTCGACGACCGCCGCCGGACCGCGCAAGACGACATCGCCCTCGGCGCGTACCGCCCGCCGCGCCGCCTCCAGACCTACCGCGGAGTCCACCGCGGGCACAGCCCGGCCGGGCCTGGCCCAGGCCCGCATCGCCTCGACCCGCGCCGCCGCCCGCTCCAGCGCCGCCACGGTGAGCTCGCCCCGCCGTACGGCGTCCGCGACCCCGGATCTGATGGCGGCGCAGAGCCCCTCGCCGCCCTTCGGCCCGATCAGCAGCAGGTCAGCACCGGCCTGGAACGCGCGGACCGCCGCGGCCACCACGGCCGCAGGACCGGCGGCGGCCTCCAGAGCAGGGGCCGTGCTGAGCAGCACGCCCTCGTATCCCAGCTCGTCCCGCACCAGATCGTGCAGGATCGCGCGGCTCAGCGTCGCAGGGAACTCGGGGTCCAGCGCCTCGAACACCACGTGCGCGATCATCAGGCTGGTGGCCCCCGCTTCGATCGCTTTGACGAACGGCGCCAGCTCGCGGCGCCTGAACGTCCCCAGGTCGCAGTCGATCACGGGCAGCGTGTGGTGGGAGTCGGTCACGGTCGCGCCATGGCCTGGGAAGTGCTTGGCCGCGGTGGCGACACCGGCCTCCCGCATGGCCCGCACGTAGGCCGCGCCGTGCGCTCCGACCAGGTCTGGAACGGCGCCGAACGAGCGCACCCCGATCACGGGATTCTCCGGGTCGCTGTTGACGTCGAACGACGGCGCCAGGTTGTAGTTGACGCCGGCCGCCACGAGGTCACCGGCGATCGCCGCCGCCACCCGCCGGGTCAGGTCGAGGTCGTCGACGACACCGAGCGCGAGATTGCCGGGGTAGGGGCTGCCGCTCTCGTAATGGAGGCGGGTGACGTCGCCGCCTTCCTCGTCGATGGCGACGAGGGCGTCGGGGGAGGTGGCGCGCAGCGTGTGGGACAGAGCCCGGACCCTATCTCCCCCGATGAGGTTGTGCGGGAAGAGCGTCACCCCGGCGAGCCCTTCCGTCAGCGCCCGATGCACCCAGGCGGGGACGTCCGTGCCGTCGAAACCCGGGAGCAGGCAGGCGTTGACCAGCCGGTCGTAGCCGCTCACCGGTCCGCTCCCGCCAGGTCGACCTCGGGGAAGAGCCGCTCCAGGACTTCGGCGACGCCGTCGTCGTCCTGAGAGGAGATCACGTGGTCGACCAGTTCCAGCACCCTGGCGTGTGAGTTGGCCACGCCGTACGACGTGCCGGCCCAGGACAGCATGGGCAGGTCGTTCGGCATGTCTCCGAAGGCGATCGCACCGACGGGTGAGATCCCCTGCCTGTCCGCCAGCTCCCGCAGCGCCGATGCCTTGCTCACGCCGGTCGCGATGGCCTCGACCAGCCGCTCGCCGTTGGCGTGGTACGGCGTGACGATGGACGCCAGGACGGGGGCCGCCAGCGCCAGCAGTTCGTCGGCCGACAGGGTGGGATGGCGGCCGATCAGTTTGGGCGCGGGGTGCCGGAACAGCTCGGAGTCCCCGACCCGCCGGATCGTCACGTCCCTGTCCCAGTCCCCCACCTCGTACAGCTCGTCGGCGGTGAGGCCTTCGGCGTACTCGACGGCCAGTCCGATCCCGGGGATCACCGTTCGCAGCAGCCTGGCCGCCTCGACCAGTTCTTCCGGCTGTATCAGGTTCTCCCCGACGACCTCGCCGCGGCTCATGTCGTAGAGCAACGCGCCGTTGGAGCAGATGGCCAGGCCATGGTGGCCGAACGCCTCGGCGATGTCCCGCATCAGCCGGGGCGGCCTGCCCGTGACGAAGACGAACAGCGCTCCCGCTCGGCGGACCCGGTCGAACGCCGCGACCGTCCGGGCGGAAACCGTCCCGTCGCTGCGGACGATCGTCCCGTCCAGGTCGGTGGCCACCAGGCGTGGTGTCACAGATGTCATCGCTGCAGCTCCATAGAAAGAGAGTTGATGTCCCTGATGGTGTTCGACAGCGGAAACCGTAAGGCGTTGCGGCGTCCGCCCGTGCGGATGTCCTCCAGCGCCCCCGGGTCCTTGGCCAGCCACGCGATGACGTCGGCCAGCTCTCGAGGCGCGGAGAGGTCGACCCGCAGGGCGGAGTCCCCCAGCACCTCCACCAGGCCCGGCACCGGCTGGTAGATCACGGGCAGGCCGCACGCCTGCGCCTCCACCGCGACGAGGCCGAAAGCCTCCAGCCTGGTCGAGGGCACGATGAGCAGGTCGTGGTCGCCGAAGGCACGCCACAGCTCGCGGCGATCCAGCCAGCCGAGATAGCGCACGGCCGACAGGTCGACCCGGCCGCCCATGGCCCGGTACTCGATCTCGGGCGCGGCCACGCCGATCGTGACCCCGTCGAGGCGGACGACGGCGTCGAGCAGGCTCTCGACGCCCTTCTCCGCGGTGAGCCGGCCTGCGTAGAGGATGCGCAGTTCCTCGCCCGCACGCCGGTGCCGTACCGTCGGCTCCGACAGCAGCTGGTCGGGCACCCCCCACGGGATGTGGGCGACGCGCCGCGGCTGCACCGGGGCGATGGCGAGCAGCAGGTCGATCATGGCCGTGGTGGGCGCCACGACGACGTCGGCGGCCGCGGCGGCCTCGCCGAGCACTTCCCGCTGGGTGGGGTTGTCGACCGCGAAGAGCAGATCGGTGCCGTGGACGAAGGCCAGGCTCGGGTGTCGAGGGAACGCGCGGAGCAGGGCCGGGGTCGCGCCGAAGGCCAGGTGCTGCAAGTGGAGGATCCCGTAGTCCTCGGGCGCGAACCTGTGCCTGATCGCCGCGGTGAGGTCCGCCACGTATCGCCAGAACCCCTGCCCGTCCAGGCACTTCCCGTCCACCTTGAGCAGCGCGGGCCGGTCGGTGTCGGGCGGGCCTTCGTGCGCCGCCAGCATGAAGACGTCCGCCGGCACCGGTCGGCCGGGGGCCAGATAGAGGTCCTTAAGGAGTTCCACGCTGCCGCCGGGGCTGCCCACCGGCAGGTCGACGCCGGTGATCGCGGTCATTTCAGCTCCTCGTGCAGGCGGGAGACGTCGATGCCTTCTGTCCGCATGTACTTGCTGCCCATCTGCTGGTAGCTGGCCCGCGACCCGAACGTCTCCAGGAAGACGATCTTCCCGAAGGTCATGCGGGGATAGATCCGCACCGGCCGTACCACGCAGATCTCCAGCGTCCAGCGGATGGCGTGGCCGACATGGCCGAGCGGCGCGGAGACGTGCACCCAGATGCCCAGGCCGCCGATGGTGTGGTCCCCGTTGATCAGTTGCGCGTAGCGCTCGGAGTGGGTGCGCTCGTAGGTGACTCCCAGGTAGAGCACCCCCGGGGCCAGCACCATGCCCTCGGGCGGGATGCGCTGCTCGGGCAGGCTGGTCGCGGCCGCGGCGTCCAGGTCGAGGCCGCAGACGCGGATGGTGTCGCCGAGGCGCCAGTCGTAGGCGTTCTGCGAGACCCGCTCCGGCTCGTAGGGATCGATGACGATGTCGCCCTGGCGCACGGCCGCCGCGATGGCGGAACCTGTGAGGATCACAGCAGGGCCATTCTGTCTTTCCAGTATCGCGAGGACTGCGGGCCCTTCGCCGCCTGGTACTTGCCCGCGTACAGGTCGATGTCGCCGACCGAGACGAAGAACATGATCTGGCCGATCTTCATCCCCGGGTAGACGCGCAGCGGCCGCACCGGGGACAGCATCAGGGTCCACTGCCCGTTGAACCCGATGTCGCCGATCGGGGCGGTGATCTCCACGAAGAGCCCGAGCCGGCCGACGGACGACCTGCCGAACAGGAGCGGAACGTAGACGTCCGACCCCACCCGCTCCACCGTGTGGCCGAGGTAGAGCTGGTCGGGCCGCAGCACGTACCCCTCGTCGTCGAGGGTGAAGGCCTGAGTGGGGTTCTCCCGGTAGGGGTCGATGACATCGTCCGCGTAAGTCAGCAGCGTCCGGCCCAGCCGGACGTTGTAGCTGTTGGGGTTGACCTGGTCGGCGTTGAACGGCGAGATCCCGATCCTGCCGCTTTCGGTCGCGGCGATGATCTCCGGGCCCGTGAGTATCATCAGATCCTCTGGTTGGTCGAGAAGTCGAAATCGACGAGATGCTCGATCTCCAGTTCCCGGGCCAGCCGCTGGATCGGGAGGAAGTCAGTCACCAGGAGGTCCGAGCCGGGCAGGCTGCGGCTGTCCTCGACGATCTGCCGCGCCCGGGGGATCCCGACGAACCGCAAGATCTCCAGCCAGAGCCCGTAGTCCTCCGCGCCGAAAGCGAGGATCGCGTCGGGCAGGGTCCTGACGAGCAGGTCCCGCTGCTTCCTGTCCAGAGACGCGTAGACGTCCTTCAGCACCTCGAACATGACGGGGCCGTGAGCGTTCTCGTCCCGCGCGTGCAGCCGGGTGATGAGGGCGTGCATCGGCTGGATCGTGCGGTCGCCCGCCACCAGGTCGAGGAACTTGTTGATGCTGATCTCGCCGACCGCGGTCCACAGCAGGTAGAGCAGGTCCCGCTCCCATCGTTCGCTGGTCTCCGCGGTCAGGGCGTAGAGGCGGCGGTTGGTGACGGGGTGTTCGTAGGTCGCGGGTTCGGCGACGATCCCCCTCGCCTGCCGGGTGCGCTGCATGGCCAGCATGTGCATGTAGGTGTGCCAGACCTCGTCGACATGCGACTGCTGGATCGCCTCCTTGGCCTCGAACCGCTCCACGCCGGGGAACACGCCGTGCGCGAGCATCTCGAAGGTGGGGTTCGCCACGTACTCCTCCGCGGCGATGACCCGTTCGTTGTAGGCCAGCCACGCCAGCGTGTTCACCTGCGACCGCTGCTCATCGGAGGCGGCCAGGAAGTCCGGGTGCTCGCCGAACGGCAACAGGCCGGCCGGGTAGTCCAGGAGTCCTGGGTCGTACGCACCCGGATTGAGCACATCCATCATGTCCGTGCGGATGGTGGCCCGCCTCGGCCAGGCGGCCGCGAGCCGCCGGAGCGTGTTCGGGCCGACGCTGAGCTCGTCGTCCTCGATGGAAATCGTCACTTCACTCTCCTTCAGACTCCAGTAACTCGGTGAGCGGCACGATGCGGTGACCACGGTCGAGCAGCCCTTCGATGACCGCGGGAAGCGCCTCGACGGTTTGGGAGCGGTCTCCTCCCCCGTCGTGCATGAGGACGACGGAACCCGGCTGCGCCTGCTCCAGCACCCGCTGCGCGATGACATCCGCCCCCGGCATCGCCCAGTCGGACGGCTCCACGTCCCACAACACGGTCCGCAGGTCCCTCGCACCGAGCCAGCCCACCACTTCCGGCGTCCGCGACCCGTAGGGCGGCCTGAACAGGTTCGACGGGGTGCCGCCCGCGAGGGCGAGGACCTCGTGGGTCCGCTCGATCTGCTCGTCCAACTGGTCGCGCGACAGGTCGGGCAGGAAAGGGTGCGACCAGGTGTGATTGCCGATGACGTGCCCCGCTTCGCTCATCCGGGCCACCTCCTGCGAGCCCGCGGTCGCGTGCAGCCCGACGCAGAAGAAGGCCGCGGGAACGGCGTACCGCTCAAGCACGTCGAGGATCTGGCCGGTGAACGGCGGGTGGGGGCCGTCGTCGAAGGTGAGGGCGACCTTGGCGTCGGTGCGCCTGCCGTGCCTGATCCAGCGCCCGCGCCGCTTCAGCGGCTCCTCGGCCGCCGCGCTCCGCGCGATCCCGGCGTCCAGCTCGTCGATGCGCCCGGTGAGCGTACCGCCGTCGATCTTGAGTTTGGCCAGCGCCGACAGGTCGCGCCGGGCGGCCTCGGCCAGCACCAGGGCGGGGGCGGAGCCCAGCAGCGGGCGCTCGGGCAGCGCCCACGGATCGGCGCGGTAGACCTCCAGCCCGGAAACCATCATCGCGCCGTCCAGGACCCCGTTGGTGCTCTCCACGACGGTGACGAGCCGCTGGCCGGACTGGCCCGCTACCTGGTGCAGATACGCGACGACGTCGGCCCGCTGACCGGCTCTGAAACGGACCGGGGACGTCGCTTCACGGCCGTCCTCATCCGTCACCCCGACTTCATATCCGGTGGAATTCCAGGCTACTCCGGCGTACAGCATGAGCTTCTTTCATTGATGTGAAGTTAAATCGAAAGAGTTCAACTGGGCACTTTTACCAGTTGAACACCGAGCGGGAATCCGGAAACCCCCGACCGCGCAGTACATGCTCACCTCGAACTGAATGCGCGTCAATGACAGTGCGCGTTCGGCGGCCGTTTGTGTACCGTCCCGGCTGAGCTTCGATAAATCGGGAGTTTTTACCTTGACGAATACCCGCGACCGGCAAATGAACGGCGGCAGGCGGCTCGCGCAGCGCGGATTGTTCACCGGGCCGTCCGAGACCGTGAGCAAGGACCTGTACGCGACCGTCGTCCACGGATCCGCCTCGCGGCGGCGGACCGGTCTGAGCCTGCGCCCCGCCACGAAGGTCTCAGGCGACACCTACTTCGGCCGGTTCCCGGCCAGCTACTGGCAGCGCTGGACGGACGCGCACGAGATCCGCGTCGAGCTGACCGTGACCGGAGCGGGGCTGCTGTCCATAGTGGCGTCCGACACGGCGGGGCCGGCGCGGACCGTCACGGCGCACGAGGCCGAGACCGGTGACACGCGCGAGGTCACGCTGGTCGCGAAGCTGGACAGATTCGTCGACGGCGGCTCCCTCTGGCTCGACCTGGAGACCGAGGCGGACCAGTGCCTGACCGTCGAGAACGTGCGCTGGACCGTCGATGCGCCCGGCGCCCGGCGCCAGACGGCGGTCGTGATCTGCACGACGGACCGCCCCGGAGAGTGCCTGCGCAACCTGCGTGCACTGGCCGACGACCGCGCCGCGATGGAAGCGCTGAGCGGCGTCTACGTCATCGACCACGGCACCGACCTGGTGAGCGCGCAGGACGGTTTCCCCCAGGTCGCCAAGAGCCTCGGCGATCGGCTCCGCTACCTCACGCAGCCCAACCTCGGCGGGGCGGGAGGATTCACCCGCGGCCTGTACGAGCTGGCGGGCGATCCCGCCACCGAGCGGTCGAGCGCGCTGCTCATGGATGACGACGTCCTGCTCGAGCCGGATCTGATCGTCCGGATCACCGCGTTCGGCGACCGCACCGCGTGTCCCATGATCGTCGGTGGGCAGATGCTCAACCTGTTCCACCCCCATGTCCTGCTCGCCGACGCCCAGCAGACCGATCTCGACGGAATCCAGCCGGGCGTCCCGATGCCGCACAGCGGGCAGGACGTGGACCTGCTCGGCGCGAGACTCCAGGAGCGCCGCCTCGACGCGGGCTACAACGGATGGTGGGCCTGCCTCATCCCGTACGAGGTGGTCAGGGATATCGGCTACCCTCTTCCCGTCTTCTTCCAAGGCGACGACGCCGAGTACTCCTACCGCGCCCGCGCCCACGGCTTCCCGACGATCACGCTTCCTGGCGCGGGGCTGTGGCACGCCGACTTCGCCCTGAAGGACCTGGACGAGCTGAACCGCTACTTCCTGATCCGTAACTACACGATCATCTCGGCGCTGCACGGCGGGTTCGACCTGCCGAGGCTCGTCAGGAAGCTGGGCACCGAACTGGGCCAGCACCTGCTCGCCATGCGGTACGGCCTGGCCGACACGATCCTGCGGGCGGTCGACGATTTCCTCACCGGACCCGGCACCCTGCATGACGGCGGGGTCACCGCGCTGCGGGAGGTACAGGAGTCGCGAACCGCGTACCCGGAGACCGTCCGGCACCCGGCCGCCGCTCCCCCCGGGATCGCCTCGCACGACCTGGCCGTGGTCAACGCCGGGCCGCGGCCATGCTTGGCCGTGCTCAGGCGCACGCTGGATCGGCTGCTGGGCCGCCATCGGTATGCGCTCGGCGCGGTCCCGCACGACGAGGCGCACTGGTGGCATGTCGCCTTGTTCGAGACCGCGGTCGTGACCGACGCCTCGCAGCAGGGCGTGCGGATCAGACGCTACGACCTCCGCCTCATGCTCACTCTGGCAGGACGCAGTGTGAAAACGCTGCTCAGACTGCGCAGGGAGGGCGCCGCCGTACGGAAGCGGTACCGGGAGGCGCTGCCCGAACTGTCCAGCAGGGAGAACTGGACGCGTCTCTACGGCCTGGACGCCTGAACCTGGTCGTCCGTGCGGGTGCCGTCAAGCCGGCCGCTCATCCGCACCGCGAAGGGACCGGTGAAGGCGATCACCACACCGAGCCCCGCCGGGAGCAGCATCGCGGTCCCCAGCGACGTCGCCTCCGCCAGCGGGCCGATCATCGCCGGGCCGGACAGCAGGCCGACGTAACCGAACATCGTCACCCACGAGAGCACCCGGCCGGCCGCCCCTGCTCCCGATCCGTGCAGGGAGCCCACGGCGCTCAGCGCCACAGGCAGGACCGTGGCCAGCCCCAGCCCTGCGAGCGCCCAGCCCGCATAGGCGCAGACCGTCCGGACCGGGAGATCCGCGCCGGGAAGCCAGGTGGCCAGGAGCACCAGCCCGTATCCGGCGACCGCCGTCGAACCGGCCCAGCGGACGGTCCTTTCCGGGCCCAGGCGCCTGGTCAGTCCGTCCCCGAGGAGCCTGGCCACCGTCATCGTCATCGCGAAGATCGTGTATGCCAGGGACGCCAAGCCGGGATCGACGCCGAGGACGTCGCTCGCGTGCAGGGCCGCCCAGTCGTTGGCCCCACCCTCGCTGACGCATGCGCACAGCGCGATCACGCCGAGCAGGATCACCGCGGGATATCGGATCGGCCCGACCTGCCGGTCGTCCGCCACGTTCCGCGCCGCCCGCTCGACGGAGCGGCCTGGAAGCAGGAACCGCACCGGCACCAGGGACAGCAGTCCGCTGACCAGCGCGCCGGCGGCCATCAGCGCCCTGATGTCGGCCCCGGCGTAGAGCCCGGCCGCGATGACCGCGCTGCCCGCGACACCACCGAGACTCCACACGCCGTGGAAGGCCGACATGATCGGCCGGCCGTACTCCCGCTCGACCTCGATGGCATGAGCGTTCATCGCGACGTCGAGCGCTCCCAGTCCCCCGCCGAGCGCGAACGCGCCGACCAGCAGGACCTGGTAGGAGGGGGCCAGTGCCGGGCCGAGCAGGGAGATGGCCGCGGCCGACGCCACCACGCCGAGCACCCTCCGGCTCGTCCAGCGGTCGCAGAGCCGTCCGACGATCGGCATCGTCACCAGGGTGCCGATGCCGATCGTGAGCAGCACCGCGCCCAATCGCAGTTCACCGAGGTGAAGGCGCTCGTTGACCGCGGGCAGCGCGGCGCTCCACAGGGCGCACACCACACCGCTCAGCCAGAAGACTCCGCACAGCGCCCAGCGCGCCCGCGCGATCACAGACATCTGTCCCACTCCGCATTCTGCGTCGCCGCGGTCACGCGGACTCGCGCCCTCGCGTTTCGATTTCCCGCGCGAAGTACAGCCAGGACTCGGCGCAGGCACGGGCGACCTGCGCGAGCGTTTCCGTGCAGTGCGGAGGAATGCCGCCGACGACCCGCATCCATCCGTCCGTGCTGACCACCTGAGTGGCGTCCAGGAGCCGCAGCAGGGTGCGCCCCACGTCGGTGAAGCGCAGCGACGGGTCCCTTTTGAGCCTGTCGAGTACCGCCCCGATCTCGTCGGACGGGACTCGGGATTCGCCTCCGCCGTCGGCGGGGCCGATCTCCCCGCCGGTGTCGCCCCTGAGCTTCCGCGGAACGGGGTCCTGGCCCAGGCGGACCCGCTCCCGGACGTCCCTGGCGGTGGAGACCGCGATTCCGGCCACTTCGGCGATCTCCCGGAGGGACGCCTCCGGGCGCTCGGTCATCACCCGGAAGGCGAGCATCCGCCCCTCGGCCGCGTTGAGCGGCCTGACCCGCCCGTCCCGCCCCGTCCTGGCGTTCGAGCGGGCACTGGACCCAGTCGAATTCCTGCGGATCCCGGCGATCGTCCGGTGCGAGAGGCCACTCGCCGAGGCGATCAACCGGTCCGACCACTGCGGGTGGGAGTCGATGATCCGCGCGGCCGCGGCGGCCCGGTCCGCCTGCGTCAGCGGCAACCCGTGGGCCGCGTTCAGCCTGACGGCGAGGATGAACGCGTCCCGCGCGCCGCCGTCGAAGAACCTGACCTCGATCTCGTCGTCCCCGCGCAGGTGAGCCGCGTGAAACCGGTGCATGCCGTCGATGATCCGCATGGTGGCGCGATGCACGACGATCGCCGGTAGCGGGACGTCGATCTCGGCGAGCATGAGAACGTGCGCGGCGTCCTCCCCGGCAAGCCTGGGTGAGTCCGCGGGGCGCAGAGCACTGAGGGGAACCAGCTCGGTCTCCGGTGAGAGAGCATGGTTCGAGACCATGACTCTGGCCCTCCTTCGTTGTCGGTGTGCAACCACTTTCGGTTGCCTCTAACCAGACTCGGCGCTGATAGGAAAGAACTCTTACTATTGGCGAAAGTAGCCGGGCCGCCAATGGGCAGTCAATGACGCTGTTGCGGCGCTGGGAGTCCGCTCCCTAACCTGCCCCCCCATGAGAGCGGATCTTGTCGTGGTCGGCTCCGGGTTTTTCGGCCTGACCATCGCCGAACGTTGCGCCGCGGAACTCGGCCTGGACGTCGTCGTCCTGGAGCGGCGCGAGCACATCGGCGGGAACGCCTACAGCGAGGCCGATCCGGAGACCGGCATCGAGGTGCACCGGTACGGCTCGCACCTCTTTCACACCTCCAACGAGCAGGTCTGGCGGTACGCCAACCGGTTCACGTCCTTCACCGACTACCGGCACCGGGTGTTCTCCGTGTTCGAAGGCCGGGTCTTCCCGATGCCGATCAACCTCGGCACCGTGTGTGCCTACTTCGGGCGGATGATGTCCCCCGCCGAGGCCCGGGCGCTCATCGCCGGGCAGGCGGCGGAGGCCGTGGACGTCGAAACCCTGGAGGGCCGGGCGATCTCGCTCATCGGACGACCGCTCTACGAGGCGTTCATTCGTGGTTACACCGCCAAGCAGTGGCAGACCGATCCGCGGGACCTGCCCGCCGAGGTCATCTCCCGCCTGCCGGTGCGCTACACCTTCGACAGCCGCTACTTCCAGGACACCTACGAGGGCCTGCCGCGCGACGGCTACGCGGCCTGGCTGGAGCGGATGGCCGACCATCCCAGGATCGAGATCAGGCTCGGTACCGACTTCTTCGAGCTCGACGCGAATCCCGTGGGCGCCGTCCCCGTCGTCTACACCGGGCCGCTCGACCGCTACTTCGCCTACGCCGAAGGCGAGCTGGGCTGGCGCACGCTGGACTTCGAGCTGGAGGTCATGCCGGTGGGCGACTTCCAGGGCGCCCCGGTGATCAATTACTCGGACATGGCCGTGCCGTATACCCGGATCCACGAGTTCCGGCATTACCACCCGGAGCGCGCCCACTATCCCGAAGACCGCACGGTGATCATGCGGGAGTACTCGCGCTTCGCCGCCAGGAATGACGAGCCGTACTACCCGATCAACTCCACGGCCGACCGGGACATCCTCGCCCGCTATCGGAAGCGGGCGCGGGCGGAGTCAGGGGTGCTGTTCGGCGGGCGTCTGGGCACCTACAAATACCTGGACATGCACATGGCCATCGGGTCAGCGCTGACCATGTTCGACAACCGGCTGCGCCCTCGCTTCGCCGCGGGCCGCCTGATGCCGGTCAGTGCCGGTAGGCCCTGGCCTGCAAGCCGAACAGCTCGGCGTACAGGCCCCCTGACTCCATGAGGCGGGCGTGATCGCCCACCTCGACCAGGCCGCCCTGGTCGAGTACGACGATCACGTCGGCCATGCGGACGGTCGAGAACCGGTGGGACACGAAGATCGTGATGGCGCCGGAGTCTCGGCCGGCCTGCCGGGCCGATTCCGCGTACTGCGCGAAGAGCGCGTGCTCGGCCGCGGCGTCGAGTGCCGACGCGGGCTCGTCGAGCACCAGCAGCAGCGGATCGTCACGCAGGTGGCACCGGCTCAGGCCGAGGCTCTGCCACTGACCACCCGACAGTTCGACACCGTCGCCGTAGCCGTGCCCCAGCAGGCCGTCGAGACCGCCGGGCACCCGCTCCAGGATCGGCTCGGCTTTCGCCCGGCGCAGCGCGGCGGTGAGCGCGTCGTCGTCGCGGAGCCGGTCGAGCTCTCCCACCCCGACGTTCTCCCGCAAGCGGAGCTCGAACATGGCGAAGTCCTGGAAGAGCGTGGCGAGGCGGGCCCGCCACAGGTCGGGGTCGATGTCCCGCAGGTCCACGCCGTCGATCATTATCCGGCCTGCCGTCGGCTCGTAGAGCCCGCACAGCAGCTTGACCAGGGTGCTCTTCCCCGCCCCGTTCTCCCCCACGAACGCCGTGGTGGCGCCGGGCGGGATGTCCAGCGACAGCTCGCGCAGAACGAGCCGGTCGGTGCCCGGGTAGGCGAAGCTCACGTTCTCCAGCCGGATCCCGCGCTCCAGCCGTCGCGGGATCTCGACCACCTCGACCGCGGATGACCGCCTCGTGTCCTCCTCGCCCAGGCGCTCGCGCAGCTTCGCGAGTCGGCCCTGAGTGACGGCACAGGACTGCAGCCGGGACAGCAGGCCGAGCGCGCTGGAGACCTGCAGGCTGACCTGTACGGCCAGGGTGATGACGAGCACCACCTGCCCGAGGTTCGCCTCGTGCGCGGCGGCCTGGGAGATCACCACGATGATCGCGCCGCCGTACGCCAGGGCGAACAGCAGCTGACCCGATGCGCGCAGCGCCGCGCTCTTGAACTGCGCGGTACGCAGCGCCGCGGACACCAGGGACCAGTGACCCGCCTGCCGCTCGATCAGCTCCTCCTCGGCGTGGAAGATCCGCACTTCCTTGGCGGAGGCCATCGAGGTGGAGACCGCGAGGAGGTGGGCGGCCAACCGGGTGCTCTCGCTCGTCGCCTCCTTGGCCGCGTCCAGCACGCGTTGCGCGCGGTCGCCGATCAGCACCGGCGGTAGGGCGGCGATCGGCAGCAGGATCAGCCACGGGTCGAGCCAGCACAGGAGGATCGTGGTGACCGCCGTCTGGAGGGCCAGGCCGCAGAACTGGAGCAGCGCCTCGACCCCGTCGCGGGTCTGCGCGAATCCCTCGCGCATCAGCGCGACGGCATCGGTCACCCGCGGGTCGTCGAAGTGGTGGAGGCCGTGTGCGCCGTGGAGGAGGTCGCCGAGCTGGGCGTTGAGCCGCACCTCGACGAGTTCGCCCACCTCGAAGTAGGCCAGGTGCGCGAAGTGCACGGCCATCAGCTCCACCACGAGGAGTACGGCCACGCCCACCGCGAACCAGGTGGCCGCCCCGGCGTCCCGCGCGATCGCCGCGTTGGTGAACGCCATGAGACCCAGGGCGATGAGCGGGGTGGCGAGATAGCCGAGGATCACCAGCGCCGAGGCCCGGGCCAGCCGACCGCGGTCGGTCCGAGCGGCCAGGGCGAACAGCGCCCAGGAGGCGCGCAGCAGGGCGTTCATTGGGCCGCTTTCAGCGTGGAGACTTCGTCGGCGAAACGCTGCGCCTGCAGCCGGAAGAGCCGGGCGTACCGGCCGTCCAGATCGAGCAGCTGCTGGTGCGAACCCGACTCCGCCACGCGCCCGTCCTCCAGGACGACGATCCGGTCGGCTCGCCGTACCGTCGAGAAGCGGTGGGAGATGATGACCGTGGTCAGGCCGCGGGTGAGATCGAGGAAGCGGTCGTAGAACTCGACCTCGGCCCGCACGTCCAGCTGGGCCGTCGGTTCGTCGAGGACGAGCACCGTGGCCCCACCGGCGACGGCCAGGAAGGCTCGGGCCAAGGCGATGCGCTGCCATTGGCCGCCCGACGGCTCGCTTCCGCCGGAGTACTTCCTGGACAGCGGCGTGCCGAGCCCGCCGGGCAGCGAGCGCAGCACCTCCAGCGCACCCGCCCGCTCGGCCGCAGCCAGGAGCGCCGTCTCGTCGTGGATCAGTGCCGGCGCGCCGAGTCCGATGTTGTCGGCGGCGCTGAGCTCGTATTTCACATAATCCTGGAAGATGACCGCGAGCTGCCGCTGCCACGCACGGGCGTCGACGTACCCGAGGTCGGTCCCGTCGACCAGGATCCGGCCGTCCTGCGGCTCGTAGAGCTTCGCCAACAGTTTGACCAGGGTCGTCTTCCCCGCGCCGTTGAGCCCGACTATCGCCGTCGAGCACCCAGCGGGGATCTCCAGGTCCAGTCTCCGCAGGACGCTCTGGCCGCGGTAACCGAATCCGACGTCCTCGAAACGGATGGCTCGCCGGGGGGCGCCCACCTCTTTCCCGGCTTGCCCGGTTTCCGGTCGGGCCGAGGCTTCCTCGAACTCGACGATCGCCCGGTACGCCTGCAGGCCGACCTGCGTCTTGACGTCGCTCTCCGGGAAGTAGACGCCGAAGCGGATCGGCACGAGCGCCGCCTGGATCGCCAGCGAGAGTTCGAACAGGCTCAGCTCGCCCGCCGCGGCCGTCCCCGCCAGCAGGACCAGGGTGAGCCCACCGCCGAGCAGACCCACCAGCGCGTAACCGAGGAACGGCACGAAGTAGATCCGCCTGCGACCCGACCACAGCAGCGAGAGATACCCGACCGAGTCGTCGCGGTGGCGGTGCTGCAGCCACGACAGCATCCGCAGGATCCGAATGTCCTTGCCCCACTGCGGGCTGGTCAGCACGCCGCGCAGGTAGGCGGACATGCGGCGCTCCCCGGCCAGTCCCTCCCAGAGCGCGGAGAAGCGGCCGAGCGAGCCCCGTTGGCCGAACCTGATGATCAGCGCGGTGATCGTCACGATCGCGCCGGGGAGCGGCCCGAGCACGATCCCGATGAGCAGCGCCGCGCTCAGCAGGTGGGTGTAGCGGGCGATCAGCGCGAGGGTCCCGGCGACCGCGTCTCCCGGCGTGGGTTGCACCCGGTCGAACCCGTCCCGCGCGTCCGCCAGCCGATCGGCCGTCCGCTGCTCTTCGAGGGCCGCCATCGGCGCGGACACCAGAGCGGACCGCATCAGCCGCTGGGTGAGGTGCCCGTCGACGCGGCGCATGACCGCCTCACCGAGGGCGGCCTGGAAGGGGACCAGGAGCTGCTGCAGGACGAACGCCCCGACGGCCAGACCGATCGCGGTCGCGAGCCCGGGAGCGTCCGCCGTCCGCAGCCGCTCGAACATGAAACCGGTCCAGATGATGAACCCGGCGGGCAGCACCCCAATCAGCAGGTTGAGCAGGACCGACGCGGCGAGCAATCCGGGGCAGGACCGCAGCGCCAGCCGCGCGATCACGCCGACGTCCCTCACGAGCCGCCCCAGAGAGCGGCTCCGACCACGGCTAGGCGCGCGGCGCGGTAGCGGCGGTTCAGCCTGCCGACGAACGGGCTGTCCGCGTGAACGGTGAGGAAGTGGGTGCTGTCGGCGATCCCCGCGAGCCGGCTGGAGACGGGCAGCACGCGGTTCGCGGCTTCGTGCTCGTCCAGTTCCCTGATTCCCCGCAGGACCTCGTCATCGGACAGCCCGGCCTCGGTCCTCTCGACGAGGTCCGCCCAGAAGGCGGCCCGCGTCCGCAGCCGCGCTCCCCCCTCCCGGCCGCGCAGGGCGAGCAGGTTCCTGGCCGGTACTTCCTCGCAGCTGAGGGCCGTGAGGACGGGCACCGGGGCCACGCCTCCTTCGTACGGCGCGGCCTCGCGCAACGGCATCCGCGCATCAGGAGCGGCCCCGCACCATGGGCATCGGCGTATCTCCAGCAGGATCTGCGTTTCCGGGGCCTGCACACGCACCTCGTTGGGGGGCTCCAGGGTGAGCACCTCGGCCTCCCTGCGCGCCATCCTGTCGATCAGCTCGTCCAGCTCCTCGGCGGAGCGATCGCCACCCGTGCGGAAACCCGCCAGGCAGATCTCGACGAGAGCCTGCCTTCCCGCCGGGTCGAGGTCATCGTGCGGGGAAAGGCCGCAGTCGGCCCATGATTCGACGGCCGCCCGGAGCGCCGGACGGTCGTTCCCCGCGCCCTCCGGGGAGCGGGACACGTCGGAGCCGAGGAGGTATCCGGCGGCCCAGAACTCCAGGCTCACCGCGCTCCGGTCGGCGACCTGCGCGCGCCAGGTCTCTGTCACGTGCGCGGCGTCGACGTTCAGCAGCTCGCACCAGTCGTGCCAGTACCACCCGTAGACGTGATCGACGGGTTCACCGGTGCCGGGGCGGGTGAACCTGATCAGGCATCGGGAGTCGTGCATCTCCAGGACGAACGGGGGGACGTCCGGACACCGGCCCGCCGCCTCGGGACCGCCGTCCCAGTACCCCGGGGTCATCTTCACGTGGTCGCCGAACACGGCCGCGTGCCGGGCGCCGTGGCCGTGGTTCCCCGCGACGCTCGGCAGGTCACCGTGATCCAGCAGGTTGGGCACGGTGGCGACGACCGGGATCCCCCGCTCGCGGCAGAAGAGCGTGACCACCTCGTCGTCGTCGCGGAACTCGTCGGGGACCGTGCGCAGGTAGTCGGCCAGGGATCTCGCGTTCTCGGCCGGCAGCAGGAATCCCAGCGTCGGTGTGTACTCGGATCTCGACAGCGGTGACCAGCGCGCGCCCATCGCCGCCGCACGCCGGACGAGATAGCCGTTCCTGAGACTGCCACGGTTGACGTACAGGGCGATTCCGTGCGAAGGGCGACGCGTCACCACGGCCTCCAGGTGCTCGAGAAAGTCCTCCGCGAGCACCGCGTCGTCCTGCAGCACCAGATGGTGCGTGGCGTCGGGGCGGGAGGCCGCCCAAGCGAGCTTCGCTGTACGCAGCGGGCTGGGCACCCCGGCGGGATCAGGGTCTTCCACCAGCACGGGCCGCAGGGGGGAGCACCGTTCGGCCAGTGCCCTGGCCTGCGGCGTTCTGCTGGGGTGATACATGACGGCCATGCCGATGTTCAGCACTTCGGCTCCTTACGCGCGGAACAGGAGCACATAAGAGCATGGCGCTCCGGGCTTCACAACGAGTGATCGACTTGTTCGAGTGGATCGCACCGCCAGTCGAACGGCGCCGTCATCGCCCTGCAGTTGAGGATCAGCGTGCACACGGTCGCACCCGCGTCACTCACCGACAGGCTCCCCGGTCTCCAGCAGCCGCCCCCCGGACAGTTCCAGCCAGCGCTCCACCTTGATCTCCGCGAGGAACCGCTCGTCGTGGCTGACCACCACGAACGCCCCCTCGTACGCGCTGAGCGCGCTCTCCAACTGCGCCACGCTCACCAGGTCGAGGTTGTTGGTCGGCTCATCCAGCAGCAGCAGCTGGGGCGCCGGCTCGGCGCACAGCACGCAGGCCAGCGTGGCGCGCAGCCGTTCGCCGCCCGACAACACGCCCACCGGCAGGTGCGCACGCGCACCGCGGAACAGGAAGCGGGCGAGCAGGTTCATCCGCTCGGCTTCCAGCATGCTGGGGGCGAACGCGGCCAGGTTCTCGGCCACGGTGCGCTCGACGTCGAGCAGGTCGAGCCGCTGCGACAGGTAGGCGACCCGGCCGTCGGCCCGCCTGGTCGTGCCGCCGTCCGGCTCCTGCTCGCCGCTGATCAGGCGCAGCAAAGTGGATTTGCCCGCGCCGTTGGGGCCGGTCAGCGCGATGCGCTCGGGCCCGCGGACGGTCAGGTCGATGCCCGGCTCGGCGAACAGGCCGCGGGCCTGCAGGCGTTCGCCGTGGAAGACCGTGCGCCCGGCGGGCACGTTGGTCCCCGGCAGCTCCAGCGCGATCTTCTGGTCGTCGCGCAGCGCCCGCCCGGCCTCGTCGAGCCTGGCCTTGGCATCGCTGACGCGGGCGGCGTGCATCTGGCCCGCCCGCCCGGCGGACTCCTGGGCGCCCCGTTTCATGTTCCCGGCAAAGATCCTCGGCAGACCGGCGCTCTTGAGGTTGCGGGCGGCGTTGCCGGCCCGGCGCTCGGCGCGCTCGCGGGCCTGCTGCATCTCCCGCTTCTCGCGCTTGAGCTCCTGCTCGGCGCTGCGCACGTTCCGCTCGGCGGCCTCCTGCTCGGTATGCACGGCTTCCTCGTACGCGGTGAAGCCGCCGCCGTAGAAGCGGACCTCGCCCCGGCCGAGCTCGGCGATGCGGTCCATCCGGTCGAGCAGGGCCCGGTCGTGGCTGACCACGAGCAGGCAGCCGTTCCAGTCGTCGAGCACGTCGTAGAGCCTGCGGCGCGCACCGAGGTCGAGGTTGTTCGTCGGCTCGTCGAGCAACAGGACGTCGGGCCGCTTGAGGAGCTGCGCGGCCAGGCCGAGCGAGATGACCTGGCCACCACTCAGCGTGCCCAGCGTGCGGTCGAACGCGAGGTCGCCGAGCCCGAGCCGGTCGAGCTGGGCGCGGGTGCGCTCCTCGATGTCCCAGTCGTTGCCGATCGTGGTGAAGTGCTCCTCGCCGGCATCGCCCGATTCGATGGCGTCCAGCGCGGCGATCACCGGGGCGATGCCGAGGACCTCGGCCACGGTCAGGTCGCCGGTAAGGGGCAGGCTCTGCGGCAGGTAGCCGAGCACGCCGTCGACGGACACGCTGCCGCCACGGGGCACGTGTTCGCCGGCGACCAGCTTGAGCAGCGTGCTCTTGCCCGCGCCGTTCGGGGCGACGACGCCGGTGCGGCCGCCGCCCACGGTGAAGGACAGGTCGCTGAAGACGGGCGTGTCGTCAGGCCAGGAGAAGGACAGGTGGGAGCAGACAATGAACGCATCGGACATGCGAGAGACCTCGTACGAGAACGCGGGCGCGCCGAAGCCGCCCGGCAAAGGGGGCAGGGATTGGGGGAACGACGAACAAGGCCACATCGGCGGCGGTCATGTGCGCCTGCCGGGGCCGATCAACCTCCGGTATCACCCGGAGATGTCGTCGTCACCTGCCACGTCTGATCTCCTAGCTTCCGATCTCAAGCGTCTTTCACCATAGCAGCCGCCGGGATCAGTGCGTGCCGGCCGCCTGAGCCTCCTTGTGGCCCACTTGCCGTCGTCCCCGCGGAGGAACTGCGCGTCCATGGCATCGAGGGCCTGCGCTCAGTAACCAGGGACGACCTTGTCGGTGACGGAGATGCCGGAGAGCCATTCGGCGGACTTGTAGAAGTACATCAGCGCGACGCAGAGCCGTACGGGGCCACCGTTGCCCTCGACGCGGTGCGGACCGCCATGGCCCTGGGAGAGCATCGGCGGCCTGCCATGACCAGGGGCTTGACGAGGACTTTCCCCGGTGTCCGTTCCCGCCTGCGATGCCGTTCAGGCCGACCGCGCGATCTTGTCGATGAGGGCGGCCAGTTGGCGCGGCTGGGACAGGAACGGAGAGTGAGCGCTCGCGATCCGGCGGATCTCGGTGGCTTGGGCCGCCATTTTCTCCTGCAGCGCGGGCGGGATGGCTTTGTCCTGCTCGGTGACGATGTAGGTGGACGGGATGTCCTGCCAGGCGGCTACGTGGACTTTCTCCGCGAACGATCGGACGGTCTGCTGGACCAGCTCGCTCATCACCTGCTCCGCCTCGGCGTCGGCCAGGTCGCCGTAGAGCGAGGTACGCGGCTCGCTGATGAGCGGGAACAGGCCGCTCATGTCTTCGGGGTCGGGGATGCCGTGGAGGGTGTACATCGACTGCCCCTTGTCCGGCATGTATGCGGCGAGGTAGATCAGCCGCTCGACGGTGCCCGCTCCGGCGGCGGCCTCGGTGATCGGGATGCCCGCGTAGGAGTGGCCGAGCAGCACGACCGGTTCCTCGATCGACGCCAGTTCCGTGGCCAGCACGGCGGCGTCCTCGTGTACGCCGGCGGTGGGATGTTCGCCGGAGCTGGGTAGCGCCGGCGAACGCGTGTCATAGCCGAGGGCGTGTAGCTCGGTCTCAAGCTTCGCCCAGCAGGTCGGCCGGTGCCAGGCGCCGTGGACGAGCATCACGGTAGTCATGAACGGTGCTCCAAGGTTCTCAGTTTGATATGTGTGGAGGCGTCACCCCAGGCCAGGAAAGCCCGATGGCCGTCGGCAAACTCAATGCGGGTGGACTACGCCTTTGAACGGGTGCCGATGCATGGCATGACCGCAAGGCTAGGCGTCAAGGATTGGACCTGGAATGATCCAGAGTCCAACATAGTTGCGTGATCGTCCAGCAAGCTGATCCCCTCCAAGACGTCCTCACCCTCGTCGGCACGACCAGCCGCCTGTCCATTGGGCTGGTGGCCGGCGGCGAGTGGGCGCTGTCGTTCGAGCCACCGCCGGCGGTCAAGTTCAACGCGGTGCGCCGCGGCCACTGCCTGCTCACCGTCGACGGCGTGCCGGAGCCGATCGATCTGGCCGAGGGCGACTGCTTCCTGCTCACCCGGCCACGCGCCTTCACCCTGGCCAGCGGTCCGGGGGTGCGGCCGGTTCCGGCCCACCCAGTCTTCGCGGCGGCCACCGGCGGCGTGGCCCGGGTGGGAACCGGCGAGGACGTGGTCTTCGTCGGCGGCCGGTTCGATTTCGGCGAGCGGGCCAAGGAACTGTTGCTCGACGTGTTGCCGCCGGTGATCCACGTGCCTGGCCGCACCGCCGAGGCGGCGACCGTGCGCTGGGCACTCGAGCAGATCGACGCCGAGCTCCGCGACCGGCCGCTCGCCTCGACACTGGTCACCGAGCATCTCGCCCTGGTCATGCTGATCCACCTGCTGCGTCTGCACCTGACCGTCGCCGGACCGGGCCTGGCGTCCGGCTGGTTGGCCGGGCTCACCGACCCGATCGTGGCTCCGGCGCTGCGAGCCATGCACGCCCGGCCAGCCCACGCCTGGACGGTGGCCCAGCTGGCCGAGGTCGCGGCGGTGTCCCGCTCGACGCTCGCCGCCCGGTTCAAGCATGCCGTCGGGCAGGGCCCGCTGGACTATCTGACCGGCTGGCGGATCGAACTGGCTGCCGAGCGCCTGCGCCGCGGCGACGAGACGGTGGCGATGATCGCCCGTAAGGTCGGCTACGGCTCGGAGAGCGCGCTGAGCAACGCGTTCAAGCGGGTCACCGGCGCGTCCCCGCGTGAATACCGCCGCCGGATCAGCCCGGCCGGCAAATGATCCGAGTGGAGGCGTGAACGGCATGTACGCCGGTGGGATCGCCGTTCTCCAGCTTCACGAGGACCTGCGCCGCTTCCCCCGGAACGACGTGAGCGAGCCGTACCAGTGGGGTGCCTCCGATCGCCTCGGCGGTGGACGAAGAGATGCCGAGGATCATCGCCTTCGTCAGTCGTCCACGCCGGACACGTCCTGGCGGAGGAACAGGTTCAGCAGGTCCTGGAAGGCGGCGCGTTCCGTGCCCCTGCCGACGAACTGCCCATCGGGAGGCCGCTCCGGCTTCGTGCCCACTGGCGAAGCGGACTCCTGTGGGGAGCGTGCGGCGGGCCGCTCGGCCCATGGGGCGGGGACGAATTCGTCGTCGTGGTCTGCGTCGGCCCGGAGGATCTTGTCGTGCATCGCCCGTAGCCGCGGTCCCGGTCCGACGCCCAGCTCCTTGCCCAGCAGGTCGTATACCGTCCGGTAGATCTCGAGCGCCTCTGCCCGCCTGCCGCTGCGGTACAGGGCGAGGAGATAGATCTCGTACAACGGCTCTTCGAGTCGGTTCTGCTCGATGAGGAGCGGGACCTCGGCCACCACCTCGGCGTGCTCGCCCAGTTCCAGGCGGAGCTGCAGCAACTCCTGGGTGGCGATCAGCTTCAGTCGTTCCAGCCGGAACCGCTCACGTTCGGCGACCTCTCCCGGGACTCCCGCCAGCGCCGTACCCGTCCAGAGGCCGAGCGCCTGCTCCATACGATTCGCGGCCACCGAGATCTGCCCACTCGCGCGCTCCTGCCTGGCGGTTTCGAGCAGATCGGCGAACTCGGTGGCATCCAGCGCGAACAGCGACGGGTCGAGCATGTAGCCCCCGGACTGGGAACTGATCGCCGAGCCCAGTCCGTGCTCGGACAGCAGCCGCCGGATACGGGAGATATAGGTCCGTATGACGGCTTCGCCGGTGGCCGGTGCCCGCTCGCCCCACAGGCCGTCGACCAGCTCACCGATCCGCACGAAGCTACCGCTGTTGGCCAGTAGCAACATCAGGACGGCCTGTTGTTGCGGTGCGCCGAGATCGAGTCGCGTCTCACCGCAGTGGAGACCGGGCGGTCCTAGAACGGTGAACCTACAGGGAGCCGAGACGACGTTCGGCTGTCCAATCACGATCGGGGGCGCTTTCCTTGCGAGGGTGCACGGCCGCAGACCCGTCGTACGGGCCTGCGGTAGGACATCCCAAGAAGGTAGGTTCGCCCGGACCGCCTTCGCGAGCGTCACGTGACGCTGTGCGTGTACGTCATTCCGGAGTCGGCATGGCCGACGTCCCGGGACAGACATGCCGGAAAACGTACAGACCACCGATAAGCCCGACAATGCGTCAACAGCCCGACGCACCGTCAGTAGGGTCGGTCAGAGACGCCCGAGCACTGCTTTGGGGCATCGGTGACGGGTCGCGGCGCTACGCGAGAGGGTGGGGGAACCTCGATGACCGGGGTGAGCTTCGGGTTGTTGGGTCCGATCAGGATCTGGAGCGATGGGGAAGATCTGGAGGTCGGGTCTCCGCAACAGCGGGGAGTGCTGGCCCTGCTGCTCCTGAGCGAGGGGCGCCAGGTCACGCTCGACGAGATCGTGAGCGCGTTGTGGGGCCGCGAGGCGCCGCGCAGCGCCGTCGTGAGCACCCGCACCTACGTCTCCCGTCTGCGCCGGGTGCTGACCGCCGGCGGTGCCGCCCGGCTGGGCACCGAGGCGGAGATCAGGTCGGCGGGCGGCGGCTACCAGCTGGTCGTGGACCCCGGCGCGGTCGACGTGACGGTGTTCCGGCAGACCACTGCCGCCGCGCGGGAGGCCCGCGAGCGGGGGGAGGTCGCAGAGGCCTCCCGGCTGCTGCGCGGCGCGCTGGCACTGTGGCGCGGACCGGCGTTCGAAGAGCTGAGCGGAGCCTTCTTCGAGGGCCGCCGCGCCTGGCTGGAGCAGCTGCGCGCGTCAGCCATGGAGGAGCTCTGGGCGCTCGACATCGCGCAGGGCGACTGTGGCGAGGCGATCGCCGAGCTGATGCCTGCGACGGCGGCGGAGCCTTATCGCGAGCGGTTGTGGGAGTTGCTGATATGGGCCCTCGACCGCGACGGCCGCCGCGTGGAAGCTCTGTCGGCCTATCACCGGATCGCCCGGTTGCTGGACGATGATCTGGGACTGGAGCCCGGTCCTGGCCTGCGGAGGATGTACGCCCGGATCAGGACGGCGGCAGACGCCTCACTCGTCTGAGCCACTCCACGGGCCGCACCCGTCCGCCATGGACGCCGTAGGCAGGATCCGGACCGCATTCCGGCGGCAGCGATGTTACCCGGCAGACGGGAGCCTGCCGGCACGGAGGTGGGCGATGCCCGTTATCGGGAAGAAGACCTTTCCCCGAGGGTCTTGAGCATCCGCGCGAGATCGGCCCGAGAGCTCACCCCGAGCTTGGGGAAGATCCGGTGCAGGTGGGTGCTGACGGTCCGGGGAGAAAGGTACAGCCGTTGTCCGATCTCCCGGTTCGTCAGCCCCTCGGCGGCCAACTGCGCGATGTTCAGCTCTTGCGGGGTGAGTTTCTCGCGCGCGTCGGGGTCCCGGTTCGGGCTCGGCTCCCCCGCACCGCGCAGCTCCCGTCGTGCGCGCTCGCCCCATGCGGCCATGCCGAGCGCGTCGAAGATCTCCCTGGCCGTGCGCAGGTGCGACCGGGATTCCGCAGCCCGGCGCCGCCGCCGCAACCATTCGCCGAACGCCAGATGGAGGCGTCCGCGTTCGGCGGGCCACCCGGTCAGGTCCGCCCGCAGCGCGGCCGTGAACAGCTCCTCCGCCTCCTCGTTCGGGGCGAGCACGGCGCGCGCGTAGCGCAGCCCGATGTGCAGCGCCGGTGACGGCGTCGATGCGGCCAGCGGCTCCAGGCCGTGCAGGATGTCCCGCATGGTGTCGGTCCGCCCGGCACGTACGGCGGCCTCGGTGAGCTCCGCGAGGCAGTATGCGCGGAGGGCCAGTTGGTAGGCGGGGTCCGAGGGATCGAACATCCGGCTCAGGGCGGCGAACGCGTCGCCGAAGCGCTCCTCGCTCAAGGCCGCGAGCCCGCGCGTGAGCTGGACGGTGGCCAGGACGGGCCGGGCACCGGCGGGAAGTGCGACCCGTTCGGCCTCGTCGGCGAGTGTTCTGGCCCGCCCGTGGTCGCCCCTCAGCGCGGCGATCTCGGCCTGGACGGCCGTGGCGAGCCCGTACATGAACGGCTGCCCGGTCTCCTGGGCGAGCTTGGCGGCCTCCGCCGCAACCGGCACGGCCGTGGCCAGGTCGCCGAGCCGGACCCGGCTCCACGCCTGAACGGCCAGCGCCCGGGGCAGCAGCCCGAGCCGGCCCTGGGCGCGCAGGCCGGGCGCGGCCGCCGCGGAGAAGCGGGCAGCCAGGTCGAACGCCCCGACCTGCAGGGCCGCGCTGCCCAGGTAACGATCGATCTCGGGGGCGGCACCGGCCACGCCGGCCAGTTTGCGCAGCAGGTCGAGCGCGATACCGCCCCGCTCGAACGGCGCGACGTACGCGGCGACCGCGACCATGCGCGGATCGTCGGCAGGAACGGGCAGCCGATCGGCCACGCCCAGCAGCGAGCGGCGCGCGGCCGGACCCGGTTCGGACCAGAAGCAGCGCATTGCGGCGCCCCACAGGATCCGGACAGCCAGCTCCACCTCCCCGTCGGCGGCCACTGACGCGGCCAGCTCGGCCAGCTCTGACACGCGGGAGATGTCCTCGCGCACCCCGTCCTCGAAGCCGCTGAGCAACCAGGCGGCAGTGGCGCGCCGGCGCGGCGAGAGTTCGAGGGCCTGTGCGTCGCGCACCAGACGATCGGCCGTGGCGCGGCTGCCGGATTCGACCGCGAGCTCGGCCGCTCTCAGCAACCTGAGCGCCTTCCGGTCCTGCCCCTCGCTCAGCCGGGCCGCCTGCTCCAGCGCCGCGATCGCGGCGGCGACCCCGCCCCGGTGCCGGGCCCGGTCGGCCGCACGGTCCAGCTCGGCCGCCACGCCCTCGTCGGCTCCGGCCGTCGCGGCGGCCCGGTGCCAGGCCCGCCGGTCCGGCTGTTCGTGCAGCGTCCCTGCGAGAGCCAGGTGGGCCTGCCGGCGCTCGGCGAGCGTCGAAGCCGCCGCGATGGCCGACCGCATCAGGGGATGGCGGAACCTCACCGCGCCGACGGCGAGCTCGCGGAGCTCGATCAACCGGACCTCGGCGGCCGGTGCGAGGAGCTCCGGCTCGGCCGTCGAGCCCAGGATCAGGCCCGTGGCCGCGAGCGTTTCGGAGACCGAGTCGCTCTGGTTGAGCGCCGCGACCAGCAGGGCGGTGCGGGCCGGAGTCGGCAGGGCCGCCACCCGGGCCGTGAACGCGCGCTCAAGGCGATCGCTCAGCGGCAGCACCGGACCCAGCCCGCCCAGGCGATCGCTCAGCGACAGCACCGGGCCTGGGCCGCCGTGGTGTCCCATGGCCGCCGACAGCTCGGTCAGCGCCAACGGGTTCCCGGCGGCCTCCTCCAGCAGTCGCGCCCGGACCGCTGGGGTGAGGCCGGGGGCGATCGAGTCCAGGAGCTCGGCGGCGGCCTCGTCGGAGAGCCGGTCAACGGGCATCGGGGACAGGCCGGCGTCCTGCACGTGCGAGCGCTCGCCTTCCCGGAGCGTCGCGACCATGACGACGGGCTCGGACTCGATCCGGCGCGCCACGAAGGCGAGGACGTCGGCGCTGGCGCGATCGAGCCAGTGCACGTCCTCGGCGACGGCCAGCAACGGCTGGACGGCGGCCGCCTCGGCCAGCAGGGTCAGCGTGGCCAGGCCGACGAGGTAGACGCTGGGTTCGGCCGCTTCGGCGAGGCCCAACGCGCTGCGCAGGGCGTCACGCTGCGGGGCCGGCAGCGCGTCCACGCCTGCCCGGACCGGGTACAGCAGTTGGTGCAACCCGGCGTAAACGAGGTTCTGCTCGGCCTCCACGCCGGTCGTCGTCAGCACACGCAGGCCCGCGGCCGACGCCGCGGAGACGGCCTCCGCCACGAGCGCGGACTTCCCGATGCCGGCCTCCCCGTGGATGAGAACGCCACTGCGGCCTCCCGGTCCGTCGATGAGCTCGTCCAGGACCTTCAGCTCGGCTTCCCGCCCGAAAAGCGGCATGGTGCGGCACTCCTACCCTCGGTGTCCTCGGCTGTCTCCCCCAGCCGTGCGCGAGTCCTGTCGCGACCCTACCGAAAGCGCCCAAATACGACCTTTCACCAGCGTGTGCACTGGCGGCTGCCGGCGGCCCTCGACTTCGAGCTGCCGGCCGGGTACGCCCCCGCCGTACGGAACTGGGCACCCGAACGCAGCGTTTGACGGACTTCGCATGGTGTGCGTGCGGCCTGCCCGCACCGCCGCGTGCCCGGCCGCGGCGTATACGCGTCGTCAACATTTCGCATGCAGGCGGCGCCTATGGTCGTGCGCCATGTCGAATCACCCGATATCTCTCGAACCGCCGGAGACACCGGCACTTCCGGATGGTCACACCCCTGTGACGCGGGAGGACGGTGGCGGTGTCCTGGAACTGCTCGAACGCATCGGATCCGTCGTCGTGCCGATCGCGGTGGCGCTCTACGCGGTTCTCTACATCGGCATCGAGCAGATGTACGCCGTCTTCGGTGTCAACCCGCAGCAGGTGGGCGTCGATCAGGCGGTTCTGCTCGGCCGTATGACGAGCACCCTGGTCCTGCTCCTGCTGGTCGCCGTCCCACTGCTCGGCGTCGTCGTCGGCCTGGGCTGGCTGGCCGACAAGATGACCCGGGGTGCGGCGAGCAGGCTTGTCCGGAGGATCAGGGAACGGCCTTGGATCGCCGCAGCGCTGGCGGCACTGTGGTGTGGGGCGACGTACTGGGGGATTTTTCGCCTTTTCGGGAAGCTGGACCTGTTCCTCATGGTGGTCGTCGCGGTGGGGCTCGGCGTGCTGGCCTTCCTGATTCCGTTCCGGCTGTTGCGTCGCAAGCCGGTCGGGCGCGCCGGGACGAAGGTGATCGTCGGCGGCATGACCGGGGTCGGCCTGGGCTTCCTGCTCATCCTGGGGCTCGTCGAGGGCGCGATCGAGGTTCAGAACAGCGGCCAGGCCAACGAACTGCTGAACGCCGTCGGCTTCCAGGATCAGTGGGCGGTGGTCAAAAACGCCGAGGACGACAAGCCGCTCTACGACGGCCGCTGGATAATGCTGCTGGGCGAGAGCGACGGCACGTACGTCCTGTACGACTGCGACAAGCTGGAGACCCTCCGAAGGCCGATGGAGACCACCAACCTCGGTCAGATCGAGCTCGATCCTGAGCGTGAGGCGGGCTTCACCTGCGGCGAACTGGCGCAGCAGAACACTCCATAACAGGCATCCAAGGGAGAGCTGGACCCTCGCCGTGGTCCGGTCATCGCGCCATACGCAAGGGAGACACATGAGAAAGGGTCAGCGCGCCTGCGGGGTGCCGACGCCTCGCAGCAGTGTGTCGACCACGACGTCGGCGGCCTGTGCGGCGCTCAGCTCGGACAGGTCCTTGGCGGCGTGTTCCATCAGCGGCGGCAGGACCGTGGCCACCCAGCCGGGCGGCAGGTCGGAGCGCAGCAGGCCCTCGTCGGTGGCGCGCCGCAGGAAGGCGTCGACCTCGTCGATCAGACGGCGGCGGCGCTCGCGGATCGTCACCTCGCGGAGCATGCGGCTCGTTTCCACGGGCCATATGCGGTTGACGGCGATGATGCCTTCGACGTAACGATGCAGCGCGACCGCGACTGGGGCCTCGCGTAGCCTGGCGGCCTCAATGGCCTCCTCGACCGCGTCGTAGCGTGCTCCGTAGACGGCGGCCATGAGGTCTTCGCGGGAGGCGAAGCGGCGGTAGACGGTGCGGCGGTCCACTCCTGCCGCAGCGGCGATGGCGGCGATGGTCGCCGAGGGGTCGTCGGCGAGCATGCGGGCGCCCGTGCTCAGGACGCGTTCCAGGTTGCGTGTCGCGTCTGCTCTCACCTGCTCAAAAATACTCCATCCCGTAGCACATGAAGCAACTCATGTCACACGAAAAGGAAACTTACATTTTTAAGTGTTACTCTTGTGAGGCAGTTATAGTGTCGGCGCTTCGCGGCCGAGGGCCCTGGCCTGGCCGGCCATACCTGAAGGGGTGAGGGAAGCGTGGAGTCGCTCATCTCGACAATGGTGGGCCGGGATGACGTCCAAGGGGAACTGTCCGCGTTCATGACGGCCGCCGGGGGGCAGGCTCTCATCCTCAGAGGCGAGACCGGGGTCGGCAAGAGCGCCCTGCTCGACCATGTGGCCGGCCTCGCGGCCCCGGAGAACCACCGGGTGATCCGCGCCGCCGGGGTCGAGGCGGAGGTGGAGCTGCCCTTCGCCGGCCTGCACCAGCTGCTGTACTCGCTGCTGCCCCACTCGGCCGGGCTCGACGAAGGCCACCGTGCCGTCTTCGACGTCGTCTTCGGGCTGCACGAGGGCAAGGCGCCGTCGGTCATGTCCCTCGGCATCGCCGTCCTCGACCTGCTGTCCTTGGCTGCGTCGGAGAAACCGCTGCTGCTGTTGCTCGACGACGGTCAGTGGATGGACGCCTCCAGCGCCGAGGTGTGCGGGTTCGTGGGGCGCCGGCTCACCGGCAGCTCCGTGAAGATGCTCATCGCCGTACGGTCCGACGTCGGCTCGCGGTTCGACACGGCCGCGCTTCCCGAGCTCCTGGTGGCGGCCCTGTCGGAGGAGGCCGCCGGGCAACTGCTGGACATGCGTCATCCGCAGCTCGACGCGCAGACCCGGCGCTTCGTCCTGGAGCACGCCATGGGCAACCCCCTGGCGCTCTTGGAACTGCCCGCATACCTGAACAGCGGCCACACCGGCCGCACGACCGAGGAACTCCTCGGATTCGGCAACATCCCGCTGTCGCGCCGTCTGCAGCACGTCTACGGCATCCGCATCGAACGCCTGGCCGGTCCCGTACGCGAGGAACTGTTGCGCGGCGCCCTCGACGGCGTCGGGGCGGTACCGGGCGGCAATCGCGCTCCCGGCGCCCGCTACCGCATGCGCGAGGCCGACGAAGCGGTCGCGGCGGGCCTCCTGGACACCGACCCCGCCACCGGCGACCTCGTCTTCCGGCACCCGCTGATCCGCACCACCGTCGTTCAGCTGGCGACTCCCAACCAGCGCCGTGCGGCACACGCCGAGCTCGCGCGGGTGCACCGCGACGACGTCGAGCGGCGCGCCCGCCACCTGGCGGCCTCGATCGTGGATCCCGACGAGGAGGTGGCAGCCGCGCTGGAGGCCGCGGCCGACTCGGCGACCCGGCGCGGCGGCGCGGTCGCTTCCGTGGCCTGGCTGACCCGCGCGGCGGAGCTGAGCGAGACCCCCGCCGACCGCTCCAGGCGGCTCGGCGACGCCGCCTTCATCGCCGGACATGCCGCGCTCCTGGACCAGGCGCAGAAACTCGCCCGCTCGGATCTGCTGCCGGGCGCGAGCAGGTCCCCCGTCACGGTCGTCGCCTCCGCCTACGTGGCCCTGTACGAAGACGGCGACGTACGCTCCGCGCATCGACAGGTCGCGGCGGCGATCGAGAGCCTGCGAAAAGACGGCGCGCACGAGCCCGCCGAAGCACTCACCCGGCTGGTGAACGTGCTGCTGGCCATCAGCCAGTACGCCGGCGACGCCGCGCTGTGGGACCGCACCGAGCAGCTCATGGACTCCCTGGGGGACCGAGTCGACACACGCTCGGCGATCTACCGCGACGCGTGGAGCGACGTCGTCCGTCGCGGCGCGGGCGTGCACGAGCGCGTCGAGCGTGCTTTCGCCGGCGTCTCGGAGCTGGAACCGTGGGACGTCTCGCGCCTGGCCGTCGCCGCCTACCACGTCGACACGCTGAGCCAGTACCGCCCCTACCTGCAGCGGGCCGTCGACCGTGAGGTGGAGACCGGCGCCGTGGCCACCGCCATGACCATGCTGCACTTGATCATGCTCGACCAGCTGGCCGCCGGCGAGTGGGACGACGCCGAACGGACGGGACAACGCGCGCTGGAGCTGACCACGTCCCACGGAAACGCGCTGTTCACCCACCACACCCGCGCCTACCTGGGGCTCCTGGCCGCCATGCGCGGCCAGGTCGAACGGGCCCGGGAGTTGCAGGCCGTCCTGGACGCCTGGGCCCGCCCGCGCGGCGTGGGATTCCTGACCCAGATCGCCGACGCCATCGGCACGGCGGCGGCCCTGAGCGAGGGTGACTACGAAGCCGCCTACCTGTACGCCATCGGCCTCACGCCGCCGGGATCGTTCCAGCGCTGCGCCCATCAGGCCTCACGCACGCTGCTCGACCTGGTCGAGGCCGCCGTGCACACCGGGCGCCTGGAGCAGGCCCGCCGGCACGCCCAGGCCGCCTCCGACGCCGGCCTGCCCGGCGTCTCCCCTCGGCTGGCCCTCATCACGTACGGCGCCCTGGCGATGACGGCCGCCGACGAGAAGGAAGCCGAGGACATGTACGCCCGGGCCGAGGCCCACCCGGCCGGAGCCGGCTTCCCGTTCGAGCTGGCGCGCATCCGTCTGGCCCACGGCGTCCGGCTCAGGCACACCCAGGGGCCCAAGGCCGCACGGCCTGTCCTGGTCCGCGCCGCCGAGTCCTTCGAACGGCTCGGCGCCAAAGGCTGGGGCGAACGTGCCCAGGCCGAGCTGCGCGCCTCAGGGGCGCCCGCCCGCGTCTCGCTGTCGTATTCGACCGCGCTGACCTGGCAGGAACGCCGCATCGCCGAGCTGGCCGCAAGCGGGCTGACGAACAAGGAGATCGGCGAACGCATGCGCCTGTCCCCGCGCACCGTCAGCTCCCATCTCTACCGCGTCTTCCCGAAGCTGGGCATCACCTCGCGTGCCGCGCTGCGCGACGCTCTGGGCAAGACCGGCACCGGTGGCGACGCGTGAGCCTCCTTCACCACTTCGACGAGTCGGCGCGCACCCCTCGCTCGGCGAGCCAGACCAGCACGTAGTCGGCGACCGCCCGCCAGCCGCTGTCGACGACCAGCGAATGGGCCCGGTTCGGAAACTGCTTGAGGCTGATGGTGGCCGTCGAGTCGCCGTACAACTTGTACACGGCCCGGGTGACGTGGTCGGGCACCAGCCGGTCCTCCTGCCCTGAGACCAGCAGCAGCGGGCCGCGGCCGGTGTTGCCGTGGTCCACGACCGCCCGCGGGTGCCGTACGGCCCCGCCGTGTCCCAGCTCGGCCAGCAGCCGGCGTGGCCCGGGAACGACGTGGCGCTCGAACAGCTCGGCAGACTCCTGCTCGGTGACCGCGTTGGCGAACAGCCGCCGGAACCTCCCGGCGTCCATCGACACCGGCCACGGCTCCCCGGGCCCGTACGGCTCAAGGACGCTCGGGTGATCGACCGGGGCGGGGGCGATGGCGACCGCGGCACGGCCCGTGTTCGTGCCGAGGAGGTGCTGCGCGATGAGCCCGCCCACCGAATGGCCGACGATCACGGGCGGGGTGTCGAAGGAACGGACGATGCGCGCGTAGTGATCCGTGAGCGCGTCGAGCCCCAGCTCGTGGAGCGTCCCGGGATGCCGACGGGCCTCGCCCACCGTGGCGGGTTCTCCCGGCCAGCCCGGCGCGCAGACGGCGAACCCGAAACTGGAGAAGCGCTCGTTCCATGACTCCCACGACGACGCGTGGAGCCACGCGCCGTGGATGAAGACGACGGGAGTGGGGTTCACGGATCCTCCGGAAAGGCTCAGGACCAGGTTTGATCAAGGATTGTCCGGATACGCCTGGGCGGGAACAGTCGAATGACTGAATGTTCCCGCCCGCCTTGCGTCGCTGGTCCGGCGCGGTCTGCCGGGACGCCGTGCTCTGGGGGAGGGTTTCGCGTGGCCGGCACGGCTGCCGTTCGCCGTGTCTCACCGTCATCTGACTGATGTGTCGGATTCCCCTGCCCGAAACAGTAAGAAATGCCGCATTCCCTGTGACACGACACGGAGGACTCCATATGATCAACAGGCGCACCTTCGGCAAGGCCGTCGGTTTGGCCACCGGCGCGACCGTCGCCTCGCTGGCGGGCTTGCAGGCCTTCCCGGCCGCCTCCGCCACCACGCGCGGGGCGGCCCCGACGTTGCCGACGGTCACGCCCGGCACGCACACGTCCTTCGCCTCCCTGAAGCAGGTCAAGGCCGGGCTGCTGGACATCGGTTACGCCGAGGCGGGCCCGGCCCACGGACCCGTGGTCATCTGCCTGCACGGCTGGCCGTACGACATCCACAGCTTCGTCGACGTCGCGCCGCTGCTGGCGGCGCAGGGCTACCGGGTGATCGTCCCCTACCTGCGCGGTCACGGCACGACGCGGTTCCTGTCCTCGAAGACGTTCCGCAACGCCCAGCAGTCGGCGATCGCGCTCGACATCATCGTCCTGATGGACGCCCTCAAGATCGACAAGGCCGTGCTCGCCGGCTTCGACTGGGGGTCGAGGACCGCCGACATCATCGCGGCCCTGTGGCCGCAGCGGTGCAAGGCCCTGGTGTCGGTGAGCGGCTACCTCATCACGAACCTCAAGGCCAACCTCGAGCCGCTGCCTCCGAAGGCCGAACACGCCTGGTGGTACCAGTACTACTTCGCCACCGAGCGGGGCCGGAAGGCCATGGAGAACAAGGACAAACGCCACGACCTGACCCGGCTCGTCTGGGACACCGTCTCCCCGACGTGGAACTTCGACGACGCCACCTTCGAGCGCACGGCCGCGGCCTTCGACAACCCCGACTACGCCGCCATCGTGATCCACAACTACCGGTGGCGGCTGAGCCTGACCGACGGGGAGCGCCGTTACGACGGTCTGGAGAAGCGGCTCGCCGACCGGCCGGTCATCACGGTGCCGACCATCACCCTGGACGCCGAGCGCGACCCCTTCACGGCGCCGCCGGGCGACGGCTCGTCGTACCGCACCATGTTCACCGGCCCCTACGAACACCGCACCCTGGAGGGCATCGGCCACAACCTGCCGCAGGAAGCGCCCACGGCCTTCGCCCAGGCCGTCGTCGACGTGGACCACCTCTGACGAACGCGAACGGCCAGCGCACCACCTGCGACACCAAGACAGCCTGCCGGATGCGATCCGGCAGGCTGTCGGTGCGTTCGCGGCCGATTGCCGTCAGACGGTCTGCGTCCGCGGCCGGCGGGCACGCCAGGCCAGCAGCCCGGCCTGGATGATGAAGAACACGCCGCCGCCGGTGGCGTAGACCGACAGCACGTCGAGCGAAGCGCCGTCCCCGAGGGCCTGGATGTTGTAGAAGACGCCCACGAGGAACGACAGACCGCCCGCGATCAGCATCGGCCACTGTTTGCCCAGCTCCGGGCCGCGCCGCCGCAGCCCGACCAGCACCTGCGCCGCACCGGAGACGACGGCCCAGACACCGAACACGTGCAGCACCGCCGCCACCCCACCCGCCCCCGCCAGGCCGACGCCGGCGGCGGCCAGGGTGCTGAGCACCCCGTTGAACAGCGTCAGGCGACGCTCCGATCCGTCAGGGAGCGCACGCAGGTCGATCAGCGACGACACCGCGTCGATCAGCGGATACGCGACCAGCAGGCTGATCGTGAGGACGTCGATGGGGTCGTGCGCGGAGGCGAACGCCGCGGCCCACGCCACGGCCAGGACTCCACGGCCCAGATACAGCTTCAGCAGGGATGACGTTCCCGATGACGGATTCGTGTTCATGATGGGCGGCCTTTCCAGACGAGTGGATGGTTGTCAGCGCCGGACGGAGGCGCAGTAGTAGCTGCCTGCGTCGGCCGGGTCGCCGTGGCCGGTGTAGCGGGAGACGGACGGGTACCGGCACAACTCGCGCGTCACCGTCTCGCCGGAGGAGTCCGTGATGGCGGCGCTCAGCGTCTGCGGGGCCTTGCCCTGTTCGACCCAGGCCGTCAGGGCGCCGAGGGCGTCGGTGGGCTTCGGGCCGGTGCTCGTGTCGCCGGCGCAGTGGGCGACGCCCGGCGCCAGGAACAGCCGGTAGAAGTCATCGACCCGGCGCGCACCGCCCATGGCCAGCTCCACCCGCCGGCGGTAGTCCACGGTGCCCTGGGCGGGAATCAGCTGGTCGGCCTGTCCGTGCCAGGTGAGGAGCTTGCCGCCGGACCTGCGGAACGCCGACAGATCGGGGTCGCCGGTCCCGATGATCGCGTCGTACTCGGCCTGGGACTGCTCGAACAGCTTGGCGAACTCGGCGTAGGTGATCGTCGAGAGGTCGTAGGAGGGCTGCCGCTTCAGGAACGTCGAGACCCAGATGGCCGGTACGGGGAACGGCGCGCCCACGCGATTCCCGTCCGCGTCGATGCGGGTACCGGCGAGGTCGAAACCGGCTCCGATCGGGATGCCGGACCACAACTTCTTACCGGACGGGGTGCGGGGGCCGTCCCAGATCTTGCGTACGACGGCGGCGTCGGCCGCGGTGATGGTCTCCTGCTCGCCGTCACATTCGACGCTCTTGCCGATGAGCCGCCGCGGGTCGAAGGCGCACGCGGTGGGATCGCCGATCAGCCCGTCGGGAGCGCCGTCGAGCGGGTCGCAGGCCTTGACGGCGGCCTCGTTGAAGGCCTTGAACTCACACGGGGAGAGGAAGGTGTTCTCCTCGTTCATCACCACCTGCGGCCACAGAGTCGCGACCTCGAACTCGTCCCAGTTGATCGCCGGAGCGGTGGCCAGGATGCCGTCGAAGTCGCCAGGGTGGCGCTGGGCCTCCATGTAGCCCTGGCGTCCGCCGGTCGAGCAACCGTTCCAGTACGAGTAGGAGACGGGCCTGCCGTACACCTCGTTGACGACCTGCTTGCCCACGACCGCCATCTCGTGCTGGGACCGGTCGGCGAAGTTCTTCAGCAGCGCCGTGTTGACCTTGCCATCACTGTTCAGGGCCCAGCCGGTGTCCAGGTACGTGCCGACGCCGGCGTCGGTGGTCGCGGCGGCGTAGCCGCTCTTGATCGCGCCGGCCAGGCCCGCGCCGTAGTCGCCGGCGGCGAAGGCGGCGCCGCCCACCGCCTGGAAACGGCCGGTCCAGCCCGTCTCAGGCAGCCAGACCCGCACCTTGGCGTGGTCGCCGACGCCCGGGTGGGTGAGCGTGACCGTGACATCGCAGTAGGCCGGCACGTCCGGGATCTTCACCACTTCGGTGAACGGCGGCACGGGCTGGATGGTCAGGGTGCCCGCCTCGCGGCTCACCGCCGTCACGGACTCCACCGCGGTGCCGGCCGGGGCGTTCACGGAGATGGACGAGCACGTGAACGGGACGGCGGCGGAGCTCGCGGTGCCGACCGAAGCCGCGGCCGGCAGGCACGCCGCCGCCAGCGGCACTCCGGCCGCCAAGATGATCAGAAGGCGTTTCATGACGTTCCTCTCGCTGAAGTACTGGGCCGTCAGCAGTTGGGTGCGTCTCACTGTCGTTCGCGGCCGGCACCCGGCACATCAGTCAGTTGACGGTCAGTACCGGCGAGCCGCTCCAGGCGCACGTCACACGCGCTGCGGCGCGCACAGACGGCGCACACGGCCGCCGCGCAAGGCCAGGCAGCCTGTCGGCCGGCGCCGTTGCAGTGCAGCCTGTCGGCCGGCGCCGGTGCAGTACTGAACGACGGCCCGGCCGACTCGTCGTGACTGACCGTCAACTGACTGATGTGACCGCGGTCCTTCCCGGACGACAGTGATGGCACCAGATCTCTGAAGCCTTCTGAAAGGGGAAATCGTGGTCAGCAGTAAGGGTGTACGCAGCCGGCGGCTCATGTCGGGCGCCCTGTCGACGGTCGCGGTCGGTCTCCTCGCCACCGCCGCCACGCCCGCCTTCGCGGCGGACAAGCCCGCCAAGCCGACCATCGTGCTGGAGCACGGCGCCTTCGCCGACGCCTCCAGCTGGAACGCGGTGATCGAAGAACTGCGCGCGGACGGTTACCCCGTCGTCGCCGCGGCCAATCCGCTGCGTGGACCGGCCAACGACGCGGCCGCCCTCCGCAGCGTCCTCGACCACGTCGCCGGACCCAAGATCCTCGTCGGGCACTCCTACGGCGGCTCGGTCATCAGCGTCGCCGGCGCGAACGACCCCCAGGTCAAGGCCCTTGTGTACGTCGCCGCCTTCCTGCCCGCCCCCGGCGAGACCGCCCTGGAGCTGACGAACAAGTACCCCGGCTCCACCCTGCCCGGCACCCTCGACCCGACCCCCTTCACCCTCCCCGACGGCACCAGCGGAACCGATCTGTACATCAAGCCCGGCAAGTTCCACCATCAGTTCGCCGCCGACGTACCGGCCGGCACCGCGGCCCTCATGGCCGCCACCCAGCGGCCCATCGTCCAGTCCGCCCTGGAGGAGAAGACCGAGGCCGCCGCCTGGAGGGACAAGCCCACCTGGGCCATCATCACGACCCAGGACCTCAACATCCCCGCCGAGGTCCAGCGCTACATGGCCAAGCGCGCCCACGCGCACTCCGTCGAAGTACGCGCCTCCCACTCCGTCGCCGTCTCCCAGCCCAAGACCGTGGCCGGCGTCATCGAGAAGGCCGCACGCGCCACCCGATAGCCCCACGACGCGAAAGAAAGATCACAACCATGGACATGAAGCTCGAAGTCGTCGTCCTGCCCGTATCCGACGCCGACCGCGCCAAGGACTTCTACACCCGGCAGCTGGGTTTCCGCCTCGACGCGGACTTCCCCATCAACGACGGTTACCGGATCATTCAGGTCACTCCCCCCGGTTCGGCCTGTTCGATCATCTTCGGCGACGGCCTCACCGACGCCGAACCCGGCGCGGTCCAGGGACTGCACCTGATCGTGTCCGACATCGAGCAGGCCCACAAGGAGCTGGCGGGCCGCGGCGTCGACATCACCGGCCCGTTCCACGACGCCACCGGCGCCTTCCACCAGGTCGGTGAGACCGGCCGCGTCATGGGCCTGCACCCGCAGCGTGCCAGCTACGGCTCCTTCGCCTCGTTCGCCGACCCCGACGGCAACCGCTGGTTCCTGCAGGAGATCACCCAACGGCTGCCCGGCCGCTGATCGAGGCGGTGTATCCGCCGAGGCCGCCGCTGAAGTCTGGCCGGACTGCCACCGCCGCTCAGCCTGGCGTTGCACTCCGTAGCTGTTCTAGAGCGGCGTGCTCCACCAGAACCGGGACATAGTCACGCACCGGACTGTCCTTCAGGTGCTCGTAATTCTTCATTACGACGGCTTCGACCTGGTCGGACGAATGCATGCCACTGAAACTAGCCGTCAGCCGTGCCACCACATCGCGCATCACCGCGCCCGGTGCTCCTTGATGCTCGCTGTCACGGTTTCGCAGATGACGGCCGGTATGCGCGCAGACCTTCGAGCAGTGCGGTCAGGTAGCGATGGGCGGTGGCAACCCGGTCGACGGTGGGGCCGCTGTGGACTTGAACGGCGTACGCGATGCCGCACATGAGCGGGACGAGGTCGGCGGGGGTCAGTCCGGGGCGGACCACCTCGGCCGCGCGGGCCCGGTCGAGCAAGGTGGTGCCTGCCGAGCGCAGGAATCGCTTGAGTTCTGCGGTGTGTGGCAGGGTGTCTGTGGGTGCGGCGGTGACGGCGGGCAGGGAAGCATCGCTGACCTGCGCTTCAACGACGTGGTGGAGGAAGCTCTCCAGTGCGCGCCAGGGGTCGGTTTCGGTCAGTGCCTGCTCGCCGTGGGCGGCGAGGGCTTCCAGGCAGGGCTCGGCGAGAGTCTCCATCAGTGCTTCCGCTGTGGAAAAGTGACGGTAGACGGTGCCGACGCCAAGTCCGGTACGGCGGGCGACGTCGTTGAGCTGCAAGGGCGTGCCCTCGTCCACCAGATCGCGGGCGACGGCGACGATCCGGTCCCGATTGCGGGCGGCGTCCCTGCGCAGCGATGGGGGCGTCATGAGCGCAGTCTAATCGGATTCCCTATCCGCATCGCCCTGCCTCCGCGTGGACGTCCTCGATCACGTCACATGGCCGCAAGGGGCGCGTGCCGTTCGCTGAGTCGGCGCACAGCCTCGGCGATGCGGGGGTCGGTCGCCGCGCGGAAGGGGGCTACCGGACGCGCCTGGGGGCCGATGACGACGCCTGTCCGGCCGGTCAGCGCGTCGTCGGTGGCGGCGACGATCGAGGGCTTGGCGGCCACCGACGCCGGCCCTGAGGTCGAGCGCTCGAACTTGCGCCGCACCAGCGGCCACAGCAGCCGCAGGCCGGGTGAGACGACTTTCGGGTCTGCCAGGGTGCCGTTGGTCATGTCGGTCGCGGCGCCTCCGGGATCAGCGGCGAAGACCGAGACGCCCGTCCCGTCCAGCCGTGCGGCCAGGTCGAGCGTGTAGGCGAGGTTGGCGAGCTTGGCGCGGCCGTACCAGTGGAAGCCGTAGTAGCCGCCGGGCGGCTCGACGGCGTCGAACACCCGCTTCGCGACCCCGACCGAGCCCGAGGTCACGTTCACGATCCTGCTCGGCGCACTGGCCGTCAGCGTGGGCAGCAGCAGTTCGGTGAGCAGGTACGGCGAGAGGTGGTTGACGACGAACGACGCCTCGACGCCGCCCTGCTCCCGCCGATCCACGAACATCGCCCCGATGTTGTTGACCAGCACGGTCAGCGGCTCACCCGAGGTCGAGTGGTCGGAGGCGATCCGGTCGGCGAGCGCGCGGACCTCGTCGAGCGAGGCGAGGTCCGCGGACAGGAACCGGGCGGGGTGCGTGGGCGCCGTCGCGTTGATCCGGTCGACCGCACGGGCGCCCCGATTGGCATCACGTCCGACCATGGTGACCGCGAATCCGGCGTCGGCCAGCCCCACGGCCGTCTCCAGGCCGATGCCCGCCGTCCCGGCCGTGACCACAGCTGTTCGTCTCATCGTTCGTCTCCTCCCGGCAAATACGGATAGGTCATCCGCTTAGCGTGAAGCTAGCATGGATTCGGATGAACTATCCACTTAGGGTGGAGGATGCCCTTTTGGCGAAGCCTGGTGCAGATCTGCACCACTGAGATGGCTCAATAGCGCCCCTGCCCGGTCTCCACTACCAGAACCGCTCGCGAGCCGCCGATGACGCCGATGTCGGGCACCAGCTCCACGCCTCTGTTGGGGATCACCACCAGGTCACGGGCAAGCTCCTACACTTCGTGAGGGGCCTGTGGTGCGTACCGTCCACGAGCGCCTGCAGGCCGTCCTGTGGAACGGCACCGTCGGCCTGACTCCGCTGCCCCATGCCCTGCCTGACGGGCTCATCACGGTACGGCTGGCCGACACGCCGCCCGGTCCCGTCGTCCTGGCCTGGAACGACGCCGACGGCAACCCGCTCATCCACTCACTCGTCCGCCTCGCCGTACAAGAGTTCGCCGCGACAGGGCGAGGATGATCACGCCGCGCCCCGCGAATCGCGAAATTGACCAGTCACCAACGAGTTCAAACGCTGTTACGGCGCTTCACCGGTTGCCGTCAGACGGTGCTGGATCTGCGGTTGTGCCCAGGTGTGCGTTCGATGAGGCCTTGCGCGGCAACCTGTCGGCGAGGGTGCTGAATGACTGGTCGGCCTGGAAGGTCTCCGACGCCAGGCTCTGGACGCCGATCACGGCGAGCAGCCGCAGTTGGTCGACCGCCGGGCTCCCGGCCGGGGCGGTGAAGAACTGCAGGCGTTGCAGGCCGTCCTCGCTGAAGAGGTTCTGGCAGTGGACGTCGAGCACGCCCAGGGTGGGGTGGATGATCCGCTTGCGGTCACCGCGGCGCACCGCGACGTCGCCGCTGTCCCACAGCTCGGCGAACTCCTTGTTCGTACGGCGAAGCCGCGTGACCATGGCCATCGACTGCGGGTCGTGATCACGACGGGCCACGGCTGCCCGCAGGTCGTAGACGAGCACGCGCGAGTGGTGCGGGTGATCCGCCTCGGGATAGATCGACCGGCTACCGGGGTCGGTGAACCACTGGTAGACGTAGCTGTCGCCGGTGGCGGGGCCGAGCAGCGCCGTGGCCGGCCCGTTCTGCGCGAGTGTCTCGTGCAGGTCCGTGATGATCCGCGCGGGTGTCGTGTCGAGACGGTCTAGCAGGGCGAGCATCGCCGGTTGCACGTGTACCGCCGTCCCGCGGGTGGCCGGTGCCGTACGGCCGGCGAGCCGGAACAGGTGGTCGCGCTCGTCCCCGTCCAGGCGGAGCGCGCGCGCCAGAGCGGCCAGAACCTGGGCCGATGGCTGCGCGCCCCGGCCGCGTTCCACCTCGATGTAGTAGTCCACCGACGTGCCGGCCAGCTGGGCGATCTCCTCCCGGCGCAGGCCGGGCACCCGTCGACGGGGACCGGTGATCAGGCCGACCTCCTCCGGGGTGATTCTGGCCCGCCGTGTCCGGAGGAAGGCGCCGAGTTCAGACAGGTTCACCCGATCAGCGTGACGTACGGGCCTCGGGGCCAGCCAGGGGTCGCTACCCCCTGGTCAACGAGCACCTGGATACCCGATTTCCGCTCGGTCATGGTTTGAACCATCGAAAGGAGAAAGCACATGCCGTTCGCCAATTTGAAGGTCCCGGCCGGCACGCTCACCGCCGAGCAGAAGGAGGACCTGATCGTCAAGGTCACCGACCTGTACTGCGACACCTTCGGCGACGCCGTACGGGACAACACGATGGTGCTCGTCGACGAGGTCGTCGACGGCGGCTGGGGCGTCCGGGGCGACGTCCTCACCCTGGCCAAGATCCAGCAGCACGCCTGATCGGCTTCCCGCCCACCCCGGTCACGGGGTGGGCGCCTGCATGGAGAGTTCATGATGAGAGTCGCACTTGTCACCGGCGCTTCCCGCGGCATCGGCCGCGCGGTCGCCGAGAAACTGGCTTCCGACGGCTTCGCAGTCGTCGTCGGGTATGCGGGCAACTCCGACGACGCAGCCGCCACGGTGAAGGGAATCGACGGAAACGCGGTGGCCGCCCAGGCCGACGTCGCCGACGAGAGCGCCGTGGCCGCCATGTTCGATCTGGCCGAGGAGACCTACGGCGGAGTCGACGTCGTGGTGCACAGCGCGGGCATCCTGGAGCTGTCCCCGCTCGCCGAGCTTGACCTGGCCGCCTTCGACCGGGTGATCAGGACCAACCTGCGCGGCACCTTCGTGGTGAACCAGCAGGCGGTCCGACGAGTACGACGCGGCGGCGCCGTCGTCAATCTGTCCACCTCGGTGGTCGGCCTGGCCTTCCCCGGCTATACGGCCTACGCGGCGAGCAAGGGCGGCGTGGAGGCGCTCACCCTGATCCTCGCCCGCGAGCTGCGGGGTCGTGACATCACCGTCAACGCCGTGGCGCCTGGTCCCACCGCCACCGACCTGTTCCTGCAGGGCAAGGACGAGGAGACCATCGACCGCCTGGCCGCGCAGTCCCCGCTTGAGCGCCTGGGCACTCCGCAGGACATCGCAGAGACGATCGCCTTCCTCGCCAGTCCCGCGGGCCACTGGGTCAACGGCCAGGTGCTGCGCGCCAACGGAGGAATCATCTGACATGGTCATCGTGGTGACCGGCGCGTTCGGCGAGCACGTTCCTCAGTTCTTCCATCGACGCGCGGAGGATCTCCGGCAGGTCCGGCTGGTCTGGCTCGCCGATCCAGCGCGCGAAGGCGACCTTGAAGACGGCGATCCCCGTCTCGGCGGCCAGGCTCGCGGCCGGCTCGGAGACACCGCGGCCACGCAGCGCGTCAGCCATCGCCGCGGCGAGCCCGGCGAGCTTGATCAGCTCGCGTTCCCGTAGTTCCGCGTTCGCCGATACGACGGCGTCGCGCTGTCTGACCCGTTCGGGATTTTCCTGGAGCAGGGCGCCCAGGGCTTGGAGAGCGGCGCCCACCGTGTCCATCGGCGTCGCGTGGGCCGGCGCGTCCGCGGCGGCGCGCACCAGCAGGTCCCGCGCCATCTCCGTGCCAAAGAACAGGACCTCCCGCTTGTCGGCGAAGTGCCGGAAGAAGGTTCGCTCGGTCAGCCCGGCCCGCGCGGCGATCTCCGCCGCCGTGGTCTTCTCGAACCCCTGCTCGGCGTAGAGCGTTAGCGCTGCCTGCGCCAGCCGATCGCGCGCGTTCGGCTCCCATCGACCCATGGCGCGATGATACGTGATGACAGTGACTGACATCACGAGATAAGTTGATGACAGTCACTGACATCAGGGAGTTCACATGCGGGTATTCGTCACGGGCGCGTCCGGCTGGATCGGCTCGGCTCTCGTCCCCGAACTCATCGGCGCGGGCCATCAGGTCCTCGGACTGGCCAGGTCGGACTCCTCGGCCACCGCCATCGCCGCCGCGGGAGCCGAGGCGCTCCGCGGCGGCTTGGACGACCTGGAGACCCTGCGCGCCGGGGCCGCCGACTGCGACGGGGTCGTCCACCTCGCGTTCATCCACGACTTCACCCAGTTCGAGGCCTCGGTACAGGCCGACGCCCGCGCCGTCGAGGCGTTGGGCGCCGCACTCGAGGGCTCCGGCAAGCCTCTGGTCATCGCTTCCGGGACCCCAGCGGTACCCGGGAGTGTGGCGACCGAGCGTGACGAGAGCGCTCCCGGCTCACCTGCGGCGGGCCGGGACGCGAACGCCCGGGCGGCCCTCGGCATGGCGGAACGCGGCGTCCGCTCGTCCATCGTGCGGCTGCCCCGGTCGGTGCACGGCGAAGGCGATCACCACGGCTTTGTCGCCCGCCTGATCGGTATCGGCCGCGACAAGGGTGTCTCCGGCTACGTCGGCGACGGGTCCAGCCGCTGGCCCGCGGTGCACGTGCTGGACGCCGCGCGGCTGTTCCGCCTGGCGGCGGAGCAGGCCCCGGTCGGATCGGTGCTGCACGCGGTCGCCGACGAGGGCGTGCCGATCCGCGAGATCGCCGATGTGATCGGCCGCCACCTGAACCTGCCGACGGCTTCCGTCCCGGCCGAGGACCTCAGCTTCCTGGGCCGGATCCTCGCGGTCGACCAGCCGGCATCCAGCACGCTGACCCGCGAACTTCTCGGCTGGCGGCCTACCCAGCCGGGGCTCATCGAGGACTTGGACAAGGGCCACTACTTCGGCTGAAGATCGCATCGAATCGCCCCGACGGGGGATGCCATATCCGGCCCGGGTGACCGCTCCTAGTGTCCTGCGCCTGAAATGATGAGTCTCCGGGCAAGGTAGTCGGCCAGGCAGTTGAGGATCTCGTCGGCGGTCTTGGTCCAGACGAAGGGTTTCGGGTCGGTGTCCCAGGTATCGATTCACGCCGTGATGTCGTCCTCCAAGCAGGCGTGCAGGCCCTCGACGCCCTCGGCCTGGTAGGGACGGTGCCAGGTGTAGTGCGCCTGCCGGCTGATACCGAAGTGCCTGCGCGTCATCGCGACGTTGCCGCTGACCTTCTCGACGGGATCGATGGCTGTTCCCTGTTCGTGGTGCTCGCTGCCGTTGTGGCCCAGCTCTCGGGGCGTGTGGGGAGCGAGGTGTTCACCTCAGGCCATGGAACGACACGGGATTCCTCTCTTGCACGATCTGTGGATCATCGCCCGTCGCCGGTGAAAATCAGGTGACATTTCGCATCGTTTGCCGGAATGCTGGGTGCGGTCTATGAGTTTTGTCGGTGGTGTCAGGCAGTCTGTACATGACCACGACTGCTTGTGAGACCCAAGGCTGGGACACCAGCCATGACCGCGTTATGTTCGACAACCCCGATCGAGGTGCCGTGCCCAGCCCACAGCTTGACTCACCTGCCAAATCCGCGGCCCCCGTTTCAGGCCGCACCCCGCCCGTGATCCGGCTGCTGGTGCTCGCCACATTCGTTGTCATCCTCAACGAGACGTTGTTGATCAATGCGATCCCAGAGCTGATGAAGGCACTGCACATCACCGAGCAGACCGCGCAGTGGCTCTCGACCGCCTTCATGCTGACCATGGCCGCGGTCATCCCGATCACCGGATGGTTCCTGCAGCGGGTGTCCACCCGCAGCGCGTACACCACCGCGATGGGTTTGTTCCTGCTCGGCACGGCGGTGGCCGCCGCCGCACCGACGTTCGAGGTGCTGCTGGGCGCCCGAATCATCCAGGCCTCCGGAACGGCCGTGATGATGCCGCTGCTGATGACCACGCTGATGCAGGTGGTGCCCGAGACGGACCGGGGCCGGGTGATGGGCAACGTCACGCTGGCCATCTCGGTCGCGCCCGCAATGGGCCCCACGGTCTCGGGAGCGATCCTCCAATTCGAGATCTGGCGGCTGCTGTTCGTCGTGGTGCTCCCCATCGCCGCCGTGATCACATGGCTCGGCCTGAAGCAGCTCAAGAACGTCGGAGAGCCCCGGTTCAGCACCATCGACTGGTTCAGCGTGGTGACCGCCGCCGCCGGCTTCGGCGGCCTGGTCTACGGGCTCAGCCAGTTCAAGGGCAGTGACGTCCGCGTTGCCGCCGGATTCGTGGCGGCCGGCCTGATCACTATCGCCGTCTTCGTCTTCCGCCAGCTGTCGTTGCAGAAGCGCGGCGTGCCGCTGTTGGACCTGCGCACCCTTCGCCACCGCACCTACACGGTCGCGCTGATCATGATGTCGGTCGCCTTCATGTCGATGCTCGGCTCGATGATGTTGCTGCCGCTGTACCTGCAGAACATCCGCGGACTCAGCCCTCTGGAGACCGGACTTCTCGTGATGCCGGGCGGCCTGGCGATGGGTCTGCTCGGTCCGACCGTCGGCCGCCTGTTCGACCGGTTCGGCGGCCGGGTTCTGGTCATCCCCGGCGCGATCGGGATCATGCTCGCGCTCGTCGGCTTCACCCAGATCACGATGACCATGCCGTACTGGCAGCTCCTCGGTCTGCACGCGCTGCTGATGGTGGGTCTGGCCGCGACCTTCACCCCGGTGTTCACCCTCGGGCTCGGAGCAGTTCCCCCGCAGCTCTACTCTCACGGCAGCTCGATCCTGAGCACGCTGCAGCAGGTCGCCGCGGCCTTCGGCACCGCGCTCGTGATCACCGTGATGGGCGCGCGGGCCGATGCCCTGAAGTCCGCGGGAGTCACCGCGGCGCTCGCCAACCTCGACGGCATGCGGCTGGCCTTCATCATCGGCGCGGTGCTGTCCGTGGCCGTGGTCATCACCGCCCTGCTCCTACCGGCCCGGGCGAACAACGCCGGCGAACACTAGGGACCCGGTCGACGAAGCCGGCGCCGAAGGCCATGCCTCCGGCGCCGGCGTGACGGCCTCACTGGAACTTGTCGAGCTGCTCCAGAGCGAACGAGCGGATCTCCTCGTCCTCCACGGTGGCCGCGTGCGCCAAAAGGTTCGTGTCCTCCTCGTCGGACAGGCGCACGGCGGCCGCCGCGGCGAACAGCCGGGCCACTCGGTCGTCGCCTTCGAGCCGGGCGACGACGTCACGCGGGTCGAACTCCTCGGTCTCCAGGCGGACCAGCCACTCGGTCAATTCCTTGAGCTGAACGTCTTCCAGGTGTTCCGCGCCGGCCGCCAGCTGCTCGGGCGAGGCGGCGGCCAGGAACCCGAGGACCTTCCAGCGGACGGCGGCGTCGGGGTCCCGGCTCAAGGTCAGCACCTGGGCGAGGACGGGCCCGTCCTGGGCGTCGCCGTTCACCAGCACGACTTCGATCGTGAAGAACCGGACCTGGCGGAGGGGGTGGGCGAGGAGGGCGGGAACCTCTCCCATCAGCGGAACGGCGAGATCGCCCAGCTCCGACAGCAGCCAGGCTCCCGTCCGCACGACCTTCTCGTCACCGCTGTGGAGAAGCCTGCCGAGGTTCTCCACGGGGTAGCCCGCGAAAAACTCGCTCAGCAGATCGTTGGCTGCCGGGCCCACGACGTTGTCTTCGGCCGAACACGTGCGGATGCGCTCGATCAGGTCGTCGCCTGTTTGCGTCTCCATCAGCTTTCACTACCTCCCAAAGAGCCGCCTCAGGGCCGACTTTTCCCGACTCAGTCTTTCTTCATGGCCGACTTCGTAGCCCAGTCGCTGCTGCTCCTTCTCCCGCGTCTCGATGCTGTCTTCCAGGTCTTTCTTGAGCTTCTCCTTTTCCGCAGCCGACATGCCCCTCGTGCTCTGGGGGATGTCGCCGTGGAACTTACCGGTCCGGTCTTTGCTGCCCCACCTGCGGCCCCCTCCGCCGCCTCCGCCGCCCCGGCCGCCGCCCCCGGATCTGTTGTTCCCGCGGCCCATCCGGGCGATGCCGTCCTCGACGGAACGGGGGCCGGACGGCGGCCTCAGGCCCGTGGGCCGCAACGGGATTCCGCCGTGAGGGCCGGCCGCGAGCGGGCGCGGGCCCATCGGGCCGCCGGGGAGCCTGAGATTGTCCAGGATACGGCGCATCGGTTCGGTGATCTTGCGCCGTACCAACGGCGCCAGCACCTTGCCGGTGCCCTCACTCCCCTCGCGCAGAATACTCCCGACTATCCGGCGCCTCAGGAGCACCCGCGTGGTGGCGGCCGTCGCCCCGACCACCCCGCCGAACGCCAGCAACTTGGCGACCTCCACCGAGGCGAACACCGCCTGTGTGCCCGCCGCGACCTTCACCCCGGACACCACCGAGGCGGTGCCTTCGAGCGCCACGGGTGTCAACCTCGTCGCGGCGTTGGCCTGGGCGATGTGGCCGTCCTGCGCACCGGTCCTGTCCCAGTAGTTCGCCACGCTGGTGGCGGCCTGGCCGCGGTAGACCTGCTGCACGCCGCGGACCGCCGAGTCTGTCTCTCCGGACGCGCCGACCGTGGCGGCATGGGCGGTACGCGCGGCGTCGCGTTCCGACCTGGCGTCGTCCTCGTTGAAGCCCGGCCAGGGGCCGAGCATCGACATCATCCCGGCGGCCTCCGGGGGGAGGGTCACAGCCATTGCCGACCGAGTTCCTCAGCGGCCGCAGTGTTGGCTGCCTCAACGTCCCGGATGTTTTTGACCGTCTCGTACAGGCCGTCGCCGGTGCTGCCGATCGCCGTGTGGAGCTCGTCGAGCACGGCCATCGACGTCTCGCGGCATTCGGCGTAGACGCTGGTGATCGTGGAGAACAGGCCGCAGTCTCCCCAGGAGGACACGCCGTCGCCGCGTGCCCGGAGACTGCCGGGCGCGGCTCCGTAGTCCTCACCGTGGGTCCTGATCCGCGCGGCTTGCTGCTCCACCGCGCCAGAAGTGATCTCAAGTCCCGTCATGCTGAATGACCATATAGGCCTGTATGTCAGCCTTAGCAACACTTCACGTATATGAGATCTACATCTCATCGTTAAGATCGTTTCAGTGGCGTTTAGACTATGCCGCGATTGTTCATCTGATCGCACTGCCGGAGGTTGACATGCCGTCACCTGCGCCCGAAGACGACGCCGAATACCTGGCCGACTACTTCGCCAAGGGCCAGAGCATCATGCGTGATCTCCAGGAGGCGCGGGCCGCGATCCGGCAGCTGGAAGGCCAGGCCCAGAGCCAGGACGGGCTGGTGGAGGCCGCCGCCGACGGCCAGGGCGGCCTGACACGCCTGCGCATCGACCCTCGGGCGCTGCGCCTCGGGGAGGAAGCCCTTGGCCGGGAGGTGGCGGCGGTGCTCCGCGCGGCGCAGGCGGACGCGGAGCGCAAGGCCCAGGAGATCGCGGACGAGTTCTCGGACAACACCCCGGCCCTGCCCGAGCCGCTGGACGAGGCCTTCGTGCGCGAGCGGGTGGAGCAGGCGGCCCGCGATCTTCTCTAGATCCGAGAGGCAAGTGTGTACGAGCATCGGTACGACCCCGCCAACATCAGGGAGCGGGACCTCGACGAGGCCGGTCGGCAGGGCGAGTCGATGCTCGCCTGGCTGGAGACGGCCCAAGAGGAGCTCGACCAGATCACCGGAACGGGCGAGGCGCCATCGCGCCAGGTCAAGGCGGTAGTGGACGCGGACGGACGGGTCCTCCAGATCGTCTATGGACCCCGCGCGACGCGCCTGCCGAGCCTCGAACTGGCGGAGGAGACACTGGCGGCGGTGCGCGAGGCATGCACGGACGCCCAGCGCCAGATCCATGACCTCCTGCGCGAAGCACTGCCGGGCTATGACCCGGCGGAGGCGAACGCCCGTCTCGAGGACATGCTGAGCCAGTGGAGCTGACCGCTCATCCTGCGGAATGGTTCAACTCGCCCCTCGGACGTGGGTAAAGGGCCCGGCTCGATGAGCCGGGTCCTTTGTGGTTTCGTCGCCCACTCCCTCACCCCAACGGCTTCCGCCGGTCTCAGGGGGAGCGGTCGGTGATGAGGACCTGGAGGCCGTCGAGGATGCGGGTGAGGCCGAAGCGGCGTCCGGTCGCATCGGCGTGGCCGGGGGCGGGAGAGTCCAGGGTGGCGATGAGGGCCGGGTAGCGGGAGGCGTGTTCGCGGAGCAGTCGCTCCAGGGCGGGCCGGGCATTACCGGCGTTCCAGGGCTGGGTGCCCGCGGTGTTGGTGGACTGGGTGTTGCGGATGTGCCCGAAGATCAGGAAGGCGGCGTCCATGCGCTCCTGATTGGTCAGCGGGGTGTCGGCCAGCGCCGTGATGGCACATTCCGCCCAGGCGGCTTCGCGCGGGCCCATGACGCGGTCGCCGAGGGTGACCCAGGGCAGCCAGGGATGCCGTCCCCACGTCTCCTCCAGGCGGCGGGCGAACTCCTCGACTCTGGGCCGCCAGCCGGCGGCGATGGGCGCCAGGTCCGGCGGGTCACTCCACGCTTCCTCGACCATGACGGCGACCAACTGGTCCTTGCCCGCGACGTAGCGATACAAGGCCATCTTCGTGACGCCGACGGCGGTGGCCACGCGCTGCATCGACACCGCGTCGATCCCTTCGGCGTCGGCGATCTCCACGGCCGTTCGCGCGATGCGCTCCACGGTGAGCGTGGGTTTCGGGCCCCGGGTCGGTTCCCGGGACGTGCCCCACAGAAGCGCGAGGAGCCCGTTTTGATCGGTTTCGCCCATGTTCATCTCCAGCCGGTTGCCCAACAACTCTAACTGTGTCTATCGTAATCAGTATCTGCGGGATACAGTTTAATCGTTGGTTGAAGGACAGCTGTGAAGAACGTGCTCATCTCCGGCGCCGGCATCGCGGGCGTCACCCTCGCTCATTGGCTCCACCGCTACGGCTTCGGCGTCACCTTGGTGGAGCGTGCGCCCGCGATCCGGGCGGGTGGCTACAAGGTCGACATCCGGGGCGCGGCCCTCCAGGTGATCGAATGGATGGATCTGACCGAGCGGGTGCGCGGGATGCGCACAGAAGTGCGGACCGGCTCGGTCGTCGACGCCGCGGGCAGGCGGGTGGCCTCCATGGACGGCGACACCTTCGGCGGGCGCGAGCACGACGACGCCGAAGTCCTGCGCGGCGAGTTGCATCAGCTGCTGTACGAGCTGACCGCCCAGGATGTGGACTACCGCTTCGGCGACTCCATCGCCGCCCTCACCCCCACCTCCGACGGAGTGCAGGTCACCTTCGCCGGCGGACGGACCGAGTTGTTCGACCTGGTGGTGGGGGCCGACGGGCTGCGCTCCACGACCCGGGCCCTGGCCTTCGGCCCCGACGATCAGTTCGTCCGCGACATGGGTTACTACGTCTCGGTCTTCTCCGTGCCCAACCATCTCGGCCTCGACCGCGAGGAGCTCACCTACGTCGGCCCCGGCCGTACCGCGCTGACCTACAGCACCGCACGCGAGGCAGGCGCCCGGGCCATGTTCCTGTTCTCCTCCGAGCCGCTCTCCTACGACCACCGCGACCGCGCCGAGCAGGAGCGCCTCCTGACCGCCGCGTACGCGGGAGAGGGCTGGGAGCTCCCCCGCCTGCTGCGGGCCGTCAGCGACTCCCCCGACTTCCTGTTCGACTCCCTCAGCCAGGTCCACATGGACCGCTGGTCCGCCGGACGCGTCGTGCTGCTGGGCGACGCCGCCCACTGCGCCTCCCCCGCCTCCGGGCAGGGCACCAGCCTCGCCCTGGTCGGCGCCTACGTCCTCGCGACGGAACTGGCCGCCGCGGGCGGCGACCACACGGCCGCCTTCGACGCCTACGAACGGCGCATGCGTCCGTTCGTCGGCGAAAACCAGAAACTGGGCCCCGCCAACATCAAACGCATGGTGATGGCCAGCAGAATCCAGGTCCGCGTGTCCATGGTCATGCTGTCCCTGATGGCCCGCCTGCCCGGCAAGGACCGCATGCTCGCCAAACTCGTGCAACCGATCCACAGGGCCGCCAACGCCATCACCCTCCCCACCCCCACCCGCCATACCGGCCAGGCGCCCGCCCACGACCACACCTCAGCCGCCTGACTGACGGGAGCCGTCGCCGCTCATGACGGCGAACCTCACGGCGGCTTCACACCGGGTCGCCGGGAGGCAGTGCGGGTGGATGCCGAGCGTGACGCTCACCGTCGACTGCCCAAGCCGGTCACTCACGACCTTCGGAACTTCATGACCTTTCGCGGCGTTAGTGCTTCCGCAGCGGGCCCCTGCAAGAGGAGTCGTGGGTGGGCGGACGAGAGAGCGGGGAGCATGATCGGCGGAACCGGCACCCCCTTGCGTGGCAGCCCAGCGTCGATCTCCGCCGGAAACCGGCTCGTCCCCCTCGTCCCCGAGGTCGTGCCCTGCTGCAGAGCCGAGGTTTCGGATGAGGGCGGCGAGCAGGACGATACGCAAACGTCGTCACGACCGATCGGACACCTGATCGCTTTGCCGCCGCCGGGTCGCCGAACAGGCGAAGCGGCGGCGGCGCATGGCGGATCTCGGTCATCGTCGAGCGGATCGGCCGGACACACCCGCTCGTACCAGCAGGATGACCAGCGCCGCGGCGGAGGTCGCGCCGGCGAGGACGAGCAGGTCCGTCAGCATCCGGGCGTCGAGACCGATGAGCGACTGGCCGCGCTGGGCCTGCCAGACCAGGATGCCGATGAGCCCCGCGTAGCCGAGAGCGGCCACCACCACCAGGGCGGTGCGGGTCGTCGCGTCCCGCAGGGCGGCGATGCGGCGGGACAGCAGGCGCAGGCCGACGGCGAGCAGGGGCAGCGCCTGGAGGGCGTGCAGCCCGACGAAGTGGGCGACGCGCAGGTCGCCCGCCACCGTGGACCAGCCGGTCAGCGGCATCCCGGCGCCGTCGTCGGGCGCGCCGACGGTGTGCGCGCCGATCGTCACCAGGCGCAGCCCTCTGTCGAGTGCCTCGGCCTGGGCCGGTGTGGGGCTGGTCATCAGGTAGCCGACCGACATGCCGGCGAGCGACACCAGGATGCCGAGCGGGACGGCCCAGGCCAGCGCCCGGTCGCTCCGGCGCTGGAACATCAGGAACACTCCCATGGCGAGGGTCAGCGCCCAGCCCAGGTACGCGGCGCCGCCCATGACGGCGAACAGCGTGGAATCCAGGGAGGTGGTGAAGTTGAAGTGGCTGGGCACGCCGCGGGCGGCCTGGAAGACGATCACTCCGATCTCCGGGAGGAGAAAACCGGCCGCCGCCACCGTCCCAAGCCACCACAGCGTCCGGCGCCAGCGCTGAACGCCGTGCATCATCCAGGCCAACGTGGCGGCGTACATGCCGAAGGAGACGGCGAACTTCAACGGCTTGAACCACACCGGCTCCCCGAGAAGCGTTCGCCCGTCGACCATCAGTCCGAGCCCGCACAGGACGGCGAGCCCGGCCATGGCGACGGAGCAGATCACCAGGGGCCGGTGAACGGTTCCCAAGGGGACGGTTCCCGGGTCGCGGCGGAGTTCCTGGGGGATTCGGGGGCGGCTGAGCAGGTTCGTCATGCAAGAAAGCCTGGTGGCCGGAGGCGTCCCGAAACAGAGACGTGATCACCTGCGAGATGTGACCTCCTCATGATCCAGACATCGGGCCCGTTTCTCCCTCAACCCGACGACGGCGTGGCCGAGGAGATCGGCGGTGGCCAGGCGTCATACTCAACCAGTGACCAAGAAGACCGATTTGGGAGATTTCTTACGGTTGTGGAGGGGGCGGGTGGCATCCCTGCGAGCCGGTCTCCCAGCCATCGCGGGGCAGGCTTTCATGGCGCGGCTCACGGCCGTGGCGGTCTTCGCGGCCTTCGCCACGATCTACGCGGCGGCGACGCCGTACGGCGTGCTGGCGGCGTTGCCGGCCTTCCTGCTGCAGCTGCCGCGCCACCGCACCTGGTGGCTGGTGGCGGCGCAGGGGGTGGTCTGCTTCGCCGGTGTGCTCGGCCTGGGCCTGTCGGTGGGGCTTCTCGGGTTCCTGGGCGGTTCCCTGCTCCTGACCCGGTGGCGGCCTCTCGCCGTACTGGTCGTCCCGGTCGCGGCCTGGCTGGGCACGCTGGACGCGGCCATCAGCGCGGCACTCATCTCGCTGGTCATCTTCGGGCTCACCCGGCTGACCGAGCGGGCCGGGGAGATGCAGGCCGCCCGGCTCGCGCTGGCGGCCGCGGCGGTCGCCGAGGAGCGGCTGCGGATCGCCGCCGAGCTGAACGCCGGGCTCGGCGCCGGGCTGGCCGCGATCGCCGACGGCTGCCGCAGGGCGCTGGCCGCCCCGCAGGACACGGGCGAACTGCTCGCCGAGGTGGTCGCGACCGCCCGCACCGCCCTGGCGGGCGCGCGCTCGGCCGCGGCCGGTTACCGTTCCACCTCGCTCACACCCGAGCTCACCACCGCCAAGGCGATGCTCACGACCGCCGGGGTGCGGTTCGAGGTGCGCGCCGCCCACCCGGAGCCGCTGGGACCCGCGGGGGCGCTGCTCGCCGCGGTCCTGCGCGAGGCCGTGACCGAGGTGGTCGAGACCGGGTCGGAATGCCTGATCGAGACGATGGCCGAAGGCGGGGTGGTGCGCCTGCGCGTGACCGGCGACGGGGCCCCCACCGCCGATGACCGCTTCCTGGCCGAACTGCCCTCCAGCTTCGCCGACGCCGGCGGCTCGCTCACCACCGGCCTGACGTCTCGGGGCCGCCTGGTCGTCGAGGCCGCGCTCCCGCTGCCCGCCGTGGAACAGGAGAGCACCGCCGGACGGCACGCGCACCTGCTCGCGGTCGTGCTCCTGACCGTGGTGCTGGCCGGGTTCAGCGCCAAGGCCCTGTTGAAGCTCCCGGCGGAGCAGCTGCTCGCTGCCGCCGCCCTCCTTGGCCTGGTCGTGTATCTGCAGGTGCGCTCGACCCGCGGCCGTCACATGGTGGCGCTGGCCGTCATGGCCCTGCTCGCCTTCGCGCCGATCGTCCCGTTCGGCATGGCCTGGCTGGGCGTGGCGGGGTTCCTGGCCGGGCCGTTGCCGCTGGCCTTCCACTGGGCGCTCGCCTGGCCTCTGGTCGCCGCCGTCACCGGCGCCGTCGCGGTGATCGGGGTACGGCTGGACCTGCCGGTCCCGATGACGGTCAACTACGCGATCAGCACGGTGGTCACCGGGCTGGTCGTCTACGGCCTGCTCCGGCTGGCGCAGGTGGTCGGCGAACTGGAGGAGGCCAGGGCAGAGCTGGCCCGCTCCGCGGTGGTCGAGGAGCGGCTGAGAGCCGCCCGCGACCTGCACGACCTGCTCGGCCACAGTCTGGCCGCCATCCTGCTCAGCTGCGAGCTGGCCCGCCGCCTCGGCGAACCGGCCGAGCAGCTGCGGCAGATCCTGACGATGACCGAGCAGGCCGAGGCCGACCTCCGGGCGGTCTCCGGCGAGCACCACACCCTCTCCTTCACCGAGGAGGTCGACTCGGCTCAGGCCGTGCTCAAGACGGCGGGCATCGAAGTGCACCTGGACCTTTCGCACGAAGAGCTGACCGTGGAGGCCGAGACCACGCTGAGCGTGGTCCTGCGCGAGGCGGTCACCAACGTCCTGCGGCACAGCTCCGCCCGCCGCGTGGAGATCGTCACCTCGATGTCAGGCGGCGAGGTACTCCTCAGAGTGCGCAACGACGGGGTACGGCAGGCCCGGGGACGGCGCGGGTCCTCAGGCATCGGCAACCTGACGACCCGGCTGGCCGTACTCTCCGGCACCCTGACCACCTCGGTGCGGGAGGGCTGGTTCGAGCTCAACTCCAACCTGCCTCGCTAGCGATACGCACCGCCTCAGATCCAACCTGCCTCGCCGGCGATGCGCACCGCGTCCGTCCGGTTGCGGGCGTTCAGCTTGGTGACGATGGTCGTGAGGTAGTTGCGCACCGTCCCCACCCCCAGGAACAGCCGGGACGCTATCTCCGCGGCCTCGGCGCCGCCTGCGAGCAGCCTGAGCACGTCCACCTCGCGCTCGGTGAGCGGGTTGTCAGCCAGGTCCCAGGCGGTCACGGCCAGGGAGGGATCGAGGATCCTTTCCCCGGCCGCCACCCTGCGGATGGCCGCGACCAGTTCCTCGGGCGGTGCGGTCTTGAGGAGGAACCCGTCCACCTGGGCGCCCAGAGCCCGGCGCAGGTGGCCGGGTTTGCCGTACGCGGTCAGCATCAGCGTGCGGCAGCCGGGCAGCTCGGCGCGCAGCTTCGCGGCGGCGGCCAGGCCGTCGAGCGTGCCCGGCATGTCGATGTCAAGGATCGCCACGTCGGGCCGGTGGACCCGGGCGGAGGCGAGGGCGGCGTCACCGGAGTCGACGGCGTCGACGATCTCCAGGTCCTCCTCCAGCCCGAGGAGGGTCGCCAGCGCGCTCCGGATGACATGCTGATCTTCAGCAAGAAGCACTCGAATCACGAGAAATGTCTACCAGTGTCCGGATCATGATGTCGTCATGGCCAGCTCATGACGACATCTCTGGCTGGCGAAGCCGCAGCTCAGCAGAGTAGAAGCCATGACGGACGTGGTGAGACTCGAAAACGTGAGCAAGGTCTACGGCAAGGGACAAGGCGCGGTCGCCGCCCTGCGGGAGGTGTCGGTGTCCATCCCGCGCGGGAGTTTCACCGCCGTGATGGGCCCGTCCGGCTCGGGTAAGAGCACCTTCCTGCACTGCGCGGCGGGGCTGGACGTGCCCAGCTCGGGCTCTGTACGGCTCGGCGGAACCGAGCTGTCGGGCATGGGCGAGAACGAGCTGACGGAACTGCGCAGGCAGCGGATCGGCTTCGTGTTCCAGATGTTCAACCTGGTCTCCTCGCTGACCGTGATGGAGAACGTCACGCTTCCGTTGCGCCTGGCCGGCGCGAAGGTGGACGTGGCGTGGCTCACCGAGATCCTGAAGCGTGTCGGTCTGGAGGGCCGCGCCGAGCACCGGCCCGCCCAGCTCTCGGGCGGCCAGCAGCAGCGCGTGGCGATCGCGCGGGCGCTGGTGACCCGGCCGGAGGTGGTCTTCGGCGACGAGCCGACCGGCGCGCTGGACACCATGACCGCCCGCGACGTGCTGCGCCTGCTGCGCGAGGTGGTCTCCTCGATGGGCCAGACCGTCGTGATGGTCACCCACGACCCGGTGGCCGCCTCCTACGCCGACACCGTGCTCTTCCTCGCCGACGGCCGAATCGTCGACAGCATGGCGGCGCCGACCGCCGACAAGGTCGCGGCCCGCATGACGAACCTGGGGGCGTGGGCCTGATGATCTCCTTCGCGCTGAAGTCGCTGCGGCACCGCAAGGCCGCCTTCGCCGGGGCCTTCCTGGCCCTGTTCTGCGCCGCCGCCCTGGTCTGCGCGTGCGGCATGCTCCTGGAGACCGGGCTGCGCGGGAAGGTGGCCACCGAGAGATGGGCGGCGACCCCGCTGATCGTCGCCGGTGACCAGTTCGTCCGCGAGACCGTCGACAAGGGCGACGGCGAGACCAAGGAGAAGGCCAAGCCGCTGGCCGACCGGCGGTGGATCCCCGCCTCCCTCGTGACCCGGCTGGAGCAGGTTCCCGGGGTGAAGAAGGTGATCCCCGAGGTGACCTTCGTGCACGGCGGGGCCGTCGGGCACGGCTGGGAGTCGGCGGCGCTGACCCCGTTCACGATCGCGCAGGGCAAGGCACCCACGGGGCCGCGCGAGGTCGTCGTCGACGCCCGGTCCTCGTTGAAGCCCGGCGACAAGCTCGGCGCCCACACCGTCGTCGGCGTGACCGCGCAGGCGCTGCCCAGCCAGGACACCGTCTTCTTCAGCACCGCCGAGGCCCGGCGACTGGCCGGTCACGAGAGCAAGGTCAGCGCCATCGGGGTCTTTCCCGCCGTACGGCTGCCCGCCATGAAGGACGCGCTGGCCTACACCGGCGACGAGCGCGGGCCGATCGAGTTCCTGAACGCCGAGCAGGCACGGGTCAAGCTGATCTCCCTGGGCGGCGCGCTGGGCGGCACCTCGCTGCTGGTGGCGATCCTGGTCGTGGTGGGCACCTTCGCCCTGTCGATCCAGCAGCGGCAGCGTGAGCTGGCCCTGCTGAGGGCGGTGGCGGCCACGCCGAAGCAGGTCCGCAGTCTCATCGGCGGCGAGGCGCTGATGGTCAGCGCGGCGGCCGGAGTGCTGGGCGCGCTGGCGGGGCTGGGGCTGGGGTTCTGGCTCCGCGCCCAGTTCGTCCGGCTCGGCGCGATGCCCGAGAACCTGCCCCTGGTCGTCAGCCCGTTCCCGATCTTCGCCGCGCTGCTGGCCACCGTCGGCGCGGCATGGGCCGCGGCCCGGCTGTCCGCCCGCCGTACCGCCCGGATCCGTCCCGTCGAGGCGCTGGGCGAGGCCGCCCGGCCCACCGCGCGGCTGCCGTGGATCAGGATCCTGCTCGGCCTGGTCATGCTGGCCGGGGCGGTGACGCTGACCGCGGTCCTGTCCGGTCTGAGCGTCGAGGCCGCCTCCAGCCCGGTGACCATGCTGACCGCGCTGGTCTGGGTGTTCGCGCTGAGCATCCTCGGCCCGCTGGTGACCCGGGCGGCCATCACGCTCGTTCCCCTTCAGCTCGGCCGCAAGAGCGGCTACCTGGCGGCCCGCAGCCTGCGTGCCAACGCCAGGCGTCTGGCCTCGGTGGTCGTGCCCATGGCGCTGATGATCGCGATGGCCTGCACCATCCTCTTCGTCCAGACCACCATGGAGCACGCCGCGTCGGCGCAGGCCGAGGCGGGCGTGAAGGCGCCGACCGAGATCCTGCGCACCTCGGTGCGGATCGGGTTGGAGAAGTACAGCGCGCAGGCCGCCCAGCGGCCGACCCTGGACCTGGGCGTGGTCGACGGCAGGCTGGACCCGGCGGGGATGGCCGTCAGCGACACCGCCGCCGAGCGGCTCGGCGTCCGGCCCGGCGACCGGGTGGGCATGACGCTGGGCGACGGCACCCCGGTCACGCTGGCCGTGAGCGCGATCTACAGCCGCGGCCTGGCCTTCGGCGACCTGCACCTGCCGTACCCCCTGCTCAAGCAGCACGTCGAGCAGCAGATCAGCGCGAAGCCGGCCAATGCCGAGGTGAACTACGTGGCGATGGGCCTGATCATCGCGTTCACCATGATCGCGATGGTGAACACGCTGTCCATGTCCACCTCGGAACGCTCGCGCGAGCTGGCCCTGCTGCGCCTGGTGGGCACGACCAAGCGCCAGGTGCTGCGCATGCTCAAGCTGGAGACGCTGACCGCGGTGCTCATCGCCACCGTCACCGGAACCGCCATCGCGGTGATCACCCTGTCCGCCTTCAGCCTGGGCATGACCGGCTCGGCGGTGCCGTACATCGCTCCGGTCACCTACGCCTGTGTGATCGCCGCGGCGGCCGCACTGGCCCTGGCCGCCACCGTCATCCCCGCCCGACTCGTCCTCCGCCGCCACCCGGCGGACGCGGTGGCCTCCCGGGAGTAACGGCAGACCACGTGTTTCAGCGGATGCCCGGCCATGACCGGATGCTCCAGGTGTGACCGCACGGCCAGCCGCCCTGACGCACGTCATGGCGGCTGAAGCCGTGCGGGCCCGCGGAGATGACGGCGCTCTTGCCGACACCCAGCCGTGAGACCAGCCCTGGCTCGGCTGCGATGTCATGCTTCCGGCACATTGACCGGCAAGCCGTGTGACCATTCCCGCCGCGGTGGCGTCTGCATGTGACATGACAATCGAAACCGTTCGGGGGGCGACATCATCGAGGAGCTGTATCGCGAGCACTGGCCGCTCGTGTGCGGCTTCCTCCTGCGCAGGACCCGCGATCCGCATCTCGCCGAGGACCTGGCGCAGGAGACATTCATCAAGGCGACCAGGGCACTGCTCGGCTGGCGGGGAGAGAACGCGGCGGCGTGGCTGCTCACGATCGCGCGCAACGCCCTGGTGGATCACGTACGCAGGAGCCGCCGCGAGCTGGCCCTCCCGAACCCCGACGAGCTGGGTGTGCCGCCGCTGCACGTGGAATCGCTGGACGTGCGCGACGCGCTCGAGCGACTGCCCGAGCAGCAGTGCCGGCTGCTCACGCTGGTCTACTTCGAGGGCTTCTCGATGGTGGAGGTGGCCGCGATGACCGGCAGGTCGCACAACTCGATCAAGACTGCGGTGTGGCGGGCGAGGGCCGCCTTCGCCGACCTTTACGGGGAGAGCCGATGAACATGCCTGAGATACCAGACCTGCCAGATTTCGACCCCAAGCGCACCCGGCGTGCGGTCCGGCGGGGACTGTTCAGAACGGTCGCCATCGTCCTGGCCGTGCTGGCGCTGCTCGCGGTGGCCGCGACCGAGGGCTCGTCCCTGGTGCAGACCCGCGGCGACCGGGAAGGCCGCATGGAGGCCGTGCTCGGTACCGCCTTCAAGATCTACAACCCGGCCTATGCGGTGACGATCGACTCCTGCTGCCAGACCACGCCCGTGTCGATGTCGTTCGAGGTGGCCGCGCGTCCCGTGGGGCCTGTCGGAGCCTGGCCGGTCGGGAGCGAGTCCTACACGATCAGTCAGGACTTCTTCGGCCGTGTGCAACACCTGCCGCTGGGCCACACCGCCAACACCCGGCTTTCCCAGTCCCTGTTCAACGTCGGCACCACGCTGACGGCTAAGGACGAGGTGCGCGCGGTGCTCGCCCGGCTGCCCGCCGACCTCAGCGCGCTGGCGGTGGTGGAGTTCGAGCAGCCGCTCGGCGAGGCCGACCTGAAGTCGTTCGTGAAACAGTACGGCTCCTGCGCCGAATGGGTCGTGTACGAGCGCAGACCCGGCTCCCTCCCGATCACCTGGGGCTTCGACTACTGGACCGACACGCTGGGCCTCGGCAAGGGCGGCGACATGACCGATGAAATATGCGGTGGCATCCTGGCGCAGTTCCGCAAATGGGTCGGCCTGCTGCGTGACCACGACAACGCCAACCTGCGCTCCTTCGACCTGTCCCTGGACCGGCTGCGCAAGGCGGCTGAGGCCGGGCTCGCCTACGGCTATGTGGACCAGCTCAGCTCGGTCCGCGAGCTGCGGGAGCTGCTCAAGGACCCGAGGGTGCGGACGATCCGCCTGGCCGGCGTGGCGTTCGACCTGGACCGGCCCCGCTCCTAGAACCTGTACCGAGGTTGATCAGAGCCATTCGTTGATCGCGGCGACGAGGATGGCAGCTTCGTGGCGGACGGCGAGTTTGCCGTAGCGAGTGGCAACAGCGCGACGGCGTTCGAGCCGGTTGATGCCGCGCCGCCGTAGATAGGCGCGGTTGGCTTGCGAGGTGTAAGCCTTGTCGGCGTCGAACCGCTGCATCACCCCTAAGGCGGCCACGAGGTCTCCGGTATTCAGGTGTGTCTTGGTCGACTGACCAACTACCGGAGACCTCCCTCGCTGTCGATCTACGACCCACCCGGCATGTGACGCCCTCAACAGGACTTCGATAAACGCCCTAGGAGGTCCGGCGCTGAAATGACCAAAGTTACCGAATCGGCACCGTGACTGATCGCGCCTCGTTCGACGACCACGCTGAGCGGTATTTCGGGCGGCGCCCATACTCATACGGCGCCGGCCGACAGGTGACTTGAGTCAATTCTGGAGTTACAACCGAAGAGGCGCATCTGTGAAGTGACAGGCGGTTACCCGTTCAGTGATGCTTGGAGGAGCCGTACGGTGACGCAGCAATCACTTTTCGGTCCGGAGCCGGATGCGGCCATGGCCAAGCCTGCGGGAGACCAGCCGCAGCGTTTGAAGGTGTTGATCCTGGTGAAGGCAGCGCCGAATCCGTCCCAGACTTACGGGGAGACGGTATGCGTGGCCGGCCTTCGTGCCGACCTTCAGGCCACCGGCTGGCTCCGGCTCTATCCCATCAATTTCCGCGCGCTCGACGATCCCAACGAGTTCAAGAAGTATGACTTCGTCGAGTTCGAGGCCCGGCCGACTCGTAACGATCCTCGCTGCGAGAGCTGGCGTCCGGTACTGACGACCATGAACACCATCGGCCATTTGAAGGACTGGAAGAAGCGCGCCACCTGGATTGAGGATTATGTCCAAGAGTCGATGTGTGACGTGCTCAACGCGGTGAGGAACGATCCACCGGCACGGTCACTGGCGGCGATCCGACCGCAGGAGATCGACGACCTCGTCATCGACGACCACCCGGGGTGGAGCCAGGAGGAGCAGGCGAAGATCCAGAATTACGTGAACCAGCTTGGTTTGTTCGACAGCGTTCCTCGGCGAGCTCTGGAGGCTCCCCGTTTCAAAGCCTGGTATCGCTACCGCTGCGACTCACGACAATGCAAAGGGCACCGTCAGGGCCTTCTGGACTGGGAGTTCGTCCGGCATCAGCGGCACCTCGCCGACTGGGACGACGCCAGCGCGAAGAACGAACTACGGGCTCGCTGGCTCGACAAGATGTGCGGGGATGACAAGGACACAGTCTTCTATATCGGGAACCAGGCCAAACGCCAGCATGTGTTCAGCGTGCTCGGCCTCTTCTACCCACCACGTCAGGCCGTGTCGGGCAGGCGCTGACGCACCTGGTCCAGCACCACCGAGCGGTGACAGCGTCGTTCGTCCGCCTCGAAGCAGAGCACGGCCACAAGGCCTTTCTGCGCCCATATCGCGATCTTGTCCACGGCCGCTTCAGCCTCTGGGGAGGCGACATGGACTGCGTAGTTGTCCCGGGCCTCGGCGAGTTCGGTCGCCGAGCCGCCGAAGCCCGCGCGGTTCCATTTGGGGTTGCCGAGCTGCGGCATGTGAACATATTCGATGCCATTCTCGGCCATGGCGGCGGCCAGTCGCCGCTTACTGAGGCCTGGCTTACGAGAGATCGGATTGAGGCGGACATCGATCAGCGTGGTCAGGCCGTACGCCAGCGCGTCTTTCACGACTGATTCGAGATCTCTGCCCTCGTAGCCGATGCCGACGATGCCGGTGTCCTGGTCCGAGAACATGAGTGGCAGCCTCTCACACGTGTGATCGCGATATCTCTCTACCCTTGGCCGAAGGTTGGTCACCAGATTTCGGCGTGCCTGTCGGGGTTGCCGTCGGATGTGGCCCTTGGTGGCGCCGGGCACGCGGCACGGGCGGTTGTGCTGCAGCACCAGCGCGGTGCCGCCCTTCTTCGCCTCGCCGAGCAGCCTGCCGTTCCGCACGGAGATCCCACCGAAGTCCCCGTCGACGTCGATGTCGATGTCGAAGTATCCCGAGTGATCCGCTGGACCAGCGGGACCGTTCCCAAAATGAGGCGCATGATGCAAATGTGTAATTCGTGCAAAAAAGTGCCTTCTGGTCCCTATGATGATCACGTTTTGTCGAGATGGCATGTCATGACATGTCGTAACTGGAGGACGCCATGCGATCTCGCTTAAGTGCGATGGCGCTGCTGGTAGTGACTCTGACAGCCGGCCCCGGCCTGGTGACCGCGACCACGCCCGCAGCCGCGGCCACCCCCACCGGCCAGGAGGCCGCCCCTACCGACCAGACGGTGACCGTCAAAGCCGTTGAAGACACCTATGTCAGCCAGGCCGGCCCCACGAAGCCGCACGGCAGCCACACCTGGCTCTCGGCCAACGCGGCCACGTCCGACGGCGCGACCGACACCGAGCGCCGCTCCTACGTTCGTTTCACCCTCAAGGACCTGCCCGAAGACGCTTCCGACGTCAAGCTGACGCTGGAACTGCAGTCGGTCAGGACGACCGACACCGTCCTTGAGGTGCGCCCGGTCACCGGAACGTGGTCGGAGAACACCCTGAACTGGAACAACCAGCCGACCGCCGGAGACGTGCTGGCCACCGCCAAGGGCCTGGTCAGCGGGCAGACGGTCAAGCTGGACGTGTCTTCTGCCTTCACCGGTAACGGCGACTACTCGTTCGCCATCACCTCCCCCTCGAACATCCAGAGCGTGCTTCACTCCTCGCAGGCCACCAGCGGCGAGGGCCCCAAGCTCACGGTGACGTACGGCAAGGCGGGCCCGGCCGTCCCCGCCGGTCCGCTGCCGTTCGACCTGCCGTCGATCTCGAAGCTGCGCACGTCCTCCCACAAGGTGTTCGCGCACTACTTCACGCCGTACCCGGTCTCGCTGAACAACAGGGCCGGGGCCGACGACTACTACACCAAGAACTACCTGAACCCCGCAGGCGAGAGCGGCAAGCACGCGGCGTACGGCGGACTGCTGCGCGACCGGCCCCTCCCCCGGGAGGAACTGTCCGGCGACTGGCTGCTGGCCGACATGAAGAAGGAGGTGCAGATCGCGGCCAAGGCGGGACTGGACGGCTTCACCGTGGACGTGCTCTCCATCAACCCTGCCAACGCCCACTGGAACCGGATCAAGACCCTGATCAAGGCCGCCGAGGCGGTCGACCCCGGCTTCAAGATCGTGCTGATGCCGGACATGACCGCGCTGAACACCGACGCCCGCACGCTCGCCTCGGCCATGGCCACCCTGGCCACGTCCAAGTCGGTCCACCGTCTGAGCGACAACCGCCTGGTGATCTCGCCGTTCAAGGCCGAGCAGCAGAGCGCCGCCTGGTGGAAGGACTTCATGGGCATCATGAAGAGCTCCCACGGCATCAACGTCGCGCTGGTCCCGGTCTTCCTGAACTTCTCGTCCAACGCCTCGGCCTTCGCGCCGATCAGCTACGGCTTCTCCAACTGGGGCAACCGCAGCCCGGCCCAGCAGGGCGGCATCGAGTCCAACATCTCCAAGGCGCACAGCCTGAACAAGATCTGGATGCAGCCGGTCTCGATCCAGGACGAGCGGCCCAACCAGAGCATCTTCGACGAGGCCAACAACACCGAGAACCTGCGCACGACGTGGGAGAAGTCCATCTCGGGCGACGCCGACTGGATCCAGCTCACCACGTGGAACGACTTCTCCGAGGGCACCCAGTTCGTCCCCTCGGTGCACAACGGCGGGGCGTACCTGGACATCTCCTCCTACTACCTGACCTGGCTGAAGACCGGCAAGGCTCCGGCGATCGTGCGTGACACGCTCTACCTGACGCACCGCTCGCAGTTCGTCGCGGCCAGGCCGACGTCGGGTTCGCAGAGCAAGTTCATGAACCCGCGCGGTGGCACGTCCACGCCGCGGGACAAGGTCGAGGTGCTGTCGTTCCTCACCAAGTCCGCCACGGTGAAGGCGTCCATAGGCGGTAAGGAGCAGAGCTACGAGGCCAAGGCCGGCATCCAGGCGCAGCTCTTCCCCTTGGCGTACGGGCTGAACAAGGCGTCCGTGGGCGCGGTGACGGTCTCGTCGCCGTGGGAGGTCAAGCGCAGCTTCTCCGTGCAGGACCTGCAGTACAACGCGGCCAGCAGCGGCCGCAGGTGAGCCCCCTCGCGCCCGCCCGGACCGGGCGGGCGCGAGCGCGGCCTGAAGAAGCCGGAAAAATTTCGGGGAAAACCGTCGCCGGATGTCGAGGACCCGGCGACGGCTCCGACTCCCAGGTGACAGCGCGCCACAGGGGCGCGGGAGATCCGGCAGACAGGACGTCATCATGGGCAAGCTCATCCACTTCGTGCACCAGTCCCTCGACGGTTTCATCGAGGGCCCGAACGGCGAGTTCGACTGGCCGCAGATGGGCCCGGAACTGTCCGCCTACTCGCAGGAGCTGAGCCGCGGCAAGGTGTTCCTCTACGGGCGCGTGGTGTGGGACATGATGTCGAACTTCTGGCCGCGGGCCGAGCAGTACTCGACGCACGAGCACGTCCTGGCCTACGCCCCGATCTGGCGCGAGGCGTCCAAGGTCGTGGTCTCCCGCACGCTGGAGAAGGCCGACTGGAACGCCCGGGTGATCGGCGAGAACGTCGTCGAGGAGCTGACCGCGCTCAAGGCGTCCGGCGCCACGCTGCTGCTGTTCGGCGGGTCCGCGCTGGCCTCCCACCTCACCGAGCACGGCGTGATCGACGAGTACCAGATCTTCGTCCACCCGGTGATCCTGGGCGGCGGCAAGCCGGTCTTCCAGCGGCAGAGCCACCGGGCCGGCCTCGAACTCGTCGAGTCGCGGACGTTCGACTCCCAGGCCGTGCTGCTCCGCCACCGGCGCGCCACCGACCAGGGGTGATCCTCGGTTTCGAAGAGGTCGCTGAATGGTCAGAGCCGCGAGCGACCCCGCCAACCTCGTTCTCATCGACGAGTTGGCCGAGGCCCTGCGCGCGGCCAAACTCCGCGCCATCGCCCGAACCGCCAGCGCGGCCAAGGAGGCGGCGACTACCCCATCAACCACATCGCCGGGATCCTCGGCATCCGCAAGCAGAGCCTTCACGAGCTGATGCGCAAAGGCCAGACGCTCCTGGACGCGCAGCGTGCCCGGCTCGGCGTCGTCGTTCTACGCGAGCGACGCCGAACCCGGCTGGCCGAGGCCGGCGTGCCCGAGCGCGCAGCCGAGCGACGCGCAGTCTGATCCCAGGGACCGAAACCCTGCATCAAATTTCAGGACCCAAGGCTTCTACCAAGCAGTGTTTGGAATCGCCCCTCCTTTATGGGGGCGATATAGGTGAATCTACCGACGCCGAAACCATGCCAACGGTTTACCGGGTACAAAGCGGTACCGCCGCGGCGAGGGACGGACAAGTCGCGCGGTCAGGTAGCTCTCGGGCGCCCGCCCGCGCGACCCCTGTCCCCATCTACCGCCCGCCCCGGCCTCTAGGAGCTTTCCTATGGGCGCTGGCCTTGATTTTTCACAACCGCCACGAAAAGAGCGGTATCCCGCAGATCGGGTAGAACACAGGTTGCTCCCGCCTCAAGCAGATCGTCAACGGTACTCCGGCCCGTTGCCACTGCGACGACCGGAACTTCGTTCTGAACGGCGGCTTCGATGTCGGCCGGCGTGTCCCCGACGAGCACCACATCCGCAGGCTCCACGGCCCCGCCGAATGCGGTGGAAGTTCGCTTCAGCGCGATCCGCACTAGCTCGGCGCGAATGTCGTCATCCTCACCAAAGGCCCCAATTTTCCAGGTGATATTGCGATCAAGCCCGAATGTTTGGAGCTTGATCTCCGCCACCGCGCGGACGTTTCCGGTCACCACTGTCTGTATGACACCGGGAAGTCCGGCCAAGGCGTCCAGGGCGGCGGTTGCACCGGGAAGGGCGTGCCCCCGTTCTCGCAAGTCGGCGTGCCGCAGGATATGCGCTTCGGCAAGAGCATCGGCGAAACGTTCGAAGTCTTCCCGGTCGGTGGTCAGGCCGTGGAGTTTGGCCGTCTCCCGGAAGATCACAGACTCTGTGATGCCGTCGACCTTCGCCTGTTGGCGCATTGGCACTCCGGTCACCCGCTCGAACGCCTGGGCGGACAGTTCACGGCCGATGCCTCTCATGTCCACGAGCGTGTGGTCAATGTCCCATAAAACGACCCGAAGTGCCGCCATTGCCACCTCCAGTTGGCTCATGCCGTTTCAGATTGTCACACCATCACCCCAGATTGAGCCCTCTCGATTCCTATCCGGTCTACGCTCAGAACGTCGGTCGGGAAGGGGGCCGGGATGGCAGTAACTCTCCCCATCGGGGAACGCGTCCGTTACTGGCGAGAGAAAAAGCAGCGCAAGCAAGCCGCAGTCGCCGGCCTGTGCGGGATAACCGAGGAATACCTCTCGCAGATCGAGCGCGGCTTGAAAATACCATCGTTACCTGTTCTGCATGCTCTCGCCGCCGAACTCGGCGTTCCAGTATCGGCGCTCCTTGACGAGGTCCCCAGAGAGTCATCCGGGAAGCGCAGCATTATCGCCCAGGATGTCACTCGTGCCCTGATGGGGTACGGTCCTCCCCGAAGTTCCCCGCCGGTCTCACCTACCGTGTTACGGGAGCGAGTGGAATCGGCATGGCGGATGTGGCAGACCAGCCCCACGCGATTCACCGACGCAGCAGCCGTGTTACCGAGCCTGATCGCCGACACCGAGCACGCCGTGCGTATCCATCGGACAAGCGCCGACTCTGCTTCCCGGCGGGACATCTTCCGGGTAGGAGCCGATCTTTACTTTCTGCTCCGCTCCTACTGCCGCCGAGCCGACCGGGTCGATCTTTCTCTCATGGTGGCTGACCGCGGCTTACGCGCCGCTGAGGACGCAGATGATCCGATCCGCATTGCGGCAGCGCAATGGAACCTTGGCCACGTCCTCCTCGCGGACGGGGAGCACGAAGGCGCCGAGCAGATCGCATGCCTTGGCATCGAGCAGCTCCGTACCTCGCAGAACGGCGAAGCTGCGGCGCTGGCCGGTGCGCTGGAGCTCGTAGCGGTCGTGGCTGACGCCCGCCGAAAGAAATGGGGAAGCGCTCGGCAGCGTCTTCGGGACAAGGCCGCTCCCCGAGCGCGACAGGTCGGCGAGGAAAACTCCATGTGGACCGTGTTCGGGCCGACCAATGTCGAGCTGCACAGCGTAAGCATCGAGATGGAGGCCGGCGAAGCTGTCGAGGCATTGCGAGTCGCAGATCAGATCGACACAAGTCACCTTCCATCGCTGGAACGCCGCTTCACCTTCTTGCTTGATGTGGCCCGTTGCTATGACTTACGGCGTGAGGATGCTGCCGTCCTGGTTCACCTCCTTGACCTGCTCCAGATAGCCCCCGAGGACCTCGCCCGAAGCTCTCTCGCCCAGGACATGGTCATTCGTCTTCGTCGTCGCGTACGTCCCATATACCGGCGGCAGGTGGATGTGCTCACAGAACGCCTGGAGCTTCTCTGACTTCCCGAACCGCTGGTTACCCGAACTACTGGTTCGGGTAACGGGCTCCGAAGGCGCCTACCGTCGCAGAGAGGTCACACGACGGCAGAGGCGTTGATCATGGATGCGATCGGAGCCACACCGCATAGCGCTGCAATCCCGCCCCCTGAGTCAACAGGGCTTGAGTGGGATGCAATCCGGGTACCGCGGTACATCGGCCTGGCGGCGCTAACGCGACTTCCTACCATCGACTTTCCTGTCATCGTCGATCCGGTCGAGCGCACTGTGTATTTCCTGGTGCCAGTCGGAGAGGCAGACGATTGGGAAATGCCGGACGCGCGAATCCTGATAGTGACGCGCCACCTTCTCATCCCTCCAATCCAGCAGGACATGCCGCCTGGGCGGTATTGGCTCGCGATGCCGCAGCGCATCGCCAAGCCGAAGCTGTTGCGCAGGTCTTTAGAACAGGTTTGCGGCTTTATTTCACATTGATCCCATAAATGACGGACCTGCCCGACGTTGCGACCGTCGGGACAGGCCCTTGATCAGGAAGTGAGTCCTGCCCCATGACCAACCCTAGTGCTCCGGTCCTCGACCGGCCGACAACGGAGATAAGCGGCTGCGACTGCTTCACCGACGCACCGCCGATGCCCATGGGCTGCGCCACTTGCGGACATGCCCCCTACGCGCACGGCTGCCCCGACCGGCCCGCCGATCACGAGTACGTACAACCCTCCGGCACGCTGATGGTCGCACGCCTGGAGGCGCGCCGTACCGGGTCGCGCCACCTGGCCGTCTTCGAGACGCCTGCCGTTGCGGCCCTGGTCGAGATGATCCCGCTGGTGCCCGCGCAGTCCTGCCCCGGGCAGGCCCCGATCGCCGAACCCGCCGTACCGGCTCCTTTGCCCAAGCGGATACCGCGTCCTGTACGACGCCCGGCACTTACGCCCCAGACCGCCGCCACCTGTCGGCGCAGAGACGGACGACGGCCGATGCCCTGCGCCACGCGCGGCGTCGCTACGCCCCCACGGCGGCCGCCCTTCTCACACTGCGGATTCCAGACGCCTCTTCCCCACCGCATAAGACGGACCCGCCCGACGCTCGCGACGTCTGGGCGGGTCCTTGATCGCAAAGGAGTGCGATCCGTGAGTGATGTTAGGGCCACCGTACCCAAACCGACTATCCCGGGCTGGCGGGTGATTCTCAGCGATGGCGGACGGTTCTGGGCCAGCCGCGAAGAGCCCTTCCCTGACAGCTCGGTGAAAGGCACAGGCCTGAGGCAGCCCCCTTTCCGTACGGTGGACGCCGATACCTTCGACGACCTGCTGGCCGAGGTCGAGCGACAAGAAAGCGCCGCCTGGGAGGCAGCCAAACGGGTGGCATCGTGATCAGGCGACGTTCTGGCCGCGCTTCCGGACGGCACCGCGACGGCCTGGCCCCCACCACCGTCCGCCCCCGGCGTGAGCGCCCTGGTCACCCCCAAGCAGGCACGGCGGCAAACCCGCTTCCCAGGCGCACGCCGCCGCGCCGCAGGCCCCGCACAAAACCCGCGTCACCCTTACCGGAGCGTGCCGTGATAAGTCCCGACGAGTCCGTCTTGGACGCGACACGCGTGATAACGCGCGAGGAGCGCCAGCTCGACGTACTCGCGCAGACCTACCCCGGCTGGCACATCGACCAGGACACCCCCGGTGAGTGGAGAGCCGTCCGACGCGCCCCTGTCAGCCGTGAAGAGGCGGATAACGGGGTCGAGCGGGTCATCGTCCGTCTCTCGCCCGAGGCACTCGGATCGACGCTGGCCGTCCAGGTCGAGCAGACGCACAGGTCACGAGCCCAGCGAACCTTCACCCCATGAGCTGGCGCGGCGGCACGGTGGCCCCGTCCCGCGCTGCCGCGCCGTCCCGATCCCCATCCACTCGTACTCCAGGTGGCCACCGGCCGATACCACGAGGCAGAGCTCCGCGCCCTGCTGCGCGGCCGATGGGCAGACCCCGGTCGATAAGGACAAGCACAAGTAAGCCGCTCCCGGCCGGGCTGATGAGCCCTGAAGTTCCGTGCGAGGAAACCCGCCTGGCCCGTCCCGGTGCGGATGGCCATTCTGAAGACAGGCACGGTGAGGGTGATTCTCAGACGCTGCTACCGCTGGCCTCGGTCTCGGCAATGGTAAGCGGCGGTCTTCACCCTGTTCGATCACTTTGAGTACTTGTCCAATTACAAGATCCATCAAAGGAGATCCGTGAAGCGCCTCATCATCGACACCCACGCCAGCTCTTGCTACTTCCGAACGTCGGTCGGAGGAGACGAGCGCAAGGCGCTGGTGCAGATCACCGAACGCTGCAACCTGCACTGCGCGCACTGCTTCGTCTCCTCGGGCAACTGGGGCGAGCACATGCGCCTGGAAGACCTCGTCGAGACCGTGTTCCCGCGGCTGCGCCGTGCTCGGGTCCAGCGCCTGACCCTGACCGGTGGGGAGCCGTTCATGCACCCGCACATCATGGAGATCTGCCGGGCCGTCGCCGACATGGGGCTACCTCTGGGGATTTGCACCAACGCCACGCAGACCACCGACGAGCAGATCACCAAGTTTGCCGATCTCGGCAACATCCACATCAACGTCAGCTTCGACGGGTTTCGACCCCAAAGCCACGGCAAGTTCCGCGGCAACGTGGCCTCCTTCGACACCACACTGTCCACCACCCGCGCCTTCGCCGAGGCTGGACTGTTACAGGGGCTGTTATCCACGCCCAACGCCCTCACCCACGTGGAAGAGTTCGCCGCGCTATGCGCCTTCGCCGTCGAGGTCGGCGCCGAGTACGTGCTAATGAATCCCCTGTCGTCGTTCGGCCGTGGCGTGAAAAGCCAGGGCCGCCTGGCCGCCGACACCGACAAGATGCGCGCCATCCACGACGTCACCGAAGACTTCCGTGAGCAGGGCATCGACGTGGTTCACATCCGCTTTCCCAACGACACCAAGCCGCTCGTCGGGTGCGACGCCGGAAAGCTCATCTACGTCTTCGCCGACGGACTCACCGCGGTCTGCCCCTACCTGGTGTTCGCCGCCCGCACCCCGCAGTCGCAGTACTCCGACCAAGAATTCCTGGTCGGCAACATCCTGCACGAGGAGGTCGCGCACGCCCTCGACACCTACGACCTGACCGGCAAGCTCGGCATGGGCACCAACCCCACGTGCGGCTCCTGCTCAATGACCGCCACCTGCGGTAAGGGATGCCCCGCCGCGCTCATCTCCCGCGGCCAGCGCATCGGCGAGGTGGACACCGAACAGTGCCCTGTCGCCGACCACCCCCTGTTACAGATCGCCACCCGCCGCCCATGACCGGCGGCCTGTTCATCGCGGTGGAAGGCCCCAACGGCGTCGGCAAGACCACCGCCGTCGCGAGCCTGGCCGACCGGCTCCGCGCGAGCGGTCGGGCCGTCCACCTGACCACCGAACCGTCCGACACACCCCTGGGGCGGCTGATCCGCACCAGCGAAGGCGCCCTGACCGGCCGGGCCTTGGCCCTGGCGGTGGCCGCCGACCGGTATGCCCACCTCGACGTCGAGATCCTCCCCGCGCTCGCCGCCGGGAAGATCGTGATCAGCGACCGCTACGTGCAGTCATCCCTGGTGCTCCAGCGCCTCGACGGCCTGCCGCTGAGAGAGATTTGGCAATACAACGCTCATGTGCCCCTTGCATCCCTATCCTTCTACCTGCACCACACCCCCGAAGTGCTATGGCAGCGGTTGGAGCAGCGCGCCAGGCGGTCACGTCTGGAGCGTGTCGGTTCGCCCCGGCGAGAGCTCGACCTGTACAAGGACTCGTTCGTCTTTCTGGCAGCTCGCGGCTGGCGTCAGGCCCGGATCAACTGCCGTGACCTGAACCCGGACGGCGTGGTGATGCAGCTCCTCCAGCACCTGGAGCAGCTCGAAACATGAGACGAAGCGAGGTGAGCCAGACGGTTACAGCGCTGACGGTCAACATCGGGGCCGCGTCCAGGGAGCGCGCCGAGTTGCTGCTGCGCTGGCTCACCTCCCGCCCCGAAGATGTGTTTCTGCTCACCGAGACCAGCGCGGGCACCGGCAGCGCCTACCTGCTGGACCGGTTCCGCCGTGCGGGGTACGCGGTCGTCAAGACGCCCGACGAGGGGGAGCGCGGGGCGGCGCTGGTCAGCCGGATCGCCCTGGCTGGGGACTCCCTTCTGCTTCCCGAGGTGAGCATCCCCAGCCGGATCGCCGCTGCGGTCCTCGACACGACCCCACGAACGTGGTTCCTCAGTGTCTACGTGCCCAGCCGGGACCGCAGCGCCGACAAGACCACCCGCAAAGAGCTGTTCATCGCCTCCCTGCTCAAAGCGCTGCATGAACTGCCCGCCGAGCAGCGCGACCACCTGGTGATCGGCGGCGACTACAACGTGATCGCCGCCGATCACTCCCCTCTCCACCCGGGGTTCCTGCCGTTCGAGTTCGGCCTGTTGAACACCCTGCGATCCCAGGGGTTCGTCAACGCCCACGAGCACTGCTCCCCCGGGACGCAGGCATATAGCTGGATCGGCCGGACCGGCGCGGGCTACTGCTACGACTACTTCCATGTGGGCGCGGCCCTGGCCGATCGCATCGGCGGCTGCGCCTACCTGCACGAGACTCGCGAGCTGGGGCTGACCGACCACGCCGCGGTTCGGCTAGAACTAACCCTCGACACCGTCCGCCTACCGTGTGGTGACCCCGCCGAGCCAGACGAGATCGCGCTGTTCTAGGCCGGGGTCAACGCGGCGCGCACCAGCGAATCGTAAGTGTCGGTCGCGCGCTCCAGCTCGACGCCGAGCGAGCGGGCAAGAGCGTCCAGCTCTTCCTGCACGGCGGCGCCGGACTCCTCGCCGTTCACCGTCCGCTCGAACTCGACGAAGACCCCCGCATGCTCGACCTCATCGACGCAGACCGCCACGTCACCTAGCATCGCGCTCCGCCGAGTCTTTACGATGCGGACCGTGGGGTGAAAGCCCATCGCGACGATGGCGTGGTGCATCTGCTCCCGGTCGGCGACCTCGGTCTCGTGCTCAAGGCACGCCATCGCATTGTCCAGAGGTCGTTTGATCGTGAACAGGTGCCGCCCCTGCTGGGTGCGCAGCCGGGCGAACGTCACCCCGATCTTGCTGTGTTCGTAGGTCCACCCGTCCTCGGCGTACGCCTGGTCGTCCTGTCGCGCTGGGGACGAGAGGAGCACCCCGCGCCGGGCCAGCGCCTCCTCCAGGGCTGGCAGGTCGCGCACCCGGTACTTGACCTCGATCTCCTGCGTCACATTGGCCTCCCTGGTCTCTGCTGCGACGCAGGGAGCCTACCGAGAGCGGCCTCGGCGCGACGTAGAGAAGGAAAAGGCTCAATGGACTGCATACATTGGCCTGAAGGATTAGGAACGGCGACTGAAGCAGCTTCGGCCCCTGGAGCGTTTCGCTGCGAAACCTCTCTTACCCTAGCTAGAGTTAGAGCATGGGTAAGCCTCCCAAGATGACCATCCCAACCCAGCTCGTGCTGCGCGCTTTCCTTGACGACCCCACGAGGGAGATGTACGGGCTGGAGATTTGCGCTGCCGCCGGACTGGCCAGCGGCACCATCCACCCCATCCTCGCCCGCTTCAAGGGCATCGGCTGGCTGGAGTCATGGTTCGAGGACATCGACCCTCACGAAGCAGCTCGGCCCCGCCGCCGCTACTACCGACTCACCCCAGATGGAGCCGAGCACGCGCGTCTCGCATTGGCGAAGGCATACTCGGACGTCAGCAAGTTGGCCGCTCTACGGACCAAAACCGCAAGTAGTGGCGCGTGAACGACTGGGACCTTGTCAGTGACCTCGCCTGGGACCTTGTCAGTGACCTCGCCGATGAATTTACAAGTGCCCTCGCCCGCACTCGCACCATCATCACCAGTCTCAATTTCGAGGAATTTCGCTTCCGTGTCCGCAACGACACCGTCGCCTTTGAGCTTGGCCCTAATAACAACCTCGTTCTCAGTCTCGGCCCAGACCGCGACCTCGATCCCGTCATTGACCGTGCCCGTGACTTGACCTCTGCTCTTCTCCTCGCGATCGACCATGCCCAGGACCTTATCCTCAACCTCAACCGCCACTTCGACCGCGATAGCATCCATAGCCTTGCCCTCGCACTAGCCCAGGTTCATGATCTATCCCGCGACTTCGGTATCTTCCTCGATCGCCGTCTCATGGAGTTACTCGTTGCCTTACACAAAAGCCTCACTCCCCACAGAGAGACGGAGCAGAATTCCAATCGCCACGCACAAATCTCCACCGCCGTATCCGCCCTACGTCTGATCACTTTTACCCTGCGGCTGCTGCCCGCCGAATATCGTCATGAGTACGCCGAGGAGTTCAGGGCCGAGCTATACGACCTGGCGCAGGCGAAAGCCACCACCGCCATGCAGATCCTGTACGCCGTTCAGCAGCTCGGCCGTGTGCGACAGCTCCGTGAGGCCCTGCTGTCACCGGATCAGCCACGGTTCCACCGGTTGCGCCGAGCCGCGGGCTGGATACTCGCGTCGGACTGGCGCACCTGGGGTCTACTCGGCCCGCTTCTGGCCTTCGGCGTGATCAACGTCCACACATCCCAGGGATGGGGCTCGGCTCTGTTCACCCTGCCGGGCGTTATCGGCTTCTACGCTGGAGTGGAGTGGCTGCGCAAACGCTGGGGCGTGGAAGTGAAACGACGCGATAAGGCGACCAGCAGAGCTTCGTCGAACGAGTGACCTGGACAAGCGAAAACGGCCCTAATCTTTCGGGCAAGTCAGGGCCGTACCGTTCCGAAAACAGATGGTCTACGACAGGGGCGCGCCGCCTTGGCCGCCCAGACCGTCCGCGCGTCCTGGTAGTGCGGTTGCTTGCTCGACCACAGCAGGAGTTGGCCGAGTGCCGGGTGAACCCGACCTGGACAGCTCCGCCGGCTGTCAGGCCGCGCAGCGCGATGAAAGCGGTGACGTCAGCCCACACGTCGGTGTCCGGCGCGATCGACTGGCCGCCGGCCGGGTGCCAGCCTGCGGTGTCCCGGTATTCCTCGGTCCACCACGGTTGATGGGTGATGTTCGGCGCGACGGTGGCCTCAGCGGTCAGGCCGGGCGACACGACTTCAGGCACTTCTTCCTCCTCGGTGGGCGGTTCAACGGGCGGGGTGGTCGTGGACGGCCGGAGCGCTCCGGCGCGAACCCAGGCGTACAGCGCATCACCGGGGCAGCTCGTCGCGTAGCCGTCGCGGTGCCCCTTGATCTCGTTTCCCGCGTCGCCTTCGTCGCGCAGCCACTCGATGGCATCGCGGATACCGTGCAGCATGCCGTCCAGCGGTGTGGCCACGCCGGAGGTGCCAACCAGGCCGAGCACGGCGTAATGGTCGCCGTTCAACCCGGGGCCGTTGACGGCAGGCAGGTGATGCAGGCCGCGGCCGACGAAGACCTTCCGGTGCCCGCAGACAACAGCCGAGTAGCCGATGTCCATCCAGCCGTTGCCGTCCATGTGGCCGAGCTGAATGCCACGCACCGCCGCCACACACCGACTGTGGTCGACCAAGGTCGCCGAGTCCACGTGGCCCCCGGTGCAGTGGACCCTCACACCCCGGGTCGAGGCGAGCGGGGTATAGGAACCGCTCGGTGCGCGAGCGCCCCATGCGGCACGGCTGGCGAGGTCGCGGTTTTCGGCACCCAACACAAGATGAAACTCAGTCTTAATAGGTTCTGAGACTCGTTTCGGTTAGGATGTACGGCATGCCGACCGACGACCGTTCACTGCCGCTGCGCGAGCGCAAGCGCCTGCGCACCCGCCGGGCGCTGGCCGACGCCGCACTGCGGATGTTCAGCGCGAAGGGCTTCGAGGCGACCACGCTGGAGGAGCTGGTGGAGGAGGTGGAAATCTCCAAGAGCACCTTCTTCCGCGCCTTCCCCGCCAAGGAGGCCGTGGCGATCGAGGCCGAGACCGAGCTGTGGTCGGCCTACCTGGCCGACCTGACTAACCGCGAGCTGTCCGGGCGCGTCCTGGCCGAGCTGCAGGACGCCCTGGCCGCGACGGCTGCCGCGCTGGAGCCCGGCTGGGATGAGCGCTATGTCGCCACCCGCCGACTGATCCTGACCGCCCCGGCCCTTCTGGCCTACGTGGAGCACTACCGCTCCGGGATCAGGCAGCAGGTGATCGCCTGTCTGGCCGGCAAACTCGGCCTGGACACGGATGACCTCCGTCTGCACGTGCTGGCCGAGCTGACCATCACCGCCTGGAGCGTGGCCGGCCGCGACTGGGTCCGGCGCAACGGGGAAGGGGGCCGCGAAGCCCTCATCCAGCGCCTTCGAGGCGCCTTCGAGGCCATCCCCGCCAGCCTGGACCTTTCCGCGCACCCGTAGACGATCCCGGCGCTCACCCAGAAGAGGCCGAATCCGGACGCGGCCCATGGTCACGGACTCCGGAGCCGGGCGCTAACTTCTCATGGTGCACGCGCGGACGGCCCTTGAGTCCATCTCCCTGCGACCGGCGTCCTTCCTCCGGTCCCCGTGGCCGTGGAGGTCGCTGGCGTATTTGATGTCGAGCGTCCTGCTCTGCGGCGGCGCCGGGCTGGTCACGGCGGCCGTGTGCCTCCTGGACTCCGTGCCGGCCCGGGTGGCCGCCGGGCTGGCCGCCTTCGTGGCGGCGGTTCCGCCGGTGGCCTGGTTCGAGCGCCGGCGGCTGCGGCTGGTGGACACCGTTCCGATGGCGGAGGCACCGGGCGGGCGGTGGCGTGGCGCCGGCCTGTCCGTCGTCTCGCTCCTGGCCCTGTGGTGGATCGACCTGGTGATGGCCGGCTTCACCGTCGGCGGTCCGGTCGTGCTGATTCTCACGCCCGTCGTGCAGCCGCTGGCGCCGGAGGGCGAGCTGACCCTGGCCCAGGCGCTGGTCGTCTCCGCGGCGAGCGTGTTCCTGCTTCCCCCCGCCGTCTACACCTTCACCGCCTGGGCGGGCGCGCACGGGGCGATGGCCAGGGGGGTGCTCGCCTCCCGGGACATGGAGCTTAACGAGGTCCGGCGGTCGCGAGCCAGGCTCGTGGACGCGTTCGAAATGGAACGGCGCAGGATCGAGCGGGACCTCCACGACGGCGCCCAGCAGCGGCTGGTCGCGCTCTCCATGAGGTTGGGGCTGGCCAGGCTCGACCTGCCGCCCGGGTCCCCGGCGGGAGAACAGCTCGCGCAGGCCCACCAGGAGGCCAAGCGAGCCCTGAGCGAGTTGCGGGATCTGATCCGTGGTGTGCACTCCCAGGTGCTCACCGACCGCGGCCTGCCCGCCGCCGTGCGGGAGGCGGCGGGGCGGTCCCCGATTCCCGTGGATGCGGACATCGCCCTGGATGATCGACTGCCCTCGGCCGTCGAGGTGGCCGCCTTCTACGTCGTCTCCGAGGCCCTGGCGAACATCGCCAGGCACAGCGGGGCGAACCGGGCCTCGGTGCGCGGTCAGGTCACCGGCCGGACGTTGCTCCTGGAGATCCGCGACGACGGGGTGGGCGGCGCGGATCCGTCGAAGGGCACGGGGCTGACCGGGCTGTCGGATCGGCTCACGGTGGTCGACGGCAGAATGTCGCTGTCCAGCCCGGCAGGGGGGCCGACAGTGATGCGAGTGGAGATTCCGTGCGCGTAGTGATCGCCGAGGACGACGTACTGCTCCGTGAGGGGCTGGTCGGCCTGCTGGAACGGTTCGGGCACACGGTCGTCGCCGCGGTGGGCGACGCCCAGGCCCTCATCGCCGCGGCGCGGGAGCACGGGCCCGACGTCGTGGTGACCGACGTGCGGATGCCGCCCGGCTTCACCGACGAGGGGCTGCGCGCCACGATCGCCCTGCGCGGGGAACATCCCGGCCTCGCCGTACTCGTGCTCAGCCAGTACGTCGAGCAGACCTACGCCGCCGAGCTGCTCGACTCGGGTCGCGGCGTCGGCGTCGGCTACCTGCTGAAGGACAGGATCGGGGACGTGACCGAGTTCGTCGACGCGCTCACGCGGGTGGCCGAGGGCGGCACCGTCGTCGACCCCGAGGTGGTGCGCCAGCTCCTCAGCCGGCACCGCGACCCGCTGCGGCGGCTCACTCCCAGGGAGCTGGAGGTGCTGGCGCTCATCGCCGAGGGGCGGTCCAACGCCTCGATCGCCCGCGAGCTGTTCATCAGCGACGCGGCGGTCGCCAAGCACATCGCGAGCATCTTCACCAAGCTCGACCTCCCGCCGGACGCCGACGGGCACCGCCGCGTCCTCGCGGTTCTCGCCTATCTGGGCGGCTGAGAGTAGTGCCAGGTCTACCCCGGGTCCTCGCCCCAGCGTCAATGTGACGGCCGAGGCGCGCCGGTTGGATCGTGGGCATGACGACGACACCTGACGTATCACCCGCCTTCCGCTTTCCCGGCCGCTGGATGGAGGGCACCGGGCTCGTCCTGGGCCCGAGCCTGATCCTCGCGGGCGTGCTGCTGCGGATGGGATTCGGTGACTTCTTCCCCGACCAGCTCGCGGCCTTCGCCCAGAGCCCGGCGCTGATGACCGCCTCCTACAGCGCCTTCGCCGCCGGAGTCGTCCTGCTGTGCCCCGCGGTCCTCGCCGTGACGAGGCGGATCGGGGCCTCACGGCCCCGCTGGGCGCTGTGGGGTGGGGCGCTGGTCATGGCCGGGTTGTTCGCCCGCGTCTTCCACGCGGGCGTCAATCATCTGGCCGCCCAGCTGGTGGACGTGCAGGGGCTGGAAGCCGCGCGGAAGGCCGTGAGCGACCAGTACACGTCCTTCCACATCTTCCAGACGCTCAACGTCGCCATCCTCGTCGGCTGGATCATTCTGGCCGCCGGCGCCTGGCGCGCCGACGCCTTCGGCGCCGGAGTGCCGGGGACGGTGCGGTCCGTCGCGCTCGGGCTCATGTCGGCCATGCCGCTCGGCGTCCTCAAGGGAACCGGCCCGATGTCGGTCCTCGCCGCGGCAGGCCTGTGCGTGGCACTGGTGCCGCTCGGTGTCGAGATCCTGAGAGACGGGCCGGCGCCCAGGTGGTGGGCCTACCCCCTGGTGGTGGCCGTGGCCGCGGGAGCCGTCCTCCTCGGCGTCGCGGGCTGACGGTGCCGCCCCTGCGGGGGCGCAGAGGGCGTCGGAGGCGTGGATCGCGGGCGGTCGGCGCGGGGTCAGCCGAGCCGTACGGTGACCGTCTTCGAGCCGCCGCCCTGGTCCGCGAGCCGCCCGAAGGCGAGCGTGAGCTTCGCGCCGGTCGCGGTGCTCGCCAGGAGCGGATGTCCGCGGACCACCTCGGCCACCGGCCGGTTCCAGGTCACGGTCAGCTCCTCCAGGTCGCGCCGGGGGTCTGAGACGGTCAGCGTGGCGGTGCCGTCGCCCCGCTCCCGGACGAGGACCGCGCACGGGGCGGAGGCCGTCAGACTCCCGGCGGTTCCGCCGTTCCAGAAGTTGACGGCGGTGATGCCGAGGGACGAGACCTGAACGCCCTGCTGGTGGGCGGTGTTGGCGAGCACGCGCGCCCAGCCGGGGTCGGCGGCGCGGGCCCGGGTCTCCGCCAGGCTCGCACCCGGCAGGAGCAGGTAGAGGTAACCGGCCGAGTCCGGGTCGACACCGTGGTCGAGCCAGAGGGTCACGTAGTTCCGGGTCACCGAACCGCCGGTGCGTTCCTCACGCAGTGTGCGCGGGCGGGCGCAGGGCAGGACGTAGCCGCCGTGCCCTTCCAGGTGCGTCCAACCGGCCTCGTCGTCCACGGTGAGGACCGTGTCGGTTCTGCGGTTGTCCACGATGGTCTCGACCGGCACGCCGTCCCTGCTGGTGATCGCGGCACCCAGGCAGACCACCGCGTCGTCGAGGAAGACCCACGACTTGAAGGCCTCCATCGTGCTCTCGAAGCCGTTCAGGTGCTGGCCGACCGTCGCGTACATGCCGTCGGTGGCGCCGCCCACCCAGCGGCCCGGCGGACAGGTGTCACCCCACCCCTCACCGGCGCCGTCGGCCAGCCGCCGGGTGGAGACGGTCGTGCCCGGCAGGCGGTAGGGGTCGACGGTGGACCAGAAGGAGTCGGAATACTGGTCGCCGTGGCCTTCGCCCCACCAGTAGAGCATTCCCGAGCCGGTGTGCCAGCCGCGCAGGTTCTCGCCGTTGCCGTGCTCGTAGTGGCCGATCCGGTAGGAGGCCATGCTGAGCCCCGCGCACCAGCCCGGCCTGCGATGGACGGCGCGGGCGCTCATCGCCAGCAGCCGGTGCCCGGCGGGTTCGCCGGCCGCGGGGATCGTGTCGTCGCCCAGGATCGCGGCGAGGCGGGCGTGGAACCCCAGGTCGTTTCGCTCGGCCGCCCTGAGCATGGGTCTGCAGGTGTTCCGCAGCGCCCATCCCTTGACCATGCCCTGCCATCGGGCCCGCTCGGCGGCGGAGGCCGCGTCCCCCAGCAGCAGGATCGAGGAGGCGATCTGGCGTCCCTTCCTGTAGTCACCGTACGGTCTCCTGCCGATCGCGCGGCCGCTGACGAGGTCCATGCAGAAGCCGTCGTGGACGACCGGCGCGAACGACCTCTCGACGACGTCGAAAACGATCTGCCGGTTCGGGTCGGTGATCTCCCACGGCGAGCCGCGCAACACCGCGAACAGTGTCGCGAGGCCGTCCAGCATCACCGCTCCGTACCCGCCCTGGTAGGGGACCCAGGTGTGCTGGATGAACGAGCCGTCCCGGTAGAGCCCGTCGCCCTCGTGGACGTAGCGGAAGACCGGGGAGAGCGCCGAGGCGGCCAGCGCGGCCTTCTCCGGGTCGGACCCGAGGACGGCGCGCAGCAGCATCACCACGCACAGGTCCACCCGGTTGGCCCCGGTGCTGGTGCCGCTGTAGTCGTCCAGGCGGCACTCGGGGACGAAGTGGTCAACCGCGTCCCGCAGCGCCCCGTTCTGCGGGTCCGTCAGGTGCGGGCCGATCAGCACGGCCGCGTCGAGGAGCTTCTTGGGGGTGCCGATCTGCCAGTTCCACCAGTTGCCGACCGGATCCGCGCCCGCGGCGTACACCCGCCGCCGGTAGTGGTCGGCACCGGCGGCGACGGCCGAGGCCAGGTCCGCGTCACCGGTCAGGCCGGTTCCCGGCAGGGCGTAGGCGCGGGCCATGGTCCGCAGCCGCGCCGGGGTGCCGGCGAAGGAGGGAAACGCCAGATCGGGCCAGAGCGACGCGTCGGCCGGCGCCATGGCGTCCCGGTGCCGGGCGGCCTCCCTCCCCAGCTTCGCCAGCCGGGTCCGGTACGGCTCGGCCGCCGCGTCGAACCCCGATCCCGCCGTCACCTCACGCCACCGGCGGCGCAGCAGGGCGAAAGGATCGTCCGGGGTGCGCGCGGCGCGTACCGGGAGCGGCGTTCTCGTCTCCTCTGTGCACGCGGCGCACGCCGGGACCAGCGCTCCAGCCGCGGCGGCGCCCCCCATCCGGAGGAATATTCGCCGGGAATATTCACCCACTCGTAGATTATTGACGCGGAGATCACATCTGTCCCGGATGCCGCGCCGGGTAGGGGGGTCGTGGATGGCAGAGGTCGACTCGGCGGCCGCCGTCGCCAAGCACGTGGCGAACGTCTTCACCAAGCTCGACCTGCCTCCCACCAAGGACGACCACCGTCGTGTGCCGGCCGTGCTCGCCTATCTCGGCAACCCGGGGCTGTGACCGTTCCCGCGGGGAAGCAGGTGGCCAGCGACCCGGTCCGGCGGGTGCCGGGGTCAGGCCTCCGGCAGCACCTCCACATATCCCTCGGTCCCGTTCAGCCGGATGAGCTGGCCGTCCTTGATGCGCCGGGTGGCGTTCTCCACCCCGACGACCGCGGGAAGCGCGTACTCCCGGGCGACCACGGCGCCGTGGGTCATCACCCCCCCGACCTCCATCACGACGCCTTTCACCGAGACGAACAGCGGTGACCAGCTCGGATCGGTGAAGACCGTGACGAGGATGTCGCCCTCCCGCACGTCGGCGTCCTCCATGTTCAGGACGACCCGGGCGCGTCCCTCCACGACTCCCGAGGAGACCGCGATGCCCGCAAGCGCCCCCTCCGGCAGGGCTCCCGTGTCGTATTCGCCGGAGATCACCTCACCCTCGGAGGTGATCACCCGCGGCGGTGTCAGCTTCTGGTACGCCTCATGCGCCTCCCGCCGCTGGGTGATGACGGCGTAGTCCAGCCGCCCGGTGTTCACCACCTCTCTGAACTCCTCCAGGGACAGGAAGTACACATCCTCCGGTTCCTTGATCACTCCCCGGTCGACCAGCTTCCGGGCTTCGGCGAGCAGCGCCCGCTTGTACAGCTCGTGCCGCTGCAGCAGGGCGTGCTTGGAGTATTCGCGGTAGCCGATGAAATGACGCACCAGGCTCATCTGCCGCGCCGCCTTCTTCGCCTTTCGCCCGCCCCCCGGCAGGCTCCGCAGCCGCTCCAGGAGGTCGCTCATCGTGCGTTCCGCGTCCGCCTGCCCGCGTTCCACCTTGCGCCGGCGCTCCCCGGGCGCGAAGTTCTTGATGTTGCCGAGGATGAGCGGGACGAGCAGCGTCGGGTCCTCGCTCCAGCGGGTCCTGGTGATGTCGATGTCCCCGGGGCAGTGCATGCCGTACTTGCGCAGATATTCCTCGATGGCCTGGCTGACCATCTCACCGCCGTCCAGGTCGGCGAGGCCGGCGAAGAACGTGTCGCGCTCGGCTTTTTCGAGATATTCCATGACGGCCGGGTACCGCCGGACCACGTCGGCGACGTCCAGCAGGTCGAGCCCCATCGCGGCCACGACGTTGTGGTCGGCGGACTGGGCGACGGCGTCGGCGGCGTTCTTCTCGCCCAGCCAGGCCTCCATGTGCTTGTTGACCCAGTTCACCGACTGGATGCCCAGGAACGCCGCCGCCACGCTGCGCGGGTCGAAGGTGAGGTCGGCCAGCACGTCGTGGTCGTCGATGATGAACGCGAACAGCTCGTCCCCGGATTTGCCCGTGATGGTCCGCCGGAGCTTCTCGACCGTCTCCTCGTTGTGCGCGATGAGCTGCGGGACGACGCTGGGGTCGTCCTCGCGGGCGAGCTTGAGGTACTGGCGTGCCATCGGCAGCGGCCCGCCCTTGCCGAAGTTCATCACCGACGTCTTCCCGCGCGCGAGCGACCTGACGAAGTCCTTCCTGCTCAGCACGGTGCGCAGGGCGTTGGCCATCAGGACGTCGACCTGGCCGAGGCTCTTGAGCGTGATCGCTCTGGCCCAGGAGGACGTGAGCTCGTGGGACATGTCCTTGTAGAACCGGTTCCCGGCCACGGTTCCCGCCTCGCGGTCCAGCTTCACGTGGAGCAGGTCGAAGAGCGACAGGCCGAGGGGGGTGAACGCGTCGGTCATCATCTGCCGGTGCCCGTACGAGATGTACACGTGGTTCTTGCCGTCGTGCGAGACGGGAACGGGATACAGCGTGGTGATGGGGCGGCTCTGGAGCACGTAAAACGCGCCGTGGAACAGCCCCCACTCGATGTCCTGGGGGGTGCCGAAATGGGCCTCGATCCGCCGCCCCAGACTTTCGAGCTGAAGGATCTGCTCGTCGCTCAGGGTCTGCGCGTGCTGCCGCGCGGCCTCGACCGGCCGCTCCTCCGTGCCGCCGTCCGGCGAGGCGTGCAGCTCCACCGTCTGGGTGGCGATCTTCTTCTCAAGGATGCGCCCCGACCTCACCCGGTAGTTGTCGGCGTTGACCAGGCCGGAGACGAACGCCTCGCCCAGGCCGAAGCCCGCGTCGATCGAGACCACCTTCCGGTTGGAGGTGACGGGGTCGGCGGTGAACATGATGCCCGCCGCCTCGGGGAAGAGCATTCGCTGGACGACCACCGACACCCGGACCGCACGGTGGCCGAAGCCGCTCCGGATGCGATAGGCCACGGCGCGGTCGGTGAACAGCGACGCCCAGCACCTCCTGACGTCGCGGACCACCGACGCCGCCCCCCGGACGTTCAGGTAAGTGTCCTGCTGCCCCGCGAAGGAGCTCGACGGCAGGTCCTCGGCGGTGGCACTGGACCGTACGGCACAGGCCACGTCATCACCACCGAGTCCGGTGAGGTAGCGGACGATGTCCCGCTCGATCTCCTCCGGCATGGGCAGGGCCTCGACGGCGGCGCGGATGCGCGCGCAGGCATCGGCGATCTCCACGCGGTCATCGGCCCGCAGGCCGGACAATCCGTCGATCAGCGCGCCGATCTCCGGGTCGCGCTCCACCACCGTCCGGTAGGCCTCCGTGGTGACACAGAACCCGTCCGGCACGCGGACCCCGTCGATCTTGGACAGCTCCCCCAGGTTGGCGCCCTTCCCGCCGACCGTGGCGAGCCGGGTTTTGTCGATTTCATAGAACCCGAGTACGTAAGCACTCACGGCTTTAGTCCCATCTGTCTCATGTGTGGTGACTGATCTGCTCGGAACCCGGCGGAGCAAACTTCGCCGCCCCCTGTGGCGATCCGGCCGAACAGGTTGAGCCAGCCGAACAGGTCGACCTGGTCGATCCGGTCGAACACCCGGCCGGTTGAAACCTGCCGAGCGGCGGCAGGGGCCCGGTCAGACAGCCGGCGGCGCAGATGCGGGCGGAGCGAGCGGGCGGCTCCGCCCGGGTGTGCGTCCGGTCGCGACCCGGCAGCGCCGAGGGCCATCTCCGCCTCCTTGACTAGATACAATACAGTACAGCTCTGCATTCAAATACGTGAGAGGGGCACCCATGAAAGCCAAGATCTGCCTCGTCACAGGCGCCTCGTCGGGAATCGGCCGCGCCACCGCGCTCGAACTGCTCCGTGCCGGCCACATCGTGTACGGCGCCGCGCGACGCGTGGAGAGGATGGACGCCATCCGCGCGGCCGGCGGTCACACCATGGCGGTGGACGTCACGAACGAGGCCGACCTCGAACGTGCCGTGAGCACCGTCCTCCACGAGCAGCGACGGATCGACGTCCTGATGAACAACGCCGGGATCGGGCTCCACGGCGCCGTCGAAGACGTGCCGATCCGGCAAGCACGCGACCTGTTCGAGGTCAACCTCTTCGGGGCGGCCCGGCTGACCCAGCTCGTCCTTCCGCACATGCGCGAGCAGGGGTCGGGCACGATCGTCAACGTCTCCTCGATCGCCGGCGAGATCTCCCTTCCGCTCGGCGGCTGGTACCACGCGTCGAAACACGCTTTCGAGGCGTACTCCGACTCGCTTCGCCAGGAGGTCGGGCCGTTCGGCATCGACGTCGTGCTCATCCAGCCCGGCATCATCAGGACCGAGTTCGAGCAGGAGACGCCGCGAGAGCTCCGCGCCCTCTCCGGGCGCGGAGCGTACAGGAACCTCGCCGAGGCGATGGCGAGGCGAGCCGAGGCCTCGTTCGGGGAGCGCGGCAAGGCATCCGATCCGGCCGTGGTCGCCAAGGCCGTGAGAAAGGTCCTCGAATCGGCGAGGCCGAAACCGCGCTACCCCGTCGGATATCTGGCCAGAACGATCCTGATGCTCAACAGGATTCTGCCGGACCGCGCCTTCGACAGGATGGTGACGAAGGTCGACCGGTCGCGCTGACGCGCGAGATCGGGAACACAGCCGGCGGGTGGCCGGTCGCGCGACAATACGATACAGACTTGCTTTGTATTATAGTTGTCATGACAACGACGAGCACACCTTCCCCGGGCACCGGGCCCGCCGGAGCGACGGACCAGCCCGCATGACAGGCGCCACTCGCTCCCAGCGGTCCCCCGGACGGCCCCGCAGCCAAGAGGTGGACGCCGCCATCCTCGCCGCCGCGCTCGACCTGCTGATCGAATGCGGTGCCGGTCAGACCAGCATCGAACAGGTCGCCCAGCGCGCCGGCGTGACCCGGGCCACCGTCTACCGGAGATTCCCCGACAAGACCTCCCTGCTGATCCAGGCGATCGAGTCGGTGCACCGGGACCACGCCCCCGGCTCTCTGGACTGGCCGGACATCGACCGGATGCTGAGCGACTGGGCGGCCTACCTCAGCCAGCCCCGGAACCGGCGCATGCTCCGCCGCCTCTACAGCACGGTGGACGACTATCCCGAGCTGCTCCAGACATATCGAAACTCCCATGGCGGGCGGCGGGCGGCGGCAGAGCACGACACGCTGAGCCGAGCCCGCGACGACGGGCAGCTCCCGCCGGACCGGGACGTGGAGATCCTCCAGCAGATCCTCAACGGCGCGGTCCTCCATCATCTCGGCGCCTATCCCGACACCGAGAGCAGCACCGCCATCAAGGCCTACTTCATCGCCGTCCTTCAGCAGGCCGGTTACCGGCCGTCACATCACTCCGCGTGAAGCCCCGTTGAGACGGGCTCGGCGACGGGTGCACGGGCGCCACGGCGCGAGCCGTCCCGACCGCGAGTGTTTCAGGCGTGTTTCGCACGGCGCGCGTTTTCCCCTGGTGGCGAAAAACTCTTAGTGGAGAAATTCCTTCAGGGGGAGAAAGCGCCTAGGGGTTAAGCGTCAGCCGATTTCCATTGACGGTGGTCGGGCGAAAGCCCAGCATTGCGGCGAGATACCGAAACCCCTTGGCCCGCAGGAGGCCCATGCCCCGAGTCCGTTGTCTTCTCCCCGTGCTGACGTCGAACATTCTCGAATTCATCGAATCAGGAGCTGTGCCTCATCCTATCTCTCCAGCCCTGAAATTCGCGATGTCCGCACACCAGGGCTTTCACGCTCCCGAAGGGAGTCCGATTCGGTTCGCCGGGGACTTTCCCGGAAGTCACTCGTATGGAGAGAAGAGATGAATCACCGTCGCGGCGACATCGTTGGGAGAACATCCTTATCCACGCCCCGGCCGCCCGCCGGGCACCACCGTACGCGGGGCCTGGCCCTCGCGAGCGCCGCCCTGCTCCTCCTGGGCGGGACCGCCGTCGCCACCCCGGCCTACGCGGCCGTGCCCTTCGAGGTCCAGAGCCTGGACGGCAGCCGGAACAACGTCGCGCAGCCCACATGGGGAAAGGCCGGAACGGCCTACGCGCGGGTGGCCCCGGCTCGTTACGCCGACGGTGTCGGCGCTCCGCCCGCCGGGCCGAACAGCCGTTTCATCAGCAACCGGATCTTCAACGACGTCAACCAGAACGTCTTCTCCGAGCATCGGGTGACTCAGTGGGGCTTCACCTGGGGCCAGTTCCTCGACCACACCATCGGTCTGAGAGACGGCGCGGGCCCGACCGCGACACCGGCCAACATCCCCTTCAACCCCGCGGACCCGCTTGAGTCCTTCACCAACACCCTCGGTGTCATCCCGTTCACGCGATCGGCCGCGACGGCCGGCACGGGCACCGGCACCGGCAACCCCCGCCAGCAGACCAACACTCTCAGCTCCTACATCGACGCCGGGACGGTGTACGGCGAAACCGGCCAGCGGCTCGACTGGCTGCGCGAGGGCTCCGCCGACGGCAACCCCGCCAACAACAGCGCCCGCATGCTCCTGCCCGACAACTATCTGCCCCGGCGCACCAGCCGAGGCAACGCGGCGACCGCGCCCGCGATGGACGTCGACGGACGGCTCCGGGCCAACCCGAACAACGCGGCGGTCGCCGGAGACGTGCGGGCCAACGAGAACCTGGCGCTCACCGCGACGCACACGCTCTTCGCCCGGGAGCACAACCGGATCGTCTCGCTGTTACCGAGCTCGCTCTCGGAGGAGGACAAGTTCCAGATCGCCCGGCGGATCGTCATCGCCGAGCAGCAGTACGTCACCTACAACGAGTTCCTCCCCGCCATGGGGGTCAGCCTGCCGTCCTACACCGGGTACAAGCCCGAGGTGAACGCGAGCCTCACCAACGAGTTCGCCACGATCGGGTACCGGGCGCACAGCCAGATCCACGGTGAGGTCGAGGTCGAGAGCGAGCGGGAAAGATACACCGACGACCAGCTCGCGGCCTTCAGGGCGCAGGGAATCGAGGTCGAGACGGACGGTGACGACGTCGAGCTCGCGGTTCCGCTGAACGTGGCGTTCTTCAACCCCGACCTGGTTCCCGCCATCCAGCTCGGCCCGCTGATGAAGGCCATCGGGGCGGAGTCGGAGTACAACAACGACGAGCAGATCGACAACCAGCTCCGCAGCGTCCTCTTCCAGGTGCCCGTCTCGGGCAACCCGGACTGCCTCGACGGCCCCGACCTTCCCCAGTGCTTCCGCGGCGTCGTCGACCTCGGCGCGATCGACGTCGAGCGCGGCCGTGACCACGGCCTTCCCACCTACAACCAGCTCCGCCAGGCCTACGGGCTCGCCCCCCAGACCAGCTTCGCGGCGATCACCGGCGAAGCCGGGGACACCTTCCCCGCCGACCCGCTGCTCACCCCCGGAAACGAGATCAACGACCCGAACAGCCTCGACTTCACGAAGCTGTTCGACATCGACGGCACGCCGGTGGTCCCCGGCGCGGACAACGGGACCAGAGCCGTCCGCCGGACTCCGCTGGCGGCGCGGCTGCGAGCGATCTACGGAAGCGTGGACAAGGTAGACGCCTTCACCGGGATGATCGCCGAGCCCCACGTGCCGGGCACCGAATTCGGCCCGTTGCAGCTCGCCATATGGACCAGCCAGTTCCAGGCGCTGCGCGACGGTGACCGGTTCTTCTACGGCAACGACCCCGGGCTGAGCCAGATCAAGGCGACCTACGGGATCGACTACCGGCGGACGCTGGCGCAGATCATCACTTCGAACACCGACATCCCGGCCTCGGCACTGAACCCCAACGTCTTCCTCGTGCCTGACGCCGACCTGCCCAGCGCGAAATGCCGGGTCGTCTACGCGATCGACCGCTCCCTGCCGAAGTATTTCGAGGGGAGTGTCAAGATCACCAACCTCGGCACGACACCGATCAACGGCTGGAACCTGAAGTGGCGCTTCGCGAACGGGCAGACGATCACCCTCATCGTGAACGCCCGCGACTCCCAGCGCGACGCGGACGTGACTCTCACCAACAGCTTCTTCAACGCGATCATCCCGGCCGGCGGCACCCTCAGCGCGATCCGCTTCATCGGCAAGTGGGATGACACCACGAACGCGAAGCCACCCAACTTCACGCTCAACAACGCTCGCTGCGCCACCGGGTAATTCCCGGGCGCCCGGACGACCGCCGTCGTCCGGGCGCCGTTCACACGAGGCCGGCCCGGGTTCGCTCCCGGGCCGGCCGCTCTCGCGGAAACGCGGGAACGCTCTCACAAAAACGCTCGGGCACTCTCGCCGAAACGCGGGGCGCTCTCGCGAAAACGGAGGACGCTCTCATGAAACATGGGGGGCGCGGATCGTGTGCCGAGCGGGTGTCAGGGCATGGGACGCTCCACAACACCCAGCCGGTAGGCGATGGTCAGGGTTTCGGACCTGTTCCTGGTTCCCAGCTTCCTGAACAGCCGGGCCTGGGTGTTCTCCACGGTCTTGGCGGCGATCCCCAGGACGCGGGCGGTCTGCCGGATCGTGTGCCCGCTGGCGATGGAGCTGAGGATGTCGCGCTCCCGGCGGGTCAGCTCGGGCAGGTGTGTCAGAGGTCCCGGGTGCTCGTCCGGTCTCGCCCGGGGTATGGGGCCGATGTGCGTCGAGCTCATCGTGAAGTAGCCCCGCGTCACCAGCGTAAGGACGGGCACCAGGTCCTGGTGCATGTCGTCGCCCCAGAGCAGGGCGTGTGCGCCGCGCCGGAGGGCGTACGTCACCTCGGCGAAGTCGGGCGGTGTGGATCGGATGACGATGACGCGGGCGTGCAGCCGCGCGGCCAGCCGCCAATCATGGGGCAGGGGGTCCACGAGCACCGCGGTGAGCGGTCCGCGGTGCCAGCGCGCCCAGTGATCACTGGTGACTTCGAGGGTCGGGGTGAGAACGAAGGGCGTCCCACGGGTCAGCAGGGACTTCGCCAGGTGTTCGAGCCAGGGCTCCTGCCGCGCGTGCACGATCACCAGTTCCGGGCGGCCCGGTTCAAGCCCCGGGCGGCCCGGTTCGGGAGCGGGCCGCAGGTCTCCCCGCGGCGGGTTCAGCAGGCCCAGCGAGATCGCCCGGGACACCGCGTGGCTCTGGGTGCCCACATCCAGCTTCCGGTAGAGGTGGCGCTTGTGGCTCTCCACCGCGCGCCTGCTGATCCCGAGCAGCACGGCGATCTCCGGAACCCGATGCCCGTCGCTGATCAGCAGCAGGACGGCCAGTTCCGTTTTGGTCAGTGGAGGAGGCAGCCCGCGACCGGTGCCGGACGAAAGGGGCTCTTGCGGAGCACCGTCCATGGCGGATAAGGCTTCACTTACCATGCGGCTGCCCCTTTCCCCGGAGTTTCCCGTTCCGGGAGGGAGAGGTCGAGAGATCGACCCCGCATGAAGGGTAAAAGGCTTTGACTTGATTCGTCAATAAATATGGTATATGTCGATCTCGCCCATGTTCCAGCGGGAACTCGGTGGTGACGACGAGGGGATGCGCAATTGATGCGCGTTCTTCCTCGAAAACAAACCTTCCGCGCCTATGGGTTCGGCTCCGCCCAAGCCTTCCACTGTTTGTTCGTGGGGCCGCTCGGCCGAGTGCGGGCCGGGTATGCCGTGATGTGCGACAGTCTCGACTCGCCGCCGATGTGCGCCGCCCACACAACCGGCCCGCACAGCCGGCCCACACAACCGGCCCACACAACCGGCCCACACAACCGGCCCACACGACCGGCCACGCAAGGGCGGCCACGCAAGGGCGGCCCGCGCAACCGGCCTGCACAGCCGCCCGCACAAGGGCCGCGCTCTTCCCGCCCCGCCGGTGCGCAGGCCGTACGGCGCGTCATGCGTGGCTCTTCCCGCAGCTCTTCCCACGGCTCTTCCCGTGGTTCTCCCCGCGGCTCTAGAGAAGCCGGGCGCGATAGACCGCCCTCGCCCGCTCCAGAAGGGTCAGATGGTCGTGGCGCTGCTCCTCGGTTTCAAAGCGGGCGTTGGCTTCCAGCACCTCCTCCAGCGCGTCAAGCCACGCCAGGCACCACAGGACGTCGGCGCGCCGGGCCACGTGGGCACCCGCCACGTCGAGATAGACGGGGCTGGTGTGGGCGTAGGCGCCCGAAGGATGGCAGGAGCGCGGGTGCGGGCCACCGGTGGCGACCGCGACCACGTAGGTGGGCTCCTCCACGACCAGTTCGGTCACGAGCCCGCTGGGAGGCCCCTGGGCCAGAACGCCTTCCGCTGTGCGTATCTCCAGGGCCTCCACTTCGGGGCCGATCGAGGACACCCTGATCTCGACCCGCTCTCCGGGGGTGAGGTCCAGGGTGTCACCGGGGCCGTGGCCGTTGACCGTGATCTCCAGCCACGGTCCGGTGGTGGCGAACGTGCGGCCCTGCCGTATCGCCTGGGCATAGGAGCCGGTGGTGAGCGGCCCGTCCACCCGGGCGTAGACACGCTGCCAGCCGGGCGGGCTGGACGCGGTCCCCCTGCGCGAGATCGACAGCACCGCGTCGCTTCCCGCGGTGACCGCCAGGCGGTTGCCCGCGCCGATCAGGTGCCCGTACACGGTGGCCGTACCGGTGATCGAGGAGTGGTTGAGCACGTCGAGGCTGTCGACGAGCCCTAGGGCCGCGTCGGCGACGATCTCTCTGGCCGAGCAGTTGCGCCCGGCCCGCATCCCCTGCTCCGGCGGATCGTTGTGGAAGGGATGCCCGTAGCCGGTGACACCGCCCAGTGCCCGCAGCTCTTCCAGGGCGACACTGTTGGGCGGCCAGTCGGCGCTTCCCGCGAAACCGGTGTGGAATCGCCGGGGCGGGGCGTGAACGCCGAAGGCGGTGGCGTGGCCGAGCAGGTCGCTGCGGTGCTCCACCCCGAACCTGGCCAGGTGAGTGCCGTCCGACCAGGGAAGATCCCGTCCCGCCCAGTGGTTGAGGGCTTCCCGGTCGTAAACCCGGTCTCCGGTGACGTTACCCGCCACCAGGTTGAGCACGTGCAGGTCCTCGCCGTGCTGCACGCGTGCGGCGAGCGCGGGCACGGCCGGCGCGTCCCCCATCCAGTTGAGGTGAACATGCAGGTCACCGCCGTACCAGCCGTTAGCTGCGGCATCGTAGAGACGCCCGGGGGTCAGCTCCACGAGCACCTCCTGGCCCGGCGAGGGCGTGATCACGGTCTCGGCCGTGCCGTACTCCATGCCGCGTCCCACCGCCACCGTGACCGCCTCCGCAGGCACCTCCAGGACGAGGTCGTCACCGTGGAAATACGGCCGGCGGTGGAAGTCGAGCTTGTGCGGCGCGTTTTCCGGATACCAGCCCTGGCCGTTCACACCGGTCACGGTCCACCGGCACGGCAACCCCGCGCGCACCCTGACCCGGGCCGCGGGAGCCCGTCTGGTCAGCGAGCTCAGATCCACCGTGACGCCGCCCGCGACCACCTCGGCCGCGCTGTCGATCTCCACCAGCCGCGCCCCGCGTGGCCCCAGCTCGTACGGCCGGCCGTTCACATGAACGGTGACCGGGTCGTCCACGTGGGAGTCCAGAAGCAGGGTGGTGGAGATCGGGGCGCCGTCCAGCACGACCCGCGTTCTGGCGTGCAGGGTCGGGCCCTCGCCGGTCAGGCGCAGGGCGGCCAGGTTGTCGAGCACGTCGCCGTTCAGCGCGTCGCGCACGACCCGGTGCAGGTCCACCTCGCCCATGCGCCCGTCCATGTCGGCACGCCGGCCGGTCAGCTGGCGGAAGCACGTTCCCCAGTAGTCGTAACCTTTCATCAGGTACGCGCTGGTCTGTACCTCCCCGACGTAGGGGATCAGCTCCTCTCCCCAGCACACTCCGTGCCGTTCGCACAGCACCCGATATTCGGCCACGGCTTCGGCCACCGCCTGAGGCAGCAGAGGGTCGTCCCGCAAAGAGTCCTCCCTTCCGAGCTTCCACGTTCCCGTTGTTCCGTGTTTCCGCTTTTTCCGCTTTTTCCGGGTTCTCGCTTTCCGGGTTTTCGAGGCGGCCTCAGGTCACGTCGAGCGCGCTCAGAGCCGCCCATATCTCCTCGTCACCGGGATCGAGCTCCGCCGCGCGGACGAGGTCGGACCGAGCGGTCTCGGCACGGCCGAGGTCGCGAAACGCGATCGCCCTGTTGAAAAGGAAGGCCGCGGACTCCTCCAGCTCGACGGCCCGGGTGAGGTCGGCCACCGCGCCTTCGAGGTCGCCGGTCTCGTAGGCGAGAACGGCACGGCTGGCCCAGGTCTTCGCGGACCCGGGAGCGACGTCCAGAGCCGCGTCGAACGCCCTTCGCGCCTCCGCGTGGCGACCCGCGGTCGTCTCGGCCTGGCCCAACGCGGACAGGAGGTAGGCGTTACCGGGATCCATCTCCAGCCCTCGGAGAGCGTCCGCACGGGCTTTGACGTCGTCTCCCAGAGCCGCCCAGATCCCGGCGCGGTTGGCATAGGCGTCGACGAACGTGGGATCGAGTTCCAGCACGTAGCCGAGGTCGGCCAGGGCGCCCTCGTAGTCGCCGGTCTCGAAGCGGGTCTCGGCCCGGTTGTAATACGGCTCGGGGAAGGGGAGCCCCGCCCGCATCGCGGTCTCGTAGTCGGCCACGGCCTCCTCGACCCGCCCCAGCCGGTGGAGAAGGTTGCCCCGGTCGATGTAGTAGTCGGGATATCCGGGGTCGGCGGCGATCGCCGCGTCCAGGTCGGGCAGGGCGCCCTCCGGATCGCCCATCATCGCGACGAGGCCGGCCCGGTTGGCTCGCAGCACCAGGCGGTGGATCGGGTGCTCGCCCTCCGCCAGATCACGGTCGGCCAGCTCGATGGCCTCCTCCACCAGGCGCAGGGCGGCGTCGTTCCGTCCCCGGCGGGTCTGCACCAGGGCGGCGCCGTTCAGATCGAAGCTCAGGTGGAAGGCCCGCTCCCGGCGGTCAGGCAGCAACGAGGTGATGGTGATCGCCTCGTTGATCCACGCCATCGCCTCCTCCGGGTCACGGCGCGCGGGGTCATGGTGGCGGACCAGCAACATGGCGGTGGCGTAGGCGGCCGTCGCGCGGGCCTTCGGCTCGACGCCCCGCCTGCGGCTCTCGTCGAACAGCGCCCGTGCCGCTTCTTCCCGGTCCGTGGCGGAGCAGGCGAGCGCCGTGCCGTACGCGATCCGCCACCAGGTCTCCAGGTCGGCGTCGGCGTCGAGCAACGTGAGCGCGCGCTCTCCGAAGTCGGCGGCGGCGTGGTGGAAGCCCTCCATGAGGCAGCGGCCCATCGCGTTCCACAGCGCCCTCATCGCGAGTTCCCGGCTGCCACCACGCTCCCGGTGGAACGCGATCTCCCCCAGCTGCGGGCGGACCAGCCCGGACGCCTCCAGCTCGTCCGCTCGCCTGTCGTGCTCCCGCGGGCTCATCGGCTCGTACGGCGCGGCCTCCGCCGTCACCGTCGTGAGGCCGGTCACGCGGCGGTCCAGCACGTCGAGGAACTCCCTGTCGGTGGCGTCGGCCTGGCCGAGGTTCGTGAGCTTCACGGTCATCGGTCCCACGACCGCCAGATGGTCGCGGACGAACTCGGCCAGGCCGTTGGCGATCCGCAGCGTGTGCCGGGGCGCGGGGATCAGGATCCGCTCCGGCCTGGTCAGCTGGGCCGCGATGGACTGCCGGCGGACCGGGATGTCCAGATCGGGGGCGACGGCACGAAGCTCCACGTCGTGCGCGAGGACCAGCTCGGGGTGGTGCTCCATCGCTGCGGGCACCAACGCGTGCGCCAGGGCGGCGGCGACCGCGTACACCCCGTGTCGACTCCGGTCGGCGTCAACCGGCAGCAGGTTCATGGGGGTCTCCCTTGGTGAGCTGGGGGATGGGCACGTGGCGAATCGACCGCAGGGGTGAGGCGAGCAGGACGAACGTGGGCAGGGTGAAGATCGCCGCCCCGGCGGCCAGCGCCGCCCGCACGCCGAGCCAGGTGGCGAGCAGGCCGAACAGCGCGGCGAAGAGCGGTTTGGAGCCGAGGGCCAGCCATCGGGAGGTGGCGTTCATCCGGCCCATCAGCTCGGGCGGGCAGATGAGCTGGCGGAAACTGCGGTTGGCGGCGATGTAGATCGTCTGAATGGCGATGGCGACGCTGTGACCGATGGTGACCAGCACGTATCCGGCGATCCCCGGCCCGGCCAGCAGGGTGGGGATGAGGTCGAACGCATATCCGGAGACCGAGAGCAGCAGGAGGAGGGGAAGTCCCAGACGCTGGGTGAGCCGGGTGGTGAGCAGTCCACCGGCGATGCCTCCGGCGGCGCTGAGGGCCATGCAGACCCCTGTCTCGGCGGCCGACCAGTGCAGCTCACGGTAGACGTAGACGATCCACAGCGACCACACCCCGCCGATCGCGGCCGAGACCAGCGCGTTGGCCACGACCACCGGGCGCATCAGCGGGCCGCGGAACACGTAACGCAGACCCTGTGCGATCTCCGTCCGGAGCCGGGAACCCGCGGGCCGGGGGGACGGGGGCTGTTCGGGGGTCCTGATCAGCAGCAGGGTGGCGGCGCTGACGAGATAGGAGACCGCGTCCACGGTCACGGCTCTGGCCGCGCCGATCAGCGTGATCAGGGCGCCGGCGCCGCTCTGCCCTGCGACGGTGGCCAGCGACATCGACATGCCGAGCTTCCCGTGGCCTTCGACCAGCTGGTCACCGTGGAGCAGGGACGGCAGGTAGCTCTGATAGGCGGTGTCGAACACCACTGCGAGCAGCGCCGCCGTCATGGCCACGCCGTACAGCTGGGGCAGGGCAAGCGCACCGGCCGCGGCGGTCAGGGGGATCGACCCGAGGACCAGCGCCTGGCACAGGTTGCACCACACCAGCAGCGGACGGCGGCGCCGCCGGTCCACCATCGCACCGACCGGCAGCGACGCGATCAGATGGGGAAGATATCCGGCGGTCGTCAGCAGTGAGATTTCCAGCGGGGAGGCCGACAGTGTTGTCAGTGCCACGAAGGGAATGGCCAGCGCGCTGAGCTCCGTGCCGGACATGCTGATCGACTGGCCGCTCCAGAGCAGCATGAAGTCGCGATGGCGCCAGAGCGAACGCGCGCGAGGCAATACGCGACCTCCTTTACAGGGAAGATCATCAACATACACAATTGCTTGTGATGTCGCCAGGTTGCGGCTCTCCATTCACGTCCACGACCGCGAGGGTGAAATGACGAATGACCTGGGAATTTCACACGCTCGCGTCCTGGTCGAACGCGGCGCCGCACAACGCCGGGCTGGAGAGTTTCGAGCCGCCGCGGAAACGCTCACGCAGGCTCTTGGGATTTTTCAAAGTCTCGGCGACCGACGCGGAGAGGCCGACACTCTCATCGAACTCTCTCTCGCGCATTACACCATGGGAGAGTCTTCGGCAGCGATTCGCGGCCTGCTGACCGCCGTCGGCATTTATCGCACCCTGGGAAACAGATCGGGCCAGGCCGAGGCCCTCGATCGGCTGGGCACCGTCCGGCATCTTACCGGCGACTGCGCCGATGCCGTTCTTGCCTTCACCGAGGCTCTCCGGATTTTTCAGGAACTGGGAAACCGCCAAGGGGAGGGCCGGGCCGTCAAGAATATCGGCTTCGCCCACTATCTGATGGGCGACTACCCGGCCGCGAGGAAACACCTGGCCACATCGCTCGCGCTCTTTCGCGACCTGGATGACCGCCTAGGCGAGGCCAACGCCCTGAAGAACGCCGGTGTCGTGCGTCAGCTGACCGGCGACCTTCCCGCCGCCGAGGCCGACCTGACCGAGGCCCTCCGACTCTACCGGGCGCTGGACAACCGGATGGGGCAGGTCAACGCCCTGAACTGCCTGGGCGTGGTGCGGTGCCTCACCGGGGATCTGCCTGCCGCGACCGCCTGCCTCCATGAGGCGCTGACCCTGTCCAGGAGTCTGCCCTACCGCGTCGGCGAAGCCGACTCCCTGCGAGAACTGGGTGTCGTCCATCATCTGACCGGCGATTCCAAAGAGGCGATCCGCACAATCAAACAGGCGATCGGCATATTCCAGGAAACCGGTGACCGGCTGGGGCGGACTGAGGCGCTCAACCGGCTGGGCCAGGTCATCCTGGAATCCGGCGAGGCGTCGCCCGAAGAGGCGCTCATCTCCTATCGACATGCCCGCGACCTCGCCAAAGAGACCGGCAGCCGGCACGAAGAGGCACGGGCGATCGAGGGAGTCGGCCGCTTTCACGCCCTCGCCGCGATTGACGCCGACGTGGCCACCGGACATCTGCGGAAGGCGCTGGAGATTTACCGGGAACTGGGCGTTCCCGAGGTCGCGCGGACCGCCGAACTCCTGGCGCGCGTGAGCCCTCCGGCATGCCCGCTCGATTCGGAAACCTGACCTCTATTGACACATCTGATCTTAACAACTAAACCTTTACGTCAGGCAGGCGCGCCGGTCATTCACATTACACAAATGAAAGGGAATTGACGATGAAGAAGATCGTGATCCACAAGCCCGGCACCATACGGCTGACCGGGGCGGCCACGCCGAAGCACGCCGACCCGACCCGCTGACGGAAACAAAAAGACTGACGACGGCAAATAAAAGGCACGGCTTTTCTGGTCACGAGGCGCCTCGTGTCGCGTAGTCGCCGGGAAGAGTCGTGCCCCTTTTCGCGGTATCCGCGCCCTCGTTCACGACGCCGGGACCTGCCGGGCGCGAGGCGACCCCACCAGGCATGAGACGACCGCGGACGAGCGGGCGTCGCGGGGCCGGGGCCGGGGTCGGGGTCAGGGCCGATCGCACCGCCGAGGGCAGGACGGCGGCGACCCGGACGGCTCGCACACCGCATCGCCGGACCCGGCCAGGAAGCATCGTTAGGTTCTTCCGGGATTGTCGTATTTCTACCTCAGTGAGAAGATTGACGTGCGATGCCCACAGACATAGCCGTCATTCTCAATGATCGGCCGGGTGAGCTGGCCCGCTTAGGGGAGGTCACCGGCCAGTCCGGCGTGAACATCAAAGGCCTCGCGGCCTTCACGGGCGAGGGCAAGGGCGTCGTCCACGTGCTCGTCGACGACGCGGACGCGGACAGGTGCAAGGGGGCTCTCGAAAGCGCGGGAATGGGGATCGCCGACGAGCGGCCCGTACTGGTGGTCGACCTCAACGACCGGCCCGGGACACTCGGCGAGCTGGCTCGGCAGCTCGCCGACGCGAACGTCAACATCGACCTCGCCTACACGACCTTCGGCGACGTGAAGATCGTCATTGCTACGGACGACCTGGAGAACGCGCGCGCGGCGCTCGAATGGTCCACGGGCCAGTTCACCGCCGCCCGTGAGACGGCGGACACGCCCAGCATCTGGGATCAGCCCGCCTGACCGGTCTTCCCGCGCCCGCCCACCCGGACCACGCACACCCGCCCAAGAGACGCCACCCGGACCGCGCTCGCCCCGGCCGGGCAGGCGCGGTCTCACAGCGAAGGGCTCGGCAGCGTCACCGGAGCGAGCTCGGGGCGCTTGGCCGTACGGCCGTCGCCGGACGACCGGCCCCGCAGACGCCGGTAGACCCACGGGCCGAGGAAGGATCCGATCCAGCGCAGTTCGACCCCGGCGGTCTGCCAGGCCGTACGCGGAGGCAGCGGGGAGAGCGGATGGGACCACGTCTCGTCGCTGCCGGGCAGCTCCAGAGCGTGGGCCATGGCGGCGGCGATTCGCGCGTGACCCAGCGGGCTGCCGTGCAACCGGTCGACACTCCACACCCGCTCGTCGGTGACGACCGCGTAAGGGAAGGAGTCGAGGACGGTGACGCCGTGGCGGCCGGCGGCGGCGCGGATGCGGGCGTTGAAGTCGATGATCCGGGGCAGCAGGCGCCGGGCGAGCGGCGCGATCTTGCTGATGTCGGGGAAGGTGATGGTCGCCACGTGGACACCTGCGGCGGTGAGGGTGGCGAACATCTCCTCCAGATGGCCGGCGACCTCGGCGGCGTTGAAACCCGGCCGGATGAGGTCGTTCATCCCCGCGACGACGGTGGCCAGATCCGGCTGGAGCGCGAGCGCGGGCCCGAGCTGTTCGGCGCGGATCTGGGCGGCGAGGCGGCCGCGCACCGCGAGGTTGGCGTAGCGCAGGTCCGGGTTGACGCGCGCGAGGTGCTCGGCGAGCCGATCCGCCCACCCTCGGTAGCCGCCGGTCTCGTCTCCGTCGTTGAGTCCCTCGGTCTGACTGTCGCCGAGCGCGACATACCGCGTGTAGGTCACGGGGCTTTTCCTTCCTTTTCTGAACTTGCCGCGCGCTCGCTCGGACGCCCCATGCGCTCGCGCAGCACTTCGGCGGTGCTCAGGCACCAGCCGCGGTTCGCCCTCTCAAGGCGAAGCCCTCCCAGACAGGTCAGGTAGGGCCCCACCCGGCGGCCCTCCCTCAGGAAGGACTCCTCGTCGAGGTCACCGCGGAGGCGGCGGAGTGCCTGCTCGTAGAACGCGATCTTGGCCGCGGACCCGGCGGCCCGCTCCTCCAGCTGCGCGATGACGGGCACCGGGTCGAGATGATCGACGGCCTGGACCTTGACCGCCAGGTCGTCGCGGAGGGACAGCGGCTTGGCGGTCGCCGCCGCGAAGGCCGCCAGCTCGTCGATCCCGGCCTCGGTGACGGTGAACACCCGCTTGTTCGGCCGGTCACGCTGGATCACCTGGCGACCGGTGATCAGCCCTTCCTTCTCCAGCTTGGCCAGCTCGCCGTAGAGCTGCTGCGGGACGGCATACCAGTAGTTGGAGACGCCCACGTCGAAGATCTTGGCGAGCTGGTAGCCGCTGTATTCCCCGTCGAGCAGGGCCGCGAGCACAGCGTGGCGCAGAGCCATGGTTTCCCTCCTCACCTGTTCCGAACGAGAACCCTAGTCAATAATATGACTAATCCTAATATTGAGTAGGGAGATGCGCATGCAGACAGCCGACCGCTTCCGCGCCGCCGTGGAGGATCGGGACCTGGCCGCCATGGCCGGACTGTTCGCCCCGGACGTGCGGTTCTTCAGCCCCGTGAAGTTCACGCCGTTCGAAGGGCGGCCCATGGTCGAGGCGCTCATGGGCGTCCTGCTGCGCACCTTCGAAGACTTCCGGTATGTCGGGCAGCTGCAAGGCGAGGCCGAGATGGGCGAGGACGGCGTCCAGACGGAGTCACATCTCCTGATCTTCCGGGCGACCGTCGGCGGCAAGCGGATACACGGCGTCGACCTGCTGCAGCTCGACGACCAGGGCCTGATCAAGGAGTTCACCGTCATGGTCAGGCCGCTGTCGGCGGTCACCGCGCTCAGTGACGCGGTGCTCGCCGGGCTGGTCGCCGACGGCCTCGTCCCCGCACCGGGCTCTTGACCATCCGATGAAAAAGCGGCGGGCGCCCGATCGGGCGCCCGCCGCGTTCCTCTGCCGGGAGCCCCGGGTCAGGCGAAGACGTCCTGCTGGTAGCGCCCCTCGGCTTCCAGGGCGCGCAGCCACTCCTCGCCGTCGCCTCCGGTCCTGTCCCGGTAGATCGTCGCGAGAGCCTGCCGTACGGCGGGTGCCATGCGCAGCCCGTCGCCGCAGACGTAGACGTGAGCGCCCCGCTCCAGCAGCGCCCACACCGTGTCCGCCTCGGCGGCGACCGCGTCCTGGACGAAGCTGTGGGGGTGACCGGCGACCGCGGAGAACGCGGTGTGCACACGGGCGACCCCGGCCCTCTCCCATTCCTGGAGCTCCGGCCGGTAGAGCCAGTCGTGCTCGGGGTGGCGGCAGCCGTAGAAGACCTCGGCGGGGCCGGTCGCCCCCGTCAGCGCCCGCTCCTCCAGGAAGCCGCGCAGCGGGGCGAGTCCGGTACCCGGCCCGACGAGGATCACCGGGGCCTCCGGGTCGGCGGGAAGCCGGAACGGCGGGGTCGGCACCCTCACGTATCCGTAGAAGACGTCGCCGGGCTCCAGACCCGCCAGGTAGGCCGAGCACATGCCCCGGTATTCGCCACTGCCCGACCAGGCAAGACCCTCCACCAGGCCGACGGTGATCCGGACCCGCCCGGGGCCGGCCAGCGGCGAGGAGGAGATCGAGTAGTAGCGCGGCCGGATCGGGCCCGCCATCTCCAGGAAGACCTGCAGGGGCAGCGTGATCGCGGGGAATCGCTCCAGCAGCGTGAGCACCGAGACTCGTTTGGCGAGGATCTCGTCGGCGTAGGAGGCCTCCAGCTCCGCGAGCTGGCCGCGGGTCCACGGGCACTCCGTCTGCCCGGCCAGCGTCGAGAGATCGGAACGCGTGGCCACCTCCTGGAGCTCGGCGAACTCCGACAGCAGCAGCCCGGCCGTCACCGGGGTGTCCACGGGCAGGTGGGTCGTCCCCCGGGCGCGGAGCCGTACGACCTGGTCGCGGGGGACGCGCAGGCAGTGCAGCGCCCACTCGACCAGCCCGGGGTCGTTCTTGGCGAAGACGGCCAGGTGGTCGCCCGCCGTGTAGGTCATCCCCGAAGGCAGCTCGGCCACGATCGAGCGCACCCCGGGACGCGGCGCCTCCTGCGAGAAGTCCCACAACCCGGCCGGGTCGCCGGTCAGCTCCTCGTTCGAAAGCACGGTCAGCGGGAAGGCGTGCGAGGACACGACCGCGGGACGCACGTCGGCCTCGGTGAGGACGTCCATCTCGTAACGGGGCCCGCTCTCGGCGGCGGCCGTGCCGTACTCCTCCGCCAGCGCCGCCCAAAGTGCGGCGGTCCACGTGGAGACGTCACCGTCGAAGTCGCCGTCCGCGTCGGCCTCGCCGCGCTCGATGAGCGGTACGGCTCCCGCCCCGGTGAACTTGTCGAAGGCGCGCCGGGGGAAGTCCTGGTAGGTGGGCCACTGCGTGTTGCCGCAGCCGAGCAGCGCGAGCCGTACCCCGTCCATGGCGGGAAGGCCGTCCAGGGCGTCGAAGCGCTGGGCGTTGTCGGGGGCCTTGCCGTTGTAGGTGGAGGTGACCACCACGAGGAGCCCGTCCCGGGGCGGGTCGAGCTCGTCCAGGGTCGTCAGCGTGGTCGCGAACCCGGAGCGCCCGGCCCGCTCGGCCAGCCTCTCGGCGATGTCGGCGGCGGTGCCGAGGTTGGAGCCGTAGGCGACGGTGAGGCCGACGCCGGTGACGGCCACCTCCACCGGCTGCTCCTCCGTGACCTCGGCCATCTCGGCCGTGCCCCTCTCGTACGGCTTGCGCTCCCTGACCCGGACCGTGAAGCCCTCGGGCTTGAGGGTGAGCATCTGCTTGATCTGCATCCGGTAGGCGTCCGGATCGGAGATCGCGAACCGCTGCAGGATGAGAGCCATGGCCAGCCGCGCCTCGGTCAGCGCGAACTGGCGCCCGATGCAGGCCCGCTCGCCGTTGCCGAACGGCTTGTAGGCGGCGGGGTGGTGACCGGCCTTGTTCTCGGGGAGCCAGCGATCGATGTCGAACTCGTCCGGCCGGTCCCACGCCTTCGGGTGCCGGTGCAGCGGCGGCAGGAGGAGGACGGCCGTCTGTCCCTCACTCACCGGATAGTCGCCGACCGTGGTGTCCTCGAAGGACTTGACCCCGAACGCCGGGATCGGGGACCAGATCCGCAGCGTCTCCTCCAGGATCCGCGGGATCACGTCCAGCTTCATGATCGTCTCGTAGGTGGGGACGGTGTCCCCCGGCAGCAGCCGGTCCACCTCGGCGTAGGCCCGGGCGAGCACGTGCGGATTGCGCAGCAGGTTGTAAAAGGCGAAGGAGAGCAGCCCGCTGGTGGTCTCGTGCCCGGCGATGAGGAAGGTCAGGACCTGGTTGCGGATGTTCTCGTCCGACAGCCGCTCACCGCTCCGCGGGTCTGAGGCCTCCAGCATCAGGCCGAGCAGGTCCTTGGTGCCGCTCCCGCCCGCGGACCGGCGCTGCCTGATGACGTCGTCCACCAGGTTCTGCATGGTCAGGATGTCGGCCCGGTAGATCTCTTCCTGCTTCTTCTTGAGCTTGGTGACCAGGGGAAGCTGCCTGTTGCGGTGCATCGCCTCGGTCAGCGTGCGGCCCATCGCCTGCAGGAACGGGTGCAGCTCGGGTGAGTCGAAGGAGTTGAACCGGTAGTCGAACCCCGTGAGGGAGATCACGTCGAGCGTGAGCCTGGTCATGTCGTCGGGCACGTTGACCTCGTCCGAGACGGCCCACTTGGCGATGAGCGCCTGCGCCACCTCCAGCATCTGCGGGAAGTAGGCCTTCATGGACCGCTGGCTGAAGGCGGGCATCAGGATGCGGTGCGCGTGCCCCCAGACCGGCTCGTCATGACGGGCGGTGAACAGCCCGTCTCCGGCGAAGTCACGGACGATGGACAGCGGCGGGTCGATGCCCTTGTAGAACCGCGTCTCGTCGCAGAATTCCTCGACCAGGTCGGGGTCGGAGACGAACAGGACCTTACGGCCGAGCAGGTCGAGCTGGTAGATCCCCTCGTCGTGCTCCGCGGCGAGCTTGTTGAAGAACGCGTTGGGCGCGTCCACCGGTATCTGGAGCGTGTTACCGAGGAAGGGCAGTCCTTGTGGGGCAGGAATCGACCGGGTTACCGACATGGGAATTCCTCCTTCGCTGACGATCTCCCGTACATCGCCAGCCATACACCGTATGCCTGACGCTACCATACGGTGTATGGCAGTGAGCGCACGCAGGGGTCTGCCCCTGACATCAGAGGAGATCTACGCGGCGGCACTCCGCCTCATCGACACCGCCGGGGTGGACGCGCTGTCCATGCGCAAGCTGGCAGCGGACCTCGACGTCAACCCCATGTCGCTCTACCACCACGTGGAGAGCAAGACGGGGCTGCTGCGCGGGGTCTGCCGCCTCGTCGACTCCCGGCTCCAGCTGCCGCCCGACGACGGCTCCCCGTGGCAGGACCAGCTACGCGCGCTGGCCCACGCCTACCGGTCCATCGCGCAGTCGCACCCGTCGCTCTGGTTGCACGTCAACAGCCACCCGGGCGTGATCGACCAAAAAGGCGAGCTGTGGACGGTGTACAACCGGATTCTCGTCGCCGCCGGGGTCCCCTTCGACGAGCTGGCCCACACCCGCAAGGCGCTGGTCGCCTTCGTCATCGGTCTCATCTCCTCCGAGACCATCGGGTTCCTCCAGGCGCTCGGCGAAGAGGAAGGGGAGACGGACGCCGACGCGACGTTCGAGGTCGCCGTCGACCTCATCATCGCCTCCCTTGAGGCGCGCCACTCCCGGACCTGAGGCGCGCCGCCCCCGGAACCTGGGGCGCGCCGCCCCCGAACCGCCCGTACGGCCGGCGGAGTCCCCGAGGCCGGAGGACGTCCGGTTCACGCGGATCCGGAAGGTCCCGTCCGGGACGCGCGTTCGGACGGCCGAGGCGGCGTCCACTGGAGCGCTTCGAGCGGCCAATCCTGGAGACGGGCCCCCGCCTCGAACGTTGACTGGGCGAAGTCCAGGATGGCCTCGCGGGGGTCGGCCGAGCTCCGGACGTCGTCATAGCGCAGGATGAACTCCCCGAAATCGGTGTCGTAGACGGCCGTCGCGGGCGCGACCGGCTGCTCCCGGAACCCCTGGGGCTCGGGGTAGATGTAGGAGTAGAACACCGGCTGGTCGATACGGGCGCCGTTGATCCACGTGCCTCCCGGCCAGAAGCCCACGTCGCTCTGCTCGGCGTTGAAGGTCAGCCTCGTGACGCGATCGACCTCCGGCGGCGGCTCGGCCGGCCGGCCCGAATACCGGGTGGTGCACAGATCGAACGCACCCCAGAAGAAGTGCACCGGACTGCACTTCCCCGTGAAGCGGGCACGGAACTCGGTGAGGATCAGCTCGATCTGGTGGAGCACCTGCCAGAACCGCTGGACCTGCGCGCCTTCGTAGGTCGCGTGACGGTCGTCCTCGTCGAACCGAACGGGATCGGCGTACTCGACCGGCATCGGCCAGATCTCGACGTCTATGCCGAGGTGGCCCAGAGTGCCGAGCACCTCGGCGTAGAAGTCGCGCACCGCGCCGCCCAGCGCGATCGTCCGGCGTTCGCCCTCGGAGGTCTCGACGCAGAGGTGGTGAGCGAGCAGGTCGAAGTCCATCTGGAAGCTGCGCCCGCCGTACGGGATCGGCCCGGTGGTCATGCCCCGCGCCGTGAGGTGGAAGGCCACCTGCCACCAGTGGTTGATCATCGGCCGGAAGGCGAGGGAGATCTTTCCCACCACCTGGCTGTACATGTGCAGCGTGTCGTAGGTGTGCTGCCATTCGTCCACCGACATCGCCGGCCAGGTCTGTGTCCGCTGGACCATCGCGAGACCTCCGCTTCGGAGCGGCTGTCGTGGATCTCCATGGATATCGGGACCCACCTTTGTCAACGCTACGCCCACCGGTCCCGAGATCGCCGAATCGGGCGGCGGCTCCGGGGTCCGGGTGTCCGAGGTCCCGAGGGTCCGGGTGTCCGGGTGTCCAGGGATTCCGGGTTCCGGGGTCGGCGAACCCGCGAAGTCCCTAGCCGCGCCGCTCCGCACGGAGCAGTTCCACCACCGCGGATATGTCGGCGTCGCCCCAGCCGCGTTCGGCCGCCTCCTCGTAACGGCGTGCGACCAGCCTGGCGATCGGCAGGTCGAGGCCGACCGACTCGGCGAGTTCGATGGCGAGCCGCACGTCCTTGGCACCGAGCCGCGTGGTGAACCAGCCGAGATGATCGCCGCCGAAGATGTCGTCGAGCCGGTTGTGCAGGGCGGGTGCCACGGTCGGCCACCGGAACAGGAGGTCGCGCAGCATCGCGTCGTCGAGTCCGGCCGCCTGTCCCATGGCCACCGCCTCGGCGACGACGGCCACACCGGACATGAGCAGGTAGTTGTTCATGAGCTTGTAGGTCAGCGCGATCCCGGGATCGTCTCCGCAGTACCGCTGGACCGCGAAGATGTCCGGCCAGAGGGGGTGTGAACTGTTGGTTGTTTTATCGGCGTTTATCGGTTCTTCTCTGGTCTCTTCCGCCCGGAGAGGCGGGCGGCCCGCCCGACACCCAGGGCCGGCGCACCACGAAAGCGTCCGGTCGGCTGTCACCGGTCGCGGAAAGCGCCGGAGCGTGGGGCGAGGGGTGCGGGTGTCGCGGGGGCGCCGGGCGTGAGTCTTTCGCGGGTCGGGTAGCCGCCGACCCGCACCCGAGATAAACTCACAGTGATTGAACGACAACTTCAAGTAAAGGGGTGGAGGGTGGGGCGGATCCATCAGGCCTACCGCTACGCCCTCGCCCCCACCCCCGCGCAGACCGCCGCGCTGGCCTCGCACTGCGGCGCGGCCCGCTTCGCGTTCAACTGGGGGCTGGCCCGCGTCAGGGCCGCCCTGTCCCAGCGGGAGGCGGAGAAGACCTACGGGGTGCCCGAGGAACTGCTGACCGAGGTGCCGTGGTCGCTGTACGGCCTGCGCCGGGCGTGGAACACCGCCAAAGGCACGGTCGCGCCGTGGTGGGCGGACAACTCCAAGGAGGCCTACAGCTCCGGCCTGGACGGCCTGGCGCGGGCGCTGACGAACTGGTCGGCCTCCCGCCAAGGCACCCGGGCGGGCAAACCGGTCGGGTTTCCCCGGTTCAGGGCCAAGCACCGCGCCGCGCTGTCGTGCCGGTTCACCACCGGAGCGATCCGCCTGGAGACCGACCGGCGCCACGTGACCCTGCCCCGGTTGGGCACGATCCGCACGGCCGAGTCCACCCGCAAGCCGGCCCGCGCGGTCGCCGACACCGCCATGGCCGAGGTGCGCCGCCAGCTGACCTACAAGAGCACCTGGCGCGGCGGGCGGCTGGTGGTGGCCGACCGCTGGTACCCCTCCTCCAAGACGTGTTCCGGCTGTGGCGCGGTGAAAGCCAAGCTCGCCCTGTCGGAACGCACCTACGCATGCACCGCCTGTGGTCTGGTCCTGGACCGGGATGTCAACGCCGCACGCAACCTGGCCGCGCTCGCGGCCCGGTATGAGCACGACGTCGCCCAGAGTTGCGGGGAGACGCGAAACGCCCGTGGAGGAGCGGTAGGCCCCGGCATCCGTGCCGGGCACGCACCGGCGAAACGGGAACCCCTCAGCAGGGGAACGCTGCCCCGGCAACGCGGCAGCTCACCGATCCTCACAGACAAACACTGAGAATCGGTGAACGGTCCAGCCGGTTCACGAGGTCACGCCGGCCGCCCAGCAACCCCATGGCCTGGCCTCGGAGGACTACCGGCGGCCCGCCGACGACGGGCGCGGCCACGAATCGGCCCCCCGGCGCCGCATCCCGCAACTCGCGGGAGGTGGCGGGGGAGACGGTGCTCATGTCGGCGACGATCGGCGCGTCCGGATCGGAGCCGAGACCGGCCAGCCGCGCCATGACATCGCGGCTCGCCCGGTCGTCGGCGAGTGACATCAACACGGCCTCGGAGTCGCGCGCGGCGTCCATCGGGGAAAACACCTCGACGGCACCGGCGTCGACCACCTCCGCGGCCTTACCGAGCGTACGGTTCCATCGGTGGCGCCCGGAAAGGACCGGATGGGACCGGATGGCGGATGGCCGGCGCGGGCCGTGGCGACGCGGCTCGGGCTACGCCCCCAGCACCTTCGCCTCCTCTCCGTGCACGATCAGGGCGTAGAGCACGAGCACGTCGATCGCGATGACGAGCAGCGACCACCAGGGATAGGCAGGGATGAAAAGCATGTGCTCGATGGCATTCAGCAGGACCAGGATGATCGCCACCACACGTGCCCAGGTCTGCCCGGTGACGAGGCACACGCCGACGACGACCAGGAGGATGCCGAGGAGCAGGTGGATCCACCCCCAGCCGGTCAGGTTGAACACCAGCAGCTGGTTTCTGGTCGGGACGTAGAGGTTCCCCTTGAAGAGGGCGGACAGGCCGGCTATGGCGTTGAACACCCCCACCATGATCATCATCATTCCGGCGAACCAGATCCAGCCGATCCAGCCGGTCACCTGTGTTCGAGTCGCCATGCCCCTCCTCCTTCCACCGACTGGTCCGTGAAACGTAAGTACAGAAAGTGATTGCCAGATAACCCCAGGTTTATGTCACTCGAAAGGTTTAATTACGGATAAAACGCCCAAGAGGGCCCATGGACGGCAGCGGAGACGCGGCCCGTGCGCGCCATCACCCCGAGCGCATCCCCCGAGACGCGTCGCGTACGTGACCACCGGACGGCGGCCCGCACCTCAGGTCCGCGAACGCGGCAACCGCGTGGCGGACACCCGGCGGGACGAGAACGGCGGACGCCCGGCGGGACAAGAACGGCCGAGCCGGTCACCCGCCGGGAATCCCGGCGTTCACGATGTTCATGCCGAGGAGCGCGTCGAACCACTCCGAAAGATCGGACCCCGGCCAATTTCCCCATCGAGAGGATCCGCCGTACGGCACAAATACATGAAGGCCATTCATATCAAGCACCATGAAGTCCACGGCAATCATCGATCATGAAAACGATTCCACAACCCTCGCCCGCCGATCGAGGCGCTCGCCAGAGGAACTGAGAATCCAACACGAGGCGAACAGCACCCTTGACCCGGGTAAACAAGAGATCAACAAGAAGTCTTGGGGAGATGACCTCGCCCATGGAGCGAGACAAAATCTTCAGAGAAGTCTAGATATGCGCCATTGGTACCACAATCACAGGTCACCGAGGCGCCGTTTTCGGACGCACCCTATTGATGGTTATGTGTTATTTTTAAACCAATAACCATAAGTGCCAATTACTCGGCCCCTTTACCTTCACAATAGATCAACGTCAGTCTAATATTTGGATCTATGTCATGGCGTGCATCAGAATTCCCAGATAGACAAGCTGGGTCCGCCGACCGCGGTGACGCTTCTATCGATCATGAATCTGATCATCCATCAGAGTGGCATCCCGAACGACTCGCCGCATTCGATTGGCGGAAGGTCGCTCTGCTCGGGGCGATTTCAGTGATCTTGGCTGGATCGGGAATCTGGCTCGTCACGGCAAACCCCTCCGAACCACGGTCCCTGGTCTCCCATCCGGCTCTTCTCCCCTCCGGAACAGGCGGGGAAACGGCGGTCCCGCCGCAGTCGTCCCCGAGCCCCTCCGCCTCGGCGCAGGACGACAGGAAACCTGGCGACAAAGACGACGCAGGCCGGAAAAGCACTGCCAAACCATCTCCGAAGCCCAAAACCGTCGTCCCGGAAAAAGTGACCACCAAGGTCGCGACGCCCGCTCCGACCACCGGCGCCTCGGCCAAGGCCACGGCACCCCCCTCAACCGTCGGATCCTCGCCCAGGAAGACGCCCGGCCCGACCACGGGCGCCTCGGCCAGGGCGACGACACCCCCCTCAACCCCCGACTCCTCACCCAGGACCGGTTCGTCCCAGCTCACCGCCAAACAGGCATACCGCATCCATGGCCGCTACCAGCGGGGGTTGTCGGCGGCCCAGGCCGCTCTCGACCGGAATGCGATGAAGAAGCTGGAGCACGGGCTCGCGCTGGAGATGACACGGGCGAGTTTCACGACCGCCCGGATGGAGGGCACGTCGGTGGCCTCGGGGATATGGCCCAACCCGCAGGTGTGGATTCCCCGCCGCGTCGAGGGCACGGCCGACTGGTTCGTGGCGGTCTCCTACGAACCTGGGGTCGCCCGGGTCGCCGACGTGATGAGCTCCACCTCCGCCGGGTGGCGTTTGGTGGCGTCCGCCGCCGACACACGAGCCACCCCCGAGCGGTTTCCCAAGATCGAGACCGACCCCGACGGTTATGCCACGAGCCTGCCCGAGAACGCCTCCGGGCTGCTCGCGACCCCGCGCGAGGTCGTCCGCGCCCACCTGGCGAGCCTGGAGAACGCCGAGCTCGACCCGATGTTCGCCGAGGGACCGTGGACCAGCGAGGCCGTGCTGTTCTGGCAGCAGGAGCGCGCCCAGCTGGAGGACGCCGGATGGACCCTCAGCCTGTCATATCTGCCGGAGGGGCCGGTGCGCGCGCTGAAGACCAGTGACGGGGGTGCCCTGGTCTGGTACGGAGCACGCTCCACCGACACACGCAAAGCCGAGCGTATGGGCGCGAAGGTCGCCTTGAAGGGTTCGGCCGCCGTACGCACCGCGAACAAGTCTTTCACGCACTCGGTGAGGGCGACCTACGGACGCATATATGTGGCCTACATCCCCCCCGCCGGTTCCACCGAGCCCGTCCGCCTGCTGGGCGAGTGGAGCGATGTCCTGGAGAGCCACGGCGACTGACGCGCCCACCGGAAGAAGAGGAACATCCATGATGACACCCTCACGTAAGCCCTCACGCGCGACGGTGATCACCGCGAGTGTCGCGATCGGCGTATTCGGGGCCGGCGCGGGTCTGGGAACCGTCATCGCCGCCCGCTCCCATCCCGTCGACGAGAAGACGGTGCGCCTGGCCGCGGGTACGTACTACCTGGACGACAAGACGGGGGCGTGGGCGTCTTACGACCGGGCCGGCGGGAACCAGCCCGTCCCGCTCTCCGGCGCGGACCAGGGCAGCACGATCACGAAGAACACGTCCGGGGATCCGAAGCTCTGCCTGACCACGACCGTCGACGGGCGCGCCGTCGAGGGCGGCGGAGAGGACTGCGTCGCCCTTCCCGCCCTGGCGAGTGCGGCCGGACTCCTCCAGCGGCCGGGTAATCCCAGGAGCACATCGGCCCCACCGCCCAAGAAAGCGTCCTCCGCACCAGAGCCCAGCCGTACGGCCGCGGTGCAGCCCGCCCCCGACCCTCGCCGTACGGCCCCCAGGCAACCCGCCCCGGCCTCCAACCGCACGACCCAGACAGGGTCACCGTCGACCTCCCGCCAGGCGCCCGCTCCGGCCCCGACCCCGGAGAAGAAGATCGCCGGCGACATCTCGGAAAGCGGCAGCCGGATCGAGCAACCGGGCGACAAGAAACTGTCGGTCGTCTCTCCCGACAAGCAGCCGACTCCCAAAAAGAGCGAGCCAAAGCCATCGGAGCCCCCCAAGGCCACGCAACCCTCGACCACCGCCAAACCCGCACGGCCCTCGACCACTCCCGGACCGGCACGGCGATCAGGCACTCCCCGAGCCACGCAACCCTCGACCACCACCGGACCCGCACAGCCGTCAACCACCACCGGACCAGCGCAACCGTCGACCACCGCTGGACCCACACGGCCGTCGACCACCGCTGGACCAGCGCAACCGTCAACCACCACCGGACCAGCGCAACCCTCGACCGATCCCAGGCTCGTGCAGCCCTCGACCGGTCCCAGAGCCGTGCGCCCCTCGGGGACCCTCACACCCGCCCTGCGCTCCAGTACGGCAAAGCCGATCGTTCCCTCGGGCACCCCCGGACCGGTCCGGCCTTTCCGTCCTTCGGCGGTTCCCAAGCCCACCCAGCCGGACCAGAGGAACCTCCCGCCGGTGAACCCGTCCCAGGACCCGCAGCTGCCGCCCATCGAGCCGGACCCGCAGCTCCCGACGGCCGATCCCGATGTGCAGCTGCCGACGACCGGCCCTGACGTGCAGCTCCTGACGCCCGGTCCCGGCACGCAGCTGCCGGAGCCGGACCCCGGCGCGCAACTGCCGTCGACCGATCCGGGTGCGGTCCAGGCTCCTGACGAGACCGCCCCGCAGCCCGCCACGCAGCCCGTCCCGGAGGGTGAAGCCGGCGACTCCCTGCCGATCTTCCAGGATCCGAAGCTTCTCCAGCGGGCCCAGGAGGCCCTGGGACTGGACAAGAACATGCGATACACGGACGAGAACGGCGTGTGGGACCTCAACATCGCCCCGCCGGGCACTCCCGAGTGCCGGAACTATTCGGCAGCCGAACTCCAGAGGTTGACCCCGCCCCAGAGCGGCAGCCCGGCCATACCTCGTGACTCGTGCCAGTGGCCCGCCTTCATCCGCTGGCTCTACGCGGAGCCGGCGCAGGGGCAGGTCAGCAACTGGACCAAGTTCACCGGGTTGCCCGAGCGGAACCTGGAGCTCGTGGTCACGAACCCCGCCACCACACCGCCCGTCCAGCCCGGTCCCGGCCAGGTCGAGCCGGACCTGGTTGATCCCGCCGGATCATGAGCGCGTCCCCCGGAGCGGGGCGCATCGTGCTCGGTCCCGACCAGGACGCGGCCTGGGTGAGCGAGCACGGCGCGCACCTGATGGACTACGCCGCCTGCCACCTGGCTCCCGACCGGGTGGTGGCGGCGGTCGCCTCCGCGCTGGCCGCCTGCCGTGTCCAGGCCACGCCCAAGAACGTCACGGCCCGGGGACGGCTACTTGCCGTACTGCGACGCGGCTGTTGCACGGCCCCGGGATACCGGCAGCAGTATGTGCCGGGCTCCGGGCCGGGCATGCCGGAGGAGCGGCTGATCGAGCGCGTCTGGACGATCGTCGATCCCCTGGGCACCGAGACCCTCAGGCTGATGTATCGCCACGAGCTGTCCACGGAGGACCTCTCCTATGCGCTGGCGATGCCGCCGGACGAGGTCATCAGGCTGGCGACCCGGACCCAGGACCTGATCGAGACCTTGGTGAGCGGGCTGGATGCCCTGGCCAACGGGCGCCGCACCTGTCCGGAGCTCGCTCCGCTGGTGAACGCCCTGTTCCCGAAGCAGGGCACACCGCCCCCCGCCGAGTTCGAGGCCGCGCGCACGGACCTGCTGTCCCACATGATCAAGTGCCCGGAGTGCACGCGGCCGATCAACATCCGCTACACGGTTCCGCAGATGGTCTCCCACCCGCGGATCACGCCCCTGTCCGCCGAGGTCAGGCAACAGCTCATGAACTCCCTCCCGCCCGCCGTGGACCTGCCCGCCCCCAGGTTCGGCACCACGTCCGGCGCGGCGGATTCCGGCTCGGCGGCTGATTCCGGCGCGGCCGATTCCGGCTCGGCGGGCTCCGGCTCGGCTCCGACGTCGCGGGGCTCGACCCCCGCCACCCGGACCCCCTCAGCGCAAACCCCCGCAGCGCGAGTCCCCAGGCCGCAAACCCCCGCGGCACCAGTTCCCCGGTCGCAGGAGGAGACCGGGCCGATCCGGCCTGTCCGGCCCGGCCGTTCGGACCGCTCCAGACTCCCTTATCTGCCCGTCCGCCCCGACCGCTCCACCGCACCACCCCGTACCGCCCCGCCGGACCGCTCCACCGCACCACCCCGCTCCGCCCCGCCGGACCGTTCGGCCCTGCAGGATCACCCCACGTTGCCGTCGCTGCCGGTGTTTCCGGCTCGCCCGTCTCCCAAGCCCCAGCCGCTGTCGGCTCCGCCGTCGCCCAGTCAGGACACCCCGCTCTACGACGCGCTGCTCTCCCAGGCGTGGGCGCGGGAGATCCTCGCCCGCGCGGACGATGTGACGGCGACCGTTCCGAACATTCCCGCCGTCACCGGGCGGGGCCCTGCGAACAGGTCCGACGACGCGCACACGCCCGTGATCCAGGCCTATGCCGAGCCGGTCGACGGGCCGGAAGGAGTGCACTTCGGGCCCGGCGTCCGGTTCGTGGAGGCCCTGGCGTGGGCGGGGGCCCGCGTCCGGAGCACGACCATCAAGATCGTCATCATTGTGGTCGCGGGCACGGCGGGCACCCTCACGGGGATGAACCTCCTCGGGCCCGCCATCGGGACCGGGAGACCCGCGGACTCCCTGCAGTCCTCCGCCACCCAGCCCGCCACGGCCGGTGGCGCCCCGGCCGCCCGGGGCGGACTCGCCGAGCGGCTGCGGATCCCGCCCATGGTGACGCTGGACGAGTTCGGCCAGGGCAACATGGTCCTCACCCTCTCCGAGGGCTCCCTGGAGTGGCGGATATCGGCTCCCGGCCTGATCGTCAGCCCGTCCAGCGGCACGCTGAAGCCGGGCCGCACGGACGTGATCACTCTGCGCGCCCAACGGATCCGACATTGGTGCGGCGTCCCGACCTCTGTCACCACTTCCCTGACCGTTCAGGGACCCGACGACTCGATCACCACGACGGTGCGCTGGCGCACCTGCTGACAGCCCCGTCCCCTGCTTCGCGAAAGCTCTCTGTGAAAGGACCTTGGCCATGACGGAGACGTCCCCTCAGATCCACAGTTCACCGCCCGGCCCGGCCGGGCAGTTCCAGGAGACGGTTCCGCTCACCGCCGAGCACCTGCTCACCAACCGGCGGCCCGAGCCCGCCGGCGGGTGGCGGCGCCTTGTCTGGCGGCTCTCCGGCGGGAGGATCATCCCGGCGGAGTCGGCGGCGGAGCTTGAGCGCCGCATGCTGATAGCCCAGGCCCAGACTCCCGTCGCGAGCGGGCACCACCGAATCGCGGTCATGAGCCTCAAGGGCGGGGTCGGCAAGACCACGACGACCGTCGCTCTCGGCAACACCCTGGCCTCTCTCCGAGGAGACCGGGTGATCGCGATCGACGCCAACCCCGACCGGGGAACCCTCGGTCTCAAGGTCAAGTCCGAGACGGCCGCCACGATCCGCACGATGCTCGCCGAGGCCCCTCACATCCTCCGCTACGCCGACGCGCGCGCTTTCACGTCCCAGTCCCCCGCGCGGCTGGAGATCCTCGCCTCCGACACCGACCCCGCCGTGAGCGAGGCGTTCAACGCGGAGGACTACCGCACGGTCGCCGGGCTCATCGAGCGCTACTACTCGATCTGCATCACCGACTGCGGGACCGGGCTGCTCCACGGCGCGATGGGGGCGACGCTGGAGCTGGCCGACCAGATCGTCCTGGTCAGCCTGGTGGCCGTGGACGGGGCGAGCTCGGCCGCCGCCACGTTGGACTGGCTCACCGCACACGGATACGCGGACCTGGTCAAGAACGCCATCGTCGTGCTGAACGCCGTGGAGCCCAAGTCCGATGTGGACGTGGAGCTGCTGGAACGCCACTTCGTCTCCCGCTGCCGCACCGTGATCCGCGTCCCCTACGACCCTCACCTCAAAGAGGGCGCCGAGGTCGATCTGGTCCGTCTGCGGCCCACCACCCGGGGCGCGTATCTGCGCCTGGCGGCCGCCGCCGGCCAGGCGTTCGGCCTGCGCCCCGACCGGAGCCACTAGTGCCGATCGCCGAGGACCCCGTACTCGACTGGGATCTGGGCTCCCCGCCACGTGGCCGCCGGCGGATGATCATCGTGGTCGTCTCGATCGTGGGGTCGATCCTCGTCGCGATCGGGGCCTGGCAGCTCCTGCGGGGCAGGTCCGATCCCTCGCCGGTGACGGCCGCGAACGTCGTCGCCGGCACCGTCGTGCTCGCCCCGCCCTCCGGCTACGAGGGCGAGGGCGGGTATCCCGTCGGTTTCCCCCGGACCGAGCTGGGCGCGGCCTCGGCGGCGGCCGCCGCGCTGGAGGCGGCATGGACGCTGGACGCCGGTCAGGCCGAGCAGGCGGCGGTCCTGTACGCCCCGCCGGAACAGCGAGAGGCGGCTCGGGCCGGCGCACGGGCCGCCGCCGCCGGATGGCGTGAGACCCTCGGCCTTCCCAAGGGGGGCAAGCTCCCCGAAGGCGCGGCCATGCGGACGAAGACGATCGGAATCCAGTGGCGGGCACGCGCCAAGGACCAGATCCAGGTTTTCGTTCTCGTCCAGGTGACCGCGACCAAGGGTGCCCAGGACACCGATCCGACCTATTCCAGCCCGTATGCCATGAGCCTGCTCATGATCTGGCATCCCGACATCCGCGGTGTGGGCCGCGGGGACTGGGCCAACGTCCCCGACCCCCTCCCCGCCACGGTGCCCGAGGTCGCCCTGCCCGGCACCCCCGAGTTCGCCGCCGCGGGCTGGAAGCCCCTCTCCGGTCCCGATCCGACCCCATGACCCGAGGAGACCGTCCATGCCCCCACGCAGCTCGTCCCGGCGCGTCACGCTGGTCTCCGGACTCCTCATCGCGGGAGTCTCCGCAACGACCAGTGCGATCATCGCTCAGCCCTGGACAGCCGTCGCCGATCCGGGCGTGACCGGTGCCTCACCGTCGTCGCCGATGGCCGGCCATCCCATCGCCCCCGGGGAGCCCCCTCCCGGAGGGCCAGAGTCCACGCGGGCCCCGTCCGACCCCGACTCCTCCGATCCCGAGGAGACTCCACCGGACGAAACAGACTCCGATGACACGGAGGAGTCCCCCGACCCCGAGGAGACTCCGCCCGGCGAAACAGACCCCGACGACACGGAGGAGTCCCCCGACCCCGACGACGAGGCGCGCCCGGATCCCGAGCCCACGCCCGAGAAGACCTCGCCGCCGAACCGCAAGCACGGCAAGCGCAAGGACTCTTCGTCGAAGGGCTCCAATCCCAAGGCGCCCCGGGAGGATTCACCCGAGGCCGGCAAGACAGCGCGCCCGGAGCCCGAGCGCACGTCGTCGCCGACCCGCAAGCACGCCAAGAGCAAGACCTCTTCGTCGCGGTCGTCGAAGCAGTCGTCGAAGGGCTCCGATCCCGAACGGTATCTGGCGACGCTCCCCGAAGACGGCGAGACACCGGCCCCGATACCGATACCGATCCCGACCGTGACCGAGACGCCCGCCCCCGGCACAAGCGAGAAACCCACCTCGGCCCCCACCGCCGCACCGGGTGACACGCCCTCGCCGACCGGCAAGCCCACGTCGTCGCGGAAGCCCCGGCCGGCCCCGACCACGAAACCGGTCCCGCCGGGGAAAGGGCCGAAGCCGACCACCGGCGCCAAGCCCACGACGTCGCAGCCGGCCACTCCCCAACCGCCTCCGCCGCGGACCGCCAGGCCGACTCTCCCGCAGACCCCACCGGTCCCGCCGAAGGAGACGTTGAAGGCCACGCCGAGCCCGACCGGCACCACGGCCACCTCGGCTCCCAGCGTCACGCCCACGGCTCAGGTGCCCGCCACCGCGAAACCGGCTCCGCCCACGCAGGCGCCGAAACCCGCGCCCAGCCCGGCCATCGCGTCCGCCCTCGCCGATCCCACCGGGGAACCGGCCGGAGAGGCGAGTGCCCGCCGGAACGCCCTGACTCCCCTGGCGTTCCCGTCCTCCTACGCACCGCCCCGGGTCGTTCTCCCCGTGCCCCCGCTGGTGCGCTCCTCCTTCGCGGACTCCTGTCTGTCCCGTGCCGACGCCATGTGCTGGAGCCTCGCGCCCTGGCGCAGCCGTACCTTCGGCTTCCCGCAGGCCCCGCCTGCCGGCAGCCGGCAGGCGGCACCGCCGCAGGCACCTTTGTGGGCCTTCGCCCCGCCTCCCGCCCACCCCGCTCCCCTTGTCGGCACGTCGGCCCCCACGACCTGGGCGCCGGTCAGGGCCGGCTGCTGGAGCTTCAGCCCCTCGGCACTCTGTGTCAGATCCTTGGAGCAACGATCATGATCTCGCGGTCACATGTGCGGACAGCCATGCTCGGCGTGGTGACCATGCTGACGGTGAGCACCCTCAGCGCCGCCCACGGCGAGGTGGTTCCCGAGACGGCGGGGACGGCCGTCTGCTCTCCCCCGGCGGACCGGCTCAGCGCCGCCGCGGCTCACGGCTGGGGCGCCCCGGCCTGGTGCGCGGAGTTCGACGACTATCTGGACCCGGCCGACTGGGTGTTCTACGACTCGCCCGGTCACGACGACCAGGGCCGCCGCTCACCCGACCAGCTCTTCATCGGGAACGGATCGCTCTATCTGTACGGCCGCGCCGACGGCACCACGGCCGGGCTGGGGGCCCGTCACGACCAGGCGTACGGGCGCTGGGAGACCCGCGTCCGCATGTACGAGGGGGCCGACTCGTACCATCCGATCGCCCTGTTGTGGCCGCGGGGCGGTGGGGGAGGCGTGAACAGCGCCACGGGCGAGGAGATCGACTTCCTGGGGGTCATGGACCGTCCGGGCAGGTGGCGGCCGAACTTCTACCTCGAAACCCCTCAGGGCGCCGAGCAGTCCTATGCCGACGTGGACATGACCGACTGGCACACCTATGCCGTGGAGAACAGCCCCAGCGGGGTCGTCGGCTATCTCGACGGGCAGGAGTGGTTCCGCTCCCCCAGGTCCACCCGGAGCCCGATGTCGGTCTGCCTGCAGCTGGACTGGTTCCCCGGTCACGGCAGTCCGGGAGAGGCCTGGATGGAGGTCGACTGGCTCCGCATCTATCCGCTGAACTCCGGCGGTACGGGATGAGCCCGGCCCGGCCGGTGGTAAGGCGCGGATGACGCCCCCGAACAGGTGGCTCAGATCGTGTACGGCCGGGCGGCACGGGCCTCGCGCAGGGTGGTCCCCCACCAGACGAGCTGGTCGAGCATGACCTTGGCCGCGCCGTTGGCGCCGTCCGGCTCGGCCGGCTCCCCCGCCTCGTCGAACTGGCCGTGTGCCCGGTGGAAGCTCACGGTGTCACGCAGGGAGACCACGTGCAGCTCGGCGAAGACGAGGCGGAGCTGCTCCACCGCGCGCAGGCCTCCGGAGCGCCCGCCGTACGAGACGAAACCGACCGGTTTGGCGGCCCATTCGTGGCGAACCGAGTCGATGGCGAGTTTCAGGGCCGCGGGGTAGCCGTGGTTGTACTCCGGGGTGATCACGACGAAACCGTCGGCGTCGCCGATTCTGGTGGCGAGCCGACGGGTTTCGTCCCCGGTATGGCCGGAACGCGTGGGCTGGAGCGGGGGAAGCGGGGTCTGACCCAGGTCGATCACGTCCAGGTTCAGGTCGTCCCGCAGCCCCGCCTGGCCGAGGAACCACCGGCCGACCGTCCCTCCGAGACGGCCGTTCCCGGTGCTCGCGATGATCACTGCTATGTCGAGCATGGTGGTCTCCCCTGAGTAGACGGTTCCGGCGACCACCGTGCAACCTGAAGTTCGCTTGAGGTCAAGCGGTCCCGGCGGGCAGGCGCATCTCCAGGACCTGGCCGGGCCACTCCTTGACCGTGAAGGTCTCGGTCCTGGTGAAGCCCTGGCTCTCGTAGTACTTCACCAGCCGGCCGTCGTCACCGGCGTAGCAGTCGACGCGGATGAGCGAGATCCCCTGCTCCGCCGCCTCGGCGGGGGCCCGCTCCAGCAGGGCGGAGCCGACACCGCGGCCGTGGAAGCGCTGGTCGATGACCAGGCCCTGGATGTACAGCTCGGGCTCGGAAGCCGGGGTGACGTAGTCCACCGGGACGCCGACGACCATGCATCCGGCGGGTTCGCCGTCGAGCTCGGCGATGCGCATCCCACCCGAGGACGCCCACGAGGCGACCTTCTCGACACGGGCGGGGCTGGCGGAGAACGGCTCACTGCCCCACTGGCCGGTACGGCCCTGCGCGGTCAGCCACTCCACTGCGCTGTCGAACATCCGCAGAACTGCCGGAACATCATTGAGATCGCCATTACGGATAATCATCGGCGGATCGTAACAGGCTGGGAAAAACGCATCGTTGACCGGCTATCCACCACTCGTTCACATAATGTACCGATTTCGGTCATAACGCCTGATTTCAGGTTCTTATCCCACTCTTATGGATGATTAGTACACTCAGCGACGGCCGGAATCCGGCTCCTCTGCCACGGGTGCACGCCCTGGCCCATTCCTCCCAGGAGTCACGTGAGTAGCGGGTTGATCGACGCGCCCCCCAGGCCCCCGGAGAAGGCCACGCCTCGCCGGCGACGCAGATGGCTGTGGTGGCTGGTGGCCGCCGTCACCGCCGTCGTGGTGGCGGTGGCGGGAACCCTGGTCGGCGCCTATGTCAAGCTGACCGGGAACGTCAAACACATCGACGTCCCGCCCGAGGACCTCGGAACCCGGCCGGCCAAGGTCGCGACCAAGGCACTGAACGTCCTGATCGTCGGATCGGACCAGCGCAACGGCAAGAACGCCAAGTACGGCAAGTTCCCCGGCGAGCGGACCGACACGATCATGCTCGCGCACATCTCGCCGAAGCGGGACAACGCGATGGTCGTCAGCTTCCCCCGGGACTCGATGGTCCAGCTCCCCGAGTGCCGGGCCAAGCAGGGGCTGGCCGGCCAGCGGGCGCACCTGGGCATGATCAACGAGTCGTTCAACTCCGGTGGAATCACCTGCACCTGGAAGACCGTCGAGGCGCTCACCGGCATTCGCATCGACCATTTCGTGAAGGTCGACTTCACCGGCTTCAAGAACATGGTCGACGCGGTCGGCGGGGTCCCGGTCTGCGTCCCCGAGCCGATCCACGACAAGAAGGCCCTTCTCACCCTCCCCGCCGGCCGGCAGATCCTCAAGGGCGAGCAGGCCCTGGGCTACGTCCGAGCCCGCTACAGCCTGGGCGACGGCTCCGACATCGGGCGCATCCAGCGGCAGCAGATGTTCATCGCCTCCATGATCAAGAAGGTGATGAGCGGCGAGACGCTCACCGACCCGGCCAAGCTCTTCGGCTTCCTCGACGCGGCCACCAAGTCGGTCACCACCGATCCCGGGCTCACCCCGGGCGTCATGAAGGACCTCGCGACCAGCGCCCAGGGCCTGGCCGCCGGTCAGATCCACTTCATCACCACTCCCTGGCGGTATTCGGTCACCTACCCGGGCCGGGTGGAGTGGGTCCAGCCGCAGAGCAGGAAGCTGTTCCAGATCGTCGTCCAGGACAAGGCGGTCACCAAATCCGGAGTGAAGGGCGGGCAGTCCAAGGTGCCCCGGTCGAAGATCCAGGTCGAGGTGCGTAACGGGACCAACCGCTCCGGCCTGGCCTCCCAGGTGGCCGTCCAACTGGAGGAGCGGGGCTACCACATCGCCAAGATCGGCGATGCGCCGCGCAAGCCGTACCCGAAGACCACGGTCGCGTATTCGCCGAACGGCGCCCCCGGGGCCCCCACCCTCAGCCGCGACCTGCTCGCGTCCATCGGCAAGCCCGTCCAGAAGGCGACCACGGCGAGACTCATCCTGACCATCGGCGACGACTGGAAGGGCCTCAAGCCACTCCACCAGAACGACGCCGACGGGCTGAAGGGCTTCGACGCCACACACGACTCGTGTGCGAGCGCCTGATCGCCCCCGTTAAGTAGGGTTCGGGGTATGTTGCACGGGAGAGTCGCCGAGCAGGTTGTCATCGATCGTTTGCTGTCGGACTCTCGTGCGGGCCGCAGCGGCGCCCTCCTCATCCGGGGTGAGCCGGGGATCGGCAAGACCGCGTTGCTGGACTACGCGGCCACCGCCGCCGAGGACATACGGGTGATCCGCGGCACCGGGGTGGAGTCGGAGGCCGAGCTGCCGTTCGCCGGGCTGCATCTGCTGCTGCGGCCGGTGTTCGACCGGATCGCGGCGCTGCCCGAACAGCAGGAGCGGGCACTCCGGGCCGCGTTCGGCCTGGCCTCCGTGGAGGCCGGGGACCGGTTGCTGGTCGGCCTGGCCGTGCTCTCCCTGGTGTCGGAGCTGGCCGAGGACGGCCCGCTGCTGGTGCTGGTGGACGACGCGCAGTGGCTCGACCGGGCCTCGATCGACGCGCTGCTGTTCGTCGCGCGGCGGCTGGACGCCGAGGGTGTCGCGCTGATCCTCGCCGCGCGAGAGCCCTTCACCGCGCAGGGGGTGGCGGAACTCCCGGTGAAAGGACTCGACGCCACGGCCGCCGCGGCGCTGCTGGGCACCGGCATCAACCCGGTTGTCCGCTATCGCGTGCTGGCCGAGGCGCAGGGCAACCCGCTCGCCCTGATCGAACTTCCCCGTGCGGCACCCGTCGACGGTACGGCGCTGCCGCTCACCAGCCGGGTCCAGGACGCCTTCCTCAGCCAGGTCAGGCGACTGCCGGAGGCCACCCAGGGCCTGCTGGCGGTGGCCGCCGCCGAGGACACCGGCGACCTGCGCGTCGTGCTGCGGGCGGCGGCCAGGTTCGGGGACTTCCTCGAAGATCTCCATCCGGCGGAGAGCGCCGACCTCGTCCGGGTCTCCGCGGGGACGATGACCTTCCGGCACCCCCTGGTCAGGGCCGCCATCTACCAGGGGACTCCGCCCAGCCTGCGCCTGGCGGTGCACCAGGCGCTGGCGGACTCGCTCGACGGCCCCGACGAGGCCGACCGGCGTGCCTGGCACCTGGCCATGGCCGCGACCGGCCCGGACGAGGAAGTGGCCGCCGAGCTGGAGCGCACCGCCGCACGGGCGAGCAGCCGCAGCGGTTACGCCGCGGCGGCGACCGCCTACGAGCGCGCGGCCCGGCTCAGCACCCGGCCGGAGACCCGGGCGCGGCGGCTCACCCTGGCCGCCGAGACGGCGGTGTGGGCCGGTGAGCTGGACCGTGCCGGGGCGCTGGCCGAACAGGGTGGCGGACAGCTCGCCATGGCGGCCGGAGAGGACACCGGGCAGGCCGGGGATCCGACGCTTCGCGCACGGCTCACGCACATCCGGGCGACCTCCGACTTCCTGCGAGGATCGCCGCGTACCGCGCACGAGGCGCTGATCGACGGCGCCGCGATGACGGACGGCGCGCGGGCGGCACGCATGCTGATCAACGCGCTGCACACCGCCTGGTACATCGGCACGCCCGAGCTCGACCGCGTCGCCGCCCTGCTCGACGCCTTACCCCTCCCCGACGGGGATCCGATGGTACCGATCGTCGGGTTCATCACGGCGGTGCTGTCGCGCCAGGACGCCCCGCCGCCGCTGGCCGCGGCGATCGACGAGGCCCGGCGGGCGGGCGCGGACAGCCCGCGCGACCTGGTCCAGGCCTGCGGGATCGGGCTGGCGGCCGGCCAGGACGAGGAGGTCTACGAGACGGCCAGGTCGCTGGTGGCCGAGGCCCGGACCTTGGGCAACATCGGGGTGCTGCCGACGCTGCTGTTCTTCCTCGCCGAGACCGAACTGTTCCGCGGGCGGCACCGCGACGCGCTGACCACCGCCACCGAGGGGCTTCGCATCGCGCGGGACACCGGGCAGCGGCAGTGGGTCAGCCAGATGACCAGCTTCCTGGCCTACCTCGCCGCCGTCGAGGGCGACGACGAGCGCTGCCGCGCGCTCGCGGACGAAAGCCTCGCCGACGATCCGGTCGGGGACAGGTGGGCGACCTGGGCGCTGGGCATGCTCGACCTCGGCCACGGCCGGGTGGAGGCGGCCCTCTCCCGGCTGGAGTCCATGGCCGGCAGCCACCAGGTGTCCGGGACCCGGTGCGTGCCCGACCTGGTGGAGGCGGCGGTACGGCTCGGCGCTCCCGAGCGTGCCGCCGAGGCCTTCGCGCGTTACCGCACGTGGGCCGGCTATACGCGCCAGCCGTGGGCCGAGGCCCTGGTGCTGCGCTGCCGGGCCCTGCTCGAAGAGTCCGAAGAGCACTTCACCGCGGCGTTGAAGCTCGACGGGCGGCCCTTCGAGCGGGCCAGGACCGAGCTGCTCTACGGTGAGTGGCTCCGCCGTACCCGGAGGAAGGCCGACGCGCGCACCCAGCTGCGGGCCGCCCTGGAGACCTTCGAGCGTCTGACGGCCACGCCGTGGGCCGATCGGGCACGTGCGGAGCTGAACGCCACGGGATCGGCCGCGCCCACCGCGCCCGCGCCCGGCGTGCTGGCCCGGCTCACACCGCAGGAGCTGCAGATCGTACGGCTGGCGGCCCAGGGCCTGTCCAACCGGGATATCGCGGCCCAGCTTTTCCTCAGCCCGCGCACGGTGGGGTATCACCTCTACAAGGCTTATCCCAAGCTCGGCGTCGCCTCCCGCGGTGAGCTGGGGACGATCCCCCTCTCCGACTGACCGGCCCTCTTCTCCCCTGACTGCCCGCCTGAACAGGCGAAAGGGTATAGCCCTTCTTGACTTATTGATGAATATCCAGCGGTTATAAATACGCGAAAGGGATTTTTCAGGGGGAATCGTGGCTGTAGCGCGAGGCCCGTGTTCGATTCAGACGAGGGTGACGCTCGCCGCGGTAGTGATCTTCGCAGCCGTGCTGGGCATCGGCGTGTTCGCGACGTCGATGGCCGTGCGCACCTCGGTGCTGAGGGAGATCACCGGCACCGCCGCCCAAGGGGCCAGGCAGGTAATCGAGATCGTCCGCAAGGGAGTGCCGGACGACGTCCTGCCCACGCGCCAGGTCAGCCGCCTTCAAGTCGTCTCCCGCGACGGCCGGGTCCTCGCGGCCAGCCCGATGATGAAGGGCAAGCCCCCGATCAGCACCATGCGGCCCGCCGACGGCGACCTCCGGATAGACGGGACGGCCTGCACGAAGGAACGGTGCTTCGCCGTCGTGGGCCTGCGGGAAAAGGACTCCCGTCCTTACGGCGACGTCATGATCTACGCGGCGGAGCCCCTGCCCCCGACGCTCACCGGCCACATGCTGGAGATCGGACTGACCGGTTTCTCCCTCGCGCTCCTCGCGCTGATCGGCTGGGGCACCTGGCACGTCGTCGGCCAAGCCCTGGAGCCGGTCAAGCGGATGCGCACCGAGATAGCCGAGATCACCGCCTACGACCTCAGCCGCCGGATGACCGTACCGCCCGCCGGGAACGAGCTGACGGAGCTCAGCAAGACCGTCAACACCACCCTCGACCGGCTTCAGGAGGCCGTGGAGGCCCAGCGCCACTTCGCCTCCGACGCCTCGCACGAACTGCGCACCCCGCTGACCGGGCTGCGCACCAAGCTTGAGCTGGCACTGGCCCACCCCGACGTCGAGGACCCGGTGCCGGCGATGAGGTCCGCCCTGAACGACGCCGAGCGGCTCCAGGCCATCGTGAACGACCTGCTCCTCCTCGCCCGCCTCGACGCCGGGGTGCAGGCCACGCCCGAGCGGATCGACCTCGCCCATCTCGTCACCAGCGAGGTCGAGCAGCGGCCGCCCCGGCACGAGGTGCTCATGCGCCTCAAGCCCGACGTGATGGTCCAGGGCAACAGGCTCCAGCTCAGCCGCCTGCTGACCAATCTGATCGCCAACGCCGACCGGCACGCGACAAGCGAGGTCGGGCTCCGCGTCGACAGCGAGGGGGACGAGGCCGTGCTGGAGGTCACCGACGACGGGCTCGGCATCCCGGCGGGCGACCGCGAACGGATCTTCCAGCGGTTCACCCGCCTGGACTCCGCGCGCAGCCGCGACGCCGGAGGAACCGGGCTGGGGTTGCCCATAGCGAGGGACATCGCGTCCGCGCACCGGGGCAGGCTGTACGCCACCGACAGCCAGACCGGCCGCGGCGCCCGGTTCATCCTCCGGCTTCCCCTTGCCACCGTTTCCGCCTAAGACCTGGTTTGTTGGTCTTTACGTCTACCGCGGTCGCCCCGATGACGCTTCGTCTCGCGACCGACGGGATCCACGGGCACTTCCAGCCGTGATCACAGGCTTTCACCGGGGTCTCCCGATCGTCCCTGCCGGAAAGACACGACCCTCCGAATCCCGCGAACGGGCCTCAGACGTGTGCCGGACGTGGACCGGGTCACCGATGACGATCAGATGGAAGAGCCTTTCGGCGTTGTGCGCGGGAACCCGGACGCATCCGGACACCGGGCGGACCGGTTGGATCGCAGGCGCCGGCGGGGCCGGTGAGGTCGGCGGAGACGGGAAGACCCGCGGAGACGGGAAGACCGGCGGAGACGGGGGGATCGGCGGAGACGGGGGGATCGTCGCGGCCGGACGGACCGGCCGTCGCCGATCCCGGAAGAGCGACGGCGGCGGAATCAGGCGGGCCGGGCGGAACGACCGGACGGGGTGGGGTGACAAGGCCGCACCGGCCGGCGGGATCGGGGAAACCCATGGAGCCGGGAAACCCCACGGGGTCCCGGCCGTCCCAGCGTCGCCTCCGACGTCGTCCGTGAGGCTGACCCCGGTGTCCGCTCCGAGATCGTTCTTGAAGGAGAGCGTTTCGTAGGTCGATATCAACGGGTCCGCCGTCTGGCGCGGGGCCCGCTTGGTGACGTGGAAGTCCCCCGCCGGAGTGGTCGTCCCGGTGCTGTAGCCGTACCGGCAGAAATACCTCCCGGCGCCGGTGGAGACGTGGGAGATGAGCGCGGGGCGGGCGTCGTGGTAGACGGTGAGGAGCTGGCGGCGCAGGTCGATCTCGATCCGTCGGTCCTCCCCCTCGGGGACCAGCGGCGGCAGCCGGCGCGGGGCGGCCAGCGCCCGCCAGGTCTCCGGTCCGACCTCGTCCCGGGGCGTCAGTTCCTGGGACTTCTGGAAAGCCCAGACCGCGGCCTGGGTCTCCGAACCGTAGTAGCCGTTGACCAGACCCGGTGAGAACTTCAGTTTCCGCAGCCGTCGCTGCAACTGCTCCACGACCTTCGAGTAGTCGCCGAGACGCAGGGTCGGATTGTCGGCCGCCCCTGGGGACGCGGGCCACATCAGGCCCGCGGACACAATGATCGTTCCCACCAGATACTTGATCACATGGCGATAAGTACCCGGTCGGCCGGAAGCGGCCATGGCGGAAAGCGCAAAGAATCAACCCGGCCATGGGTGGCCTGGATTCATCGTGGGTAAGGATCGGGCCATGCACAGAGTCGTCGTGCTCGCTCTGGACGGTGTCATCCCCTTCGAGCTGGGCATCCCGGCTCGGGTCTTCGGCCTGGCCCAGGATCCGGACCACGAGCCGCTCTACGAGGTGATCACCTGCACCGTCGATGGCGGCCCGGTCCGCACCGACGCCGACTTCGCGATCTCGGTGGATCACGGAGCCGAGGCGCTGGCCACGGCGGACACCGTGGTGATCCCGGCCACGCACGCGCTCGAATCGATCTCCGCCGAGGGGCGGCTTCCCGGGCCCCTGGCTGAGGCGATCGACCTCATCCGGCCGGGCACCCGCCTGGTCTCGATCTGCACCGCCTCCTACGTGCTCGCGGCGGCCGGGCTTCTCGACGGCCGCCCGGCGACCACCCACTGGATGCACGCCGAGCACTTCCAGAAGCTGTTCCCGCAGGTCGTCGTCAATCCCGACGTGTTGTTCGTGGACGACGGGGATGTGTTCACCTCGGCCGGAGTGTCCGCCGGGGTCGATCTATGCCTGCACATCGTCCGCCGCGACCACGGCAGCGAGGTGGCCAACCGGGTGGCTCGGCGGTGTGTCGTCCCGCCGTGGCGCGACGGCGGCCAGGCCCAGTTCATCGAACACCCGATTCCCGAGCCGTCCACCGCCACCACCTCCGCGACCCGGACCTGGGCGCTGGAACACCTGCACCGGCCGCTCCCTCTCGCCGAGCTGGCCGCTCACGCGCGGATGAGCCGTCGCACCTTCACCCGGCGTTTCCGCGAGGAGATGGGCCTCAGCCCGGGCCAGTGGCTCATCATGCAGCGGTTGGAGCTGGCCCGCCGCCTGCTGGAGGCCAGCGATCTCCCGGTGGACGACGTCGCCCTGCGGGCGGGGTTCGGCACCGCCGCCTCGCTCCGGCAGCACCTGCACGCGGCCATCGGTGTCTCGCCGATGGCCTACCGCCGCACGTTCAAACCGGTGCAGGACCCGCCCGGCAGTCCCGCGGACGGTACGGCTCGCGGGAAGCCCGCGGGCAGTACGGCTCGCGCCTGACGGCCGTCCGGTCCGGCGGCACGGATCAGCCGTGGCGCAGGTGCTCGCGACTGAGGTCGAGGAGCATCCTGACGTGGCCGTCGGCGAGGCGGTAGTAGATCATCCGCCCGGCCCGGCGGCTGGCCACGATGCCCGCCGTCCGCAGCAGCCTGAGCGCGTGCGAAACGGCGGTGTCGCTGACCTCCACCGTCTCGGTGAGGTCGCAGACGCAGAGTTCCCCGGCTTCGAGCAACGCGTACAGGAGCTGGGCCCGGGTCGGATCGCCCAGCAGCCGGAACAGCTCGGCGAGTTGGACGGCCTCCTCCGCGGTGACAAGCCGGTCTCGTGTCGCCGCCACCTTGGCCTCGTCCGGCTCCATGGTGGTGCAGGCGTCAAGACCGGCAACGACGTCCATGGGGAAACTCCTGAACAAGTGCTCAAATGATAATGAGTATCGTATCAAGCACTTCGCCATGGCCGCGGGTCCAAGAAGGGCCGAGAACCGCCGTGGCTCTCAACCGATCTTCAAGATCGTCGTCGGTGCGGCGTTCACCTCCCGCCGAGCAGCCCGGCCCTGCGCCACAGCAGTCTGCCGGGTCCCTTGATGAGCCCCAGCCCGCCCATCTCGGCCACGACCTTGCCCGCCGCCCACGCGAGGGTCCTGCGGTAGTGCGGGTTGCCGGCGGCGACCTTGCGCGCCCGCCTCGGATCGAGCCCGACGGCGGCGTAGACGCCGGGGTGGATCAGGCGGGTCGTCGCGAGATAGACGGCGCCGCCGAGGATCAGCCGGTGGTAGGCGCGGGCGAGCGGCCCGGCCGCCGTCCACTGGCGGGCCAGTTCCTGCTTGGCGTAGCGGATGTGCCGGGCCTCCTCGATCACGTGGATCCGGGAGACCTCCCGGGCCAGCGGTTGCAGCGAGTCGTCCGCCATGGCCTCGCGTTGCAGGGCGTCGAGGACCTCCTCCACGAAGAGCGCCCCCGCGAATCCGGAGATCTGCCGGAGCGTCAGAACCGACCCCCGGCCCAGGACCCGGGCGATCCGATCGGGGCCGTAGGCCGGGCATCCGAACTTCTCGATCATCCGGGCGAACATCACCGAGTGGCGGGTCTCGTCGCCGATTTCGGTCAGCGCGTACTGGACGTGCTTGGTCGTGGGGTCCTGGTCGTAGATGTGCTTCATGAGCATGGGGATGAGCAGGCACTCGAACCAGATGCCGACGCTCGCGATGCTCGCCGTCTCGTGCCTGGTCAGCTCGATCCGCCGCTCCTCGTCGAGCCCTTCCCACAGCGCCGTGCCGTACAGGGAGGAACGGTGCGGCGGGGAGAAGTAGCGGTTCTCGGCGAGCGGGGCGTCCCAGTCGATCTCGGTCAGCGGGTCGTGGGTGTGCTTCGCCGAGGTGCGCAGGAGTCGCTCGGCGGTCTGCTCTCGGTCCGGGGGCGCGATCGTCACGGGGAGTCTCCCAACCGGAGATTTACGTTTTCGCCTGAAACGTAAATCGCCAGAGGGTGCCGGTCAACACCTTTCGTTTACATTTCACGGCCGTTCGTAAGCGAAGCGCCCGATCTCCGCCCGCGGGTACGATCGCTCCAACCCCACGGCCGTGACAGGAGCGGAACTCGATGAGCGAAGAGGACATCCGGGAACGGATCCTCGACGCCGCCGAGAAGTGCTTCCTTGAGATCGGGCTGAGCACCCGGATCCACCGCCTCATCGCCGAGCGGGCGGCGGTCTCCCGGCCCACGGTCTACAAGCACGTCGGGGACCAGCAGGCGATCCTGGACGCGCTCCTGCACCGGGAGGTCGGCCGATTCCTGAACATCGCGCGCCCCCTGCTCGAACGGCCCGGCCCGGTCAGGGAGCAGCTGGCCGACCTGGTGGCCTTCAGCGTCACCTACGCCCGGCGCCACGCCCTGCTGCGCAAGATGCTCCTGGAGGAGCCGCAGGTGGTGCTCCCCCGGTTCACGATCAACGCCGAGCCGTTGATACGCCTGGCCGTCGACGCGACGGCCCCCTCGCTGCGACGGGCCTTCGCCCAGGCGGGTGTCGCCGACCTCAGCGTCGACCTGGTGATCGAGTGGGGTGTACGGCTCATCCTCTCCCTCATCACCACGCCCAGCCTGACGACCGACCTCGACGACCCCGTCGAACTGCGCCGCTCCATCGACGTTCTTCTGCGCATCGGTCTCATCCCGCCCGCATGACCGGGACAATTGCCCGCCTTTTCGATACATTGCGCGGACATGGGGAGACTTGACCTTATTTAGGGGGATCGATGAAAGCCCGGATCACGGGCGTCGCCACGTATCTGCCGGAACGGACGTTGACCAGCACGGAGGTGGAGCGGCAGATCGAGGGATATGTCCCCTACCGAGGCGTCATCGAGCGGCTGACGGGCATCCGGTCCCGGTATGTCGCCCGCGACGACCAGCAGGCATCCGACCTGGCGGCCGAGGCCGTCCGCAAGCTCGATCACACCGACGCCGACCTGCTGATCTTCGCCTCGGCCTCCCAGGACATGGTCGAGCCCGCGACCGCGCACATCGTGGCGGCCAAGCTCGGCCTGTCGTGCCCGGTGTTCGACATCAAGAACGCCTGCAACAGCATGATCAACGGGATTCAGGTGGCCGAGGCGCTGATCCTCTCTGGAGCGCACCGCAGGGTGCTGGTCTGCTCCGGCGAGGTCCCGTCCCGGGCGATCCGGTGGCGGGTGAGGGACCGGGCGCAGTTCGTCGACTCCTTCGCCGGTTACACGCTGTCGGACAGCGGGGCCGCGGTGCTGGTGACCGCGGACGCCGAGCGGGGCATCTTCTACCGTGACTTCTCCGCCGACTCCACGGCGTGGGCGATCGGCACCCTGCCGGGTGGCGGTTCGGCACATCCGCGCGACCCCGAATACTCCTACTTCCGGGGCGACGGGCGGCGGCTGAAGGAGGCCTTCGAGCTGATCGGCCCGGACATCTTCCTCAACGCGCTCAAGCGCACCGGCCTGAGCTGGGACGACTTCGCCGTCGTGGCCGTGCACCAGGTGGCGCTGCCGTACCTGGACTTCCTCGCCAGGGCGCTGGACATCCCCGAGGAGAAACTCGTGATCAGCCTGCCCGAGCACGGCAACTGCGCCTCGACCACGCTGCCGCTCCAGCTCACGCTGGGCGGCTGGCAACCGGGTGACCGGGTGGCGCTGCTCGGCCTGGGCGGCGGGATCAGCACGGGCGTGATGCTGGCGGAGATGTGATGGACCTCTGGGTGATCGTTCCGGCCTACAACGAGGCCGGGGGCATCGAGGCGACGCTACGGGCGCTGGCCGAACAGGACGACCGTGACTTCACGCTGGTCGTGGTGGACAACGCGAGCACCGACGGCACCCCCGAGATCGTCCGCCGGCACGGCGTCCAGGTGATCACCGAGACCAGGAAGGGCACCGGTGCCGCCTCCGACACCGGGATGCGCCACGCCATCGCGCACGGCGCGACGCACCTGGCCAGGACCGACGCCGACTGCCTGCCCCGCCCCGACTGGGTGCGCAACATCCGGCGCGCGTTCGGCGACGGCCTGGAGATGGTCGGCGGCCAGCTCCGGCCCAGGACCGACGAGTTCCGGCTCAAGTTCTGGGAACGGCGGTTCATCCCGCTGGTGATCGAGGTGGCGGCGACGTTCGGCCGCTACCGTCCGGGCAACCGGGATCCGCTCTACAAGGGCCCCTACGTGATGATGCCCGGCGCGACCCTGGCGATCACCTCCGACCTCTACGAGCGGGCGGGGGGCTTCCCCAGGACCGCGATCGAAGAGGTCCACGAGGACCGCGCGCTGGTCAACCGGGTGCGCAAGCTGACCTCCGCCTACGCGTCCCGCCGCGACGTGGTGGTCTTCGGTTCGGTACGGCGGCTGCGCGCCTACGGCCTGGCGGGCACCCTCGCCTGGTACGCCGACCACCACTACCGCCCCGAAGTGATCGACGTCCGATGAACCACGAGGCCCGGCTCTACCTGGCCGCGCACCCTTTCGCCTACCCGCTCATGCGGCTCCTGGCCCGCCTTGGCCCCGTGGTCAGGATCCCCGGCCTGGGGGTCGTGGTGAACGACGCCGCCACCGCGCGTGCCGTACTGATGGACGACCGGTTCCGCAAGGACGGCCCCGGGTCGCCCGGCGACCTGTGGACACCGGTGCTCGGCCCTTCGGTGCTGCTCAACATGGAGGGGCCCGGCCACCTCGCGCTGCGCCGGAAGCTGATGCCGCTGTTCACCCCCGCCTGCGTCTCGGCGCTGGTCGCCGACGTGCTGCGGGAACCGCTTTCGGAGCTCTCGGCGCGGCTGGGGCGCGGGGAGACGGTCGACCTGGTGGACGCCATGCGGGTGATGGCCGGGGCGGTGATCTGCCGCGTGATCGGACTGGGTGAGGTTTCCGAGGCGCGGGCCAGAGAGCTGTTCGCGGACGGGGAGCGAGTCGTCTCGATGGTCTCGCTGCGGTCCCGGCGGCTGACGGACCGGCAGGTGGCGGTCGCGCGGCGGGTGCTGGACAAGATCGGGGATATCGCGCAGGCCGCCTACGAGGCCGAAGACGAGTCCACGGTCATGGGCCGGATGCGGGCGCAGGGGCTGTCGGCGGCCGAGGCGAGAGGTGCGGCCGGCGCGTTCTTCCTCACCGGCACGGAGACGGTCGCCACCTTCGTCCCCCGGCTGATCGCCCTCCTGCACGACCATCGGACGCGGGTGGACGACCTGGACCGGGTCATCGAGGAGGCCATGCGGATCACCACGCCGACACCGGTGATGCTGCGCTCGGTGAGCGCCACGGCGCGGGTCGGCCGGGTGACGGTACGGCCCGGCGACAGGGTGCTGATCGTGACCCACAACTGCGCCCGGGCACACGGCCCCTTCGACCCCTCGCGAAGGCATCCGCCCGAACTGCGCCAGCTCTGGTTCGGCGCCGGTCCGCACTTCTGCATCGGCTACCCGCTGGCCCTGGCCGAGATCCGAGCGGTGGCCTCGGTCCTGCTCTCCCACAACGTGCGTGTCGTACGGCGGCGCGCTGCCAGAGGAGTCCTCATTCCCACCTACGAACACCTGTGGATCACCGCGGCATGAGCGACGTCATCACCGGGATCATGACCGCCGCCGAGCGGGAGCCCGAGCGGACCGCCCTCATCGACGGCCGCGGCCGGAAGATCACATACGGGGAACTGGCCCGCAGGGTGCGCGCGGTCCGCGACGCGATAGCCGGAGGGCCCGGTACGGAAAGCCCGCCACTACCGGGGAACGGCACGGAAAGCCGATCGCGGCCCGGGAACGGCACGGCAAACCAGCCACGGTCAGGAAACGGCATGGAAAGCGGGCTGCGGCCGGGGGACGGAGTGCTGTTCGCGGTACGGCCGGGCGTGGACGCGGTGGCGCTCGCGCTGGGGGCGGTGGCCGCCGGTGGGACGCTCGTGCTCGCCGACCCCGGCCTGGCTCCCGAGGTGCTCGCCGCCCGTATGACGGCCACCCGGCCGAAGTGGGTGGTCGCCGAGTCTCTGCTCTACACCCTGAGCGGCCCGCTCAAGGGCCTGGCCCGCCGGCGCGGCCTGCTCCTGCCGAACCTTCGTGATCCCCTTCCCGGCCGGCCGGTCCGCCATCTCTTCACGGGCCCCTGGCTGCCCGGGGTGCCCCGAGGGGCCCTGCGCCTGTCACGGATTCTCCGGTCGCCCGGCTCGGTCCCTCCCTCTGTGCACCAGCCGTACATCCCGCCGGACAGCCCGGACGACGGCCTTGGCGGAAACCCAACCACCAGCACAGGCGGGAGCCCAACCACCAGCACAAATGACAACCTGACCGCCAGCCCGGATATGTCCGGCGCTGACGCGCCGGACATATCCGAAATTTCAGCAGATCAGCCAGCTGCGGTGATCTTCACTTCGGGGACCACCGCTCGTCCACGGGGCGTGGTGCACACCCGGGGGTCGCTGGCGGCGGGGCTGGCGATGTTCCAGAGCGCGTTCCCGCTGGGCCCCGGTGACATCGTACACACCGACCAGCTGATGCTGGGGTTGCCCGCACTGCTGGCCGGGGCGACCTGGTCGCTGCCCGGGGGTGGAGACCTCGCCGAAGAGCTGGCCGAAAGGAGGGCCACCCATACTTTCGCCGTCCCGGTGCACCTGGACAGGCTACTCCGCCAGACGCCCAGACTCCCCGGGACGCTGCGCTACCTGCTGCTCGGCGCGGCCCCCGCGCCCCCGGCCGTACTGCGCCGGGCGATCGAGGCCGGTCCGGAGGTGCTGTCGGTCTACGCGATGACCGAGGCGCTGCCGATCGCGATCGCCTCGGCGCGGGAGAAGCTGGCCCAGGCCGACGGAGACCTGCTCGGGGCTCCCCTTCCGGGAGTCGGCGTCCGGATCGCGGACGACGGCGAGCTGTTCGTCTCCGGGCCCCACCTCGCCCAGCGCTATCTCGGGGAGGATCCGCTGGAGGAGATCGCGACCGGAGACCTGGTCCGTCTCGAAGAGGGCAGGCTGGTCCTGCTCGGCCGGAAGAAGGACATGATCCTTCGCGACGGGGTCAACATCTACCCCGGCCTCTACGAACCCGCCGTCGCCGCTTTGCCCGGGGTCGCCGAGGCCGCGATCGTCGGGCTGGCCGACCCCGAGACCGGGGACGAGGAGGTCGTGCTGGCCGTCGTTCCCGCCGACGGCTACGACGAGGGCCTGCTGAGGAAGGCCCTTCCGGCGATCGTGGACGCCGCCGCTCTTCCCGACCGTATTGAGCCCCTCGACGCCTTCCCCCGCTCCGGCCGCGCCGACAAACTCGACCGCGCCGCCCTCCGCGGCCTGGTCACCCGCCGTGCCTGAGAACCGGGATCGCCGCGGTGGCACCTCGAAGGCCCCGCAGGGCGAGAACGTGACGGTGCCCGGCCGCCCCCGGGGCGGAAGCCGGGAAGACGACACAAGGACGGGGACACCGGAGACACAGGAGGCATGGTGAGAGTCGGAGTCACCGGGGCTTCGGGGTTCGTGGGCGGGGCGGTCTGCCGGGCGGCCGTGGACAGGGGATGGAAGGTGTCCGCCTTCGGCAGACGGCCGTCAGTGGAGGACGGGCACGTGGGCGGCGCGCCGTACACGTCCTGGGATCTCCTGGCAGACAGGCCAGAGCTGCCCGAGGTGGACGTGGTGATCCACTGTGCCGGGAGCGTCACGGATTGGGGGCCGCCGAAGGAGATCTGGGCGGCCAACGTGGAAGGAACCCGCAACGCGGTGGCCGCCTTCCCCGGAGCCAGGTTCGTGCATGTGAGTACGGCCAGCGTCTACGACCCTTTCCGGCCGACCGTCATGGCCACCGAGGACACGGCTCCGGTCAACCGGTATGTCAACGCCTACGGCGCCTCGAAGGCCGTCGCCGAGAGAGTCCCGGGAAGAGCGGTCATCCTGCGGCCACACGCCATATACGGCAGGGGAGACACGACCCTGCTCCCCCGGGTCCTCGGTGCGGTCCGGGGAAAGAGGCTCCTCGCCGTGGGAGACGGGCGGCAGCGGATCAGCCTGACCTCGGTGGACAACCTGGTCCAGGCCTGCCTGCTCGCCGCCGCCGGTCCCGTCGAGCACGGCGTCTTCAACGTGACCGACGCCGAACCCGTCGTCCTCGACGACGCCCTGCGTGCGATCCTCGGGGAACGCGGCATCGGCGCCGAGCCGTACTATCTGCCCCTCAAGCTGGCCGAACCCCTCGCCGTAGTCGCCGAGACCGCGTTCCGGCTGCTCGGGCGCCCGCGCCCGCCCCGGCTCACCCGCTATGCCGTGGGTCATCTGGCCGTGGAGCGGACCCTCGACATCACCGCCGCCCGCGACCGGCTCGGGTTCCGGCCGACGGCGACGTCGTTCGAGGGCGCCGCCAGCTGGTGATCATGAGGCTCCGGCACGGCGACCGCCCAGGAGACGGGCCGTACGGGAACAACCGTACGAAACCGCGCCGTATCGAGAACGGGCTGTGGCGGAGAACGCTCGAGAAGTGCGACTCGGACACGCATGCCTTCGCTCAGGGTGCCGTTTCCGTCCCGAGGAGACGCGCGGGGGAAGTTCGGCTGCGCCGGACGATGAAGATCGTTGCGGCCAGGGTCAGGCCGGCGGCGAAGAGCACGCGCAGGCCGATTTTCAGGAATCGGGACAGCGCGTCGAACATCGCGTTCGCGGCGTCGGCCGAGAGTCCCTCGCCCGTGAGGCCGGGCAGGTAGGCGATACGGACGACGACCAGGACGACGGCCAGCACGACCATGCTCGCGGCCAGGCCGAGACCTGCGCCGATCAACGCGATCTCCCGATCCGGCGCCAGGAACACCCCCGCCGCGAACAGACTCATGGACAGGACCGGCAGCACCCACCGCAACGCGGTCAGCCAGGACAGCACGGTCTGCGCCTTGACCAGGGCCTGCGAGGAGGGCAGCTCGATCGTGGGGTGCAGGTCGGGGAGGCGCGAGGGTTCCATCCCCCGCCTGACCAGGTCGTACACCGGGGTGAGGTCGAAGCTGACGGGCCTGTTCCAGACGAGGGGACGGCGGCCGCCCGCACAGGACAGGAGCGCGCAGAGCTGCCGATGAGCCCTCCGGTTGACGTTCGCCCAGGCGACGGGGAAGTCGTTTCCGTCGACGACCGCATCAACTTCCTTGCGGATGAGGTCGTTGATGGGCGAAATCGATCTTTTCGGCATCGGCCGTATGATCGCGCCGCTGACACGGTCCGCGATGGCGTCCCGAATGGCTGGATTCCTGGCCAGCGGAGCCATGTTCTCGACGTACTGCTCGGCGTCGGCAACCTCGTCCGCCGCCCAGAACCCGACGAGGGCGAGCGGGGCGAAGACACAGCCAAGCACGATCAGGACCGAGCTGACCACTCTCCGCACGGCACCTCCCCCGTCAACCTTACCCAGGAACCCCTGCCCTGACCTGCAGAAACACGCTATATATCCTTTTTGACCGCGATTTGAAGAGAGCAACCACCGAATCGGCGGTCTTCGCCCACCGAACTTTGACCGGACTTCTCCGCGCGTCGCGCAGCCATATAGAGGATTCATCCGGAAACCGTTACTAACCTGTGACACGTGCAGCTCAGGGACAGGGGATGGTTGAAGAGATGGCAGGTAAACAGGGTCGTCCGAGCACGGGATTGAGCCTGGCGCTGACGCTGGGTTCAGCCGTTCTGTGGGGCCTGGCTCACCTGTGGGTCGGCCGCCGCGTGACGGGCGCCATCCTGATGGGGATCTACGTGACCCTCGTAGCGGCGATCGCGGCCGTCCTGCTCGGCGCCACGCCGGACCTGCTCTCCCTGGCCGTGCAACCGGCCTGGCTGTGGATCTTCGCGCTGTCCGCGATACTGTTCGCCGCCGCGGCGGTGGCCGTGATCATCCGCTCCTACCAGCTGGTCCAGCCGGAGTCACTGTCCAGACCCGCCCGCTACCTGTCCGCCCTCGCGGTGGGCATGGTGTGCACGCTCGTCATCGTCCCGATGGCCTACGCGGCCCGGCTGGCCTACGTCTCCCAGCACGTGGTGACCTCGGTGTTCGCCGCGGAGACCAGCCCCATCCCGGTGGACACGTGGAGAGGCCGCCACCGGGTCAACCTCCTGCTGGTCGGCGCGGACGCGGCGGCCAACCGGGTGGGCGTGCGCACCGACAGCATGACCGTGGCGAGCATCGACACCGGGACGGGCAACACCGTGCTGTTCGGCCTGCCCCGAAACCTGGAGAACGTCCCGCTGCCGAAAGGTCCGGCCCGCGACCGCTTCCCCTACGGCTTCGAAGGAGAGTCGACCTACACCCCGGGCCTGCTCAACGAGATCTTCCAGTACGCCGAGGACCACCCCGAGATGGTCCCGGGCATCGCCAAGGGCCACCGTGGCCCGACGCTGCTGAAGCAAACGATCAGCGGCATCACCGGACTCGACGTCACCAACTACGTGATGGTCGACATGTTCGGCTTCGCCGAGATCATCGACGCGATGGGCGGCGTGAAGGTCTCCGTCAAGGATCCCATCGTGTACGGCAGGCAGAACGAGGGCCTGATCCGGGCGGGCACCCGCAGGCTGTCGGGTGAGGAGGCGCTCTGGTTCGGCAGGGCCCGCACCTACAGCGACGACTACGTCCGGATGGGCCGACAGAAGTGCCTGATGAACGCCGTCGCCAAACAGGCCGACCCGGTGACCGTCCTCAGGAGTTTCGAGAAACTGGCCGACGCCACGATGCACGCGGTCTCCACCGACATCCCGCAGACGCTGCTGCCCAACCTGATCGACCTGGCCGGGAAGGTCAAGGACGCGAAGATCGTGAGCTACCAGTTCGTTCCCCCACTGATCAACACCGGTGACCCCGACTACGACCTGATCAAGCGCAAGGTCGCCGCCGTCCTGGAGAAGACCGCCTCCGCCTCCTCCAGCCCCGCCAAGAGTGCCAGGAGCACCAGAAGCGCCAGGAAGAGCGTCCGGGCGAGCCTCACCAACCTCGACTCCGCCTGCGACTGACACTCCGGGGCCGACGACCTTGTCCCACGCTCACAGATAGCCGCCGTTGACACGCAGGACCTGCGCGTTGACCCAGGACGCCTCGGGGCTGAGCAGATAGACGATGGCCGCGGTGACCTCCTCGACCTCGCCGAGGCGTTGCAGGGGGACCTGGGCCGCGAAGCGCTGCAGGTCCTGGTCGGTCTTGCCGGCACGGAACGTCGGGGTGTCCAGCAGGCCCGGGGCGACGGCGTTGACCCTGACGCCGCGCGATCCGAGTTCCTTGGCCAGAACCCGGGTCAGCGCCTCGACACCGGCTTTGGCCGCCAGGGTCAGGCCGAAGCCCGGGATGCCGACGGTGACGGCGGAGGAAGAGACGTTGACGATGCTGCCGCCGGGGCGCAGGCGGCCGGCGGCCTCCTGCATGCCGTAGAGCGAGCCGAGAAGGTTGACACCGATCTGCTCGGCGACCAGGGCGTCATCGCTGTCGGCGATGGACCGGACCGCGCTGACGCCCGCACAGTTGACCAGGGCGTCGATGCCGCCGAACGCCTCCTGCGCGCGGTCGAACAGGGCACTGACATCAGCCCGGCATGTGACGTCCGCCCGGACGGCGATCGCCGCACCGCCGGCCTGCTGTATCCCGGCGGCGATCTCCGCGGCTTGACGGCCGCTGCGGTGATAGGCGACGGCCACGTTCCAGCCCTGACGCCCCAGGCGTTCGCACACACCGCGGCCGATGCCGGAGGAACCGCCGGCCACAATCACTGTGGTTGTCATGGCAACCAAGGGAACCACAGGCGTGGTTGCCATGACAACCTATGCTGGTGCCATGAACCCACTCAGCAGCGACGACCTCGCGGTATGGCACGCCTGCAAAACCCTGGGCATGGTGGTCACCCGCCGCGTCGTCACGGACATCACCGCCGGCACCGGGCTGTCCGGTGCCGACTATGGCGTCATCTACCGCCTGGAAGCCCATGGCGGGAGCATGGGCCAGCAGGCCCTGGCCGACTCCATGCACCTGACCAAGGGCGCGATGTCCCATCAGCTGACCCGCATGACCGAGCGCCGCCTGGTCCAGCGAGAGAAAGGACCGACCGGCACCAACGTGGAGCTCACCGAACATGGACGCGCCATGCTCCACCAAGCCCGGCCGGTCCACGCCAAAGCAGTGCGTGAACACCTGCTCGACCGGCTGTCCCCTCAAGACCGCCACGCGCTCCTGCGCATCGCAGCGCTTCTCACCGGCCGGCAGACCGAGCAGGCCTCGACACCGCACACCGGCGAAGCGGCTACGACCTCGCTGATACGGGCGCCGGCGCAGTAGGGGGATCAGCGCGATGCACCGGTCGAGCGCGGACTGACGATCAGCGCGTCGCGTTGCGCGGAGCTCAGGCGGTCAGGCCTCGGGGCGATGGCGTACACGCCGCGCCCGACCTGCTCCACGGTGAGCGGGTCGGAGAGGATCGGACGACGGCTGATCGCGTCCAGGGCGCCGGCCGCCCGCTGGATGGGCCAGTCCAGTGCCGTGGCGAGGTCGTCCACGGTGAGTGGCCGAGCGGCGTACACCAGCGCGGCCAGCACCGTCAGCGCGTCGCGCACGACGGCGTCGGTGAGGCCGCTGTCGTTCATCTGCTCGCTGATCCAGGCGAAGAACTGAGCCATCTGGCTCAGCCGGGTGCCGGCGGACGTGCCGGAGCCGAAGATCTCGATCCCGTGCCGCGCGGCCGCCGCGACCTCGGCGTGTGCCCCGGTGTCGGCTTTGAACGCCCGGAGCCAGACGTCGTCGTCGATGACGTACCGCTCGCGGCGGCCGGCATCCTGTGTGCGCCTGACCAGCTCGATCTCCTCGAGATAGCCGATGGCCTTGGACACCGACGCCGGGCTGACCTGCAGCCGGCGTACGAGCTCGGCGGACGTCAGGCTCCCGGAGCCGGAGGTGAGCAGGCAGACGAACACGCGAGCGGGCATCCGGGGAAGGCCGGTCCCGACCAGCAGCGTCGCGAACTGCTCCACGAAACCGCGCACGGACTCGGCCGGCCGCTCGTCGGCCGGTGGCTCCGTGGCCTGAACCGGTCTGCGGCGGCGGGCGCGCCGCCCGGCGGCCTGCTGGGCGGGGTCGGCCAGGTAGCCGCCGGGCGCGCTGTTGCGTGCCACTTCGCGGCTGATCGTGGACGTGGGCCTGCCCAGCCGCCGGGCGATCTCGGCGTATCCCAGCCCTTCGGCCAGCCAGATCGCGATCTGCCGGCGATCCTCGTGGGTCAGCCTGCTTCCGGGCATCGGCTCGCCCTCCTGTCGGTTCGGGTCCACGGGTGCGTTCACCAACAGTACATTGCAACGACTGGTTGGCGTGGATTGCATTTATCAACAATGCTGTTGCAACGATTGGCGTGAAAACCCAGTATTTCAAGCGAATCATTGAGACTTGTCGTTGACGTGACTTGAAATGCAACGTAGCTTTTTCTCGCTTGGAAAGGATCGGGCGAGACAAGGAACTCCTTATGGCAAGAGCGTTGGATGTGACCCGGATGCGAGCTCGCGTCTCCGAGCTGCTCGCGGAATACCGGATTCCGAGTGCCGCGATCGGCGTCCTCCACGACGGGGAGATCACCGACTTCGCGGTCGGCGTCAAGAACATCTCCACGCGGGAGCCCGCGAGGACCGACACCATCTACCAGTGCGGCTCCGTATCCAAGACATGGACCGCCCTGGCCTTCATGCAGCTCGTCGACGAGGGGAAAATCGCCCTGGACGAGCCGGTGCGGACCTACCTCCCTGATTTCCGGGTCGCCGACCCCGGCGTCAGCGCCAAGGTCACACCTCGCCATCTCCTCGACCACACCAACGGCATCGAGGAGGACTACGGAGATCCGGGCGAGGACGACGACGTGTACGAGCGCATGGTGGAGAACATCGCCGGCGCACGCCAGGTCCACCCCTTGGGCCACACTCACGGCTACAGCGCGGCCCTGGGCTGCGCGATCCTCGCCCGAATCATGGAGGTGATCGACGGCAAGCGGTGGGACGACATCATGAAGGATCGTCTGTTCGACCCCTTGGGACTGACTTCGACGAGCAGCCGGCGTGAGCACGTGGACCAGGGTCGGGCCGCGACCGGATACCTGATCAGATCCCTCGAAGAGGGACCCATCCTCTCACCGCTGGGTCACCTGCCGCGCTCCTTCGGCCCCGGAGGCAACGTCAGCACGACAGCCCGGGAATTGCTCACGATGGCATACGTCTTCCTTAACGAAGGAAAGGCGCCGAACGGGACCAGAATCGTCTCACCCGGCGTCATCCGTGAGATGACAGAGTCGCGGGTCCCCGTACCTGACCCATACATGTTCGGGCCGGAATGGGCACTCGGCCTCATCGTGTGCGATTGGCACGGCCAAACCGTCTACGCCCACGACGGCAGCACAGTCAGCCAGAGCGCCCGCCTGCGGATCCTGCCGGAATCGAACATCGCCGTCTCGATGCTGGCGAACGCCGGGCCGCGCGACAGCTTCTACCGGAAGGTGTTCAACGAAATCCTGGCCGACCTCGGCGCGGTCACGATCCCCGACCTGCCGGAGCCCGACCCGACCCTGGCCCTCGATCTGTCCAGGTACGAAGGCTCCTACGAACGCCCCGGCACCCGCTACGAAGTGGCGGCCGACCACGGGAAGCTCCATCTCAAATTCACCCTGAACCCCATGGAGGCGCAATTCCTCAATAAACCAGAACAGCTCGACTACGAGCTGCTCCCGATCAGCGAGACCCATTTCTTGATGCCTTCGGACGGTCCGCTCGAGGACCCTCAGACCGTCGCGATCTATGACTTCAAGAATGGTGCCGCACAGTATCTTCACACAAATTGCCGAGTAAATCCGAGAGTCAATGAGGAGGGTGCCACGATGCACGTCATGGCTGTTTCCACGATTTCTGACAACGATGGTTTCTGGGATTCCCTGAAGAAGGCGTACGGCCGGCTTCCCAAGGGTGCCAAGTGGACGCTGGCGGTGGCGAGCACCGACGGGGCCAAGGCGGTGAACGTCATCGTCCATGACTCGATCGACGGCGTCAGGAGCTTCTTCGAGGATCACGCCGGCCCGTTCGCCACGACGGAATACTTCGAAGCCGACGCGTCCAACGCGGTCGGCCTCCCGGCGACATAGCCGCTCCTTGCACTGCCGTCCGCCGAAGCCGCGATGGCGGCGCATCATTCGGATCCATGCGACCGTTGCGCTGGTGGCAATGAGGAACGCAGCATCAGGCGGGGTCGTGGCGGGTCAGGGGATGAGGGAGACCTCGGGGAAGCGGGCGTCGGGGGCCTCGAACAGACGGGTGGGCTTCTTGCCCAGGTGCAGGTCGAAGAAGGCCGCGATGTAGGCGCGCTGGGCCGACACGGACCGGCCGGGATCGATCGTGCCGACGAAGTCGGCGACGGGCACCTTCGGCAGCGTCGCCGCGATCTGCGGCAGCAGCGCCTGCAGGTCGGTGAACGAGCCGTGTGCCGCGCCCTTGAAACGCAGCTCCCGTTTCCAGCCGGTCGAGGCGTCCCAGAAGGACTTCCAGCTCGGTTCGCTCGCCCGGGTGTGCGCTTCGGCCGCCAACTGCAGGAACGGCTTGGCGACGCCGCTGTTGGCGACCGGGCCGACGTAGCCGCCGTCGAGGTTGACACCCGCGTCCACGCGTCGGTCGTCGTGGACGAGCTGCGCCGCCACCGACCCGCCGAGGGACTGACCGAGCGCTCCCACCCGGGACAGATCGGGGGCGCCGCGCAGCCCGGCGGGCAGCTGTGTGTGCCTCTCGCCGAGGCCGAGGCCGAGGCCGTGTCCCAGGGCGGCGATCTGGTCCAGGACGAACCGCATGTCCGCCAGACGCGCCTGTGAATGCCGGGCGAGCAGCCTGGCGATGACGCGCGGGGTCAGCTTCTTGGGCAGAGGCAGGGCGCGCACGAGCCGCCCGCCGGGGAACTCCACCTGGTCGGCCTCGTAGGTGTGGTCCACGGTGACGACCAGGTAGCCGCGGGAGGCGAGGTCCTGGACCAGGGTGGTGCCCAGGGTGCGCGGCCCGCCGTCCCCCGCGCCGAACAGCACGACGGGCAGCTTGCCCGCGCGGCGGTCGACCGGCGCGCCGAGGCGGGCGTGGGTGGGGGTGGCGGCCCAGCTCACCGCGCCCGTCGCGATGCCCATGGGCGGTGCGGAGTGGCGGTCCCAGTCGGCCGCGGCCAGGGCCGCCATGTGGGGGACGGCGGGCAGCGCCTGACCGGTGTCCTTGGCCGGGTACCACAGGCTGACCATCAGCTCCCGGTAGGGCTTCGACCTGACCAGTGGGTCGGGGCGCGACCGGTCGACCAGGCGCACGGCGAAGGTGCCGACGGGGTACGGCCCGGTCGGCGCAGGCAGGGCCATCGTGACGCGGTACCCGGTCGGCGCAGGCAGGGCCATCGTGACGCGGTGCCCGGCCCGCGCGTGATGGGCCAGGGCAGCGGGGGCGGCCGTGGCGGGCGCGGCGGGCGCGGCGGGCGCGGCCAGCGCCAGCCCGGCGGCCGCCGCGGCGATCGTGGTGAAGGACATGTGAGGCTCCTTGCAAGCTGCGGATTCCTGCGTCCGACGAGGCTGGCAGCGGGGCGCGGCCCCGGGCCAGCGGCATACGGCTGACCCCCGCCTGCGACTTCTGGCTGAGGTGCCCGGATGTTCATCCTTGAGGAGGATGGGGAGCGAACCCGCAGGACAACTAGGGTGAGCGGCATGAAACGAGGCGACCGCCCGGTGGCCTGTCTCGCAGCGCTGACCGGACGGTCGCCCGTACTCACCGACGCGCTGACGGCAGCCGTGATCTTTCTTGCCACGCTCGGACCTGGCCAGGTGCTGGCACGCGGCGAGCCAGGGCCGCTGCTGCTTCAGGTAGCCCTGGTGGTGCCCCTGGTGTGGCGGCGACGCGCGCCGCTCACGGTCTTCTGCGCGATCGGCGCCGCGGCCGCGATCCAGTGGGCCGCCGACGTGCAGCTTCCTGCCGACGCCGCGCTGCTGGTCGCTCTCTACACCGTGGCTGCGCGCTGCCCGTGGCGGCAGGCCCTGATGGCCGCCCTTGCACTGGAGGCCGGGGTGGTGCTGGCCGCGGCGCGGTGGGCGCCGCCGGGCCAGTTCCCGTTCACGGTGGCCGCGCTGACCGCGATGGCCGCCGCCGCCCTCACCACGGGCCTGTGGACGCGGGCACGGCGGGCGTACGTCACCTCGCTGGAACACGACCGCGAGCAGCGGGCACGGCTCGCGGTCGCCGAGGAGCGCGCACGGATGACCCGTGACATGCACGACATCGTCACCCACAACCTCTCGGTCATGGTGGCCCTGGCCGACAGCGCCGCCTACGTACGGCACCGCGCGCCGGAGCAGTCGGCCGCCGCGATGGAGCAGGTCGCCGATATCGGACGGCAGGCACTGGAGGACATGCGCCGTTCCCTCGGCACGAGCGAAGAAAGCCAAGCGGGCAAACCTCGCCGGACAGGCGAACCCGGCCGTACAGGCGAGTTCGGTGAACAGGCGGGCGCGCTGCTCCGCCCGGCGCCCGGGATCGCCCAGCTCGGCCCCCTGGCCGACCGGATGCGCGCGGCCGGGCTGCCGACCCGCCTGCAGGTGGCCGGTGACCCCGAGGCGGTCCCCGCCGCCGCTCAGCTCACCATCTACCGGCTGGCCCAGGAGGCACTGACGAACACGCTCAGGCACGCGCCAGGCGCGACGGCCGAGGTCCGCGTCCACCTGACGCCGCGGCGCGCCGATGTGAAGGTCACCGACGACGGCCGCCCCGGGCGGACGGCAGACGAGACGCCGGGGCGGGGCCTGGCCGGGATGCGCGAGCGTGTCGCCGCCTACGACGGGACCCTGCACGCCGGTCCGGTGCGCGGCGGCGGCTGGCGGGTGGCGGCCAGCCTGGACCTGACAAGCAAGGGTGCGGTGTGATGATCCGGCTGCTGATCGCCGACGACGAGTCGTTGCTACGCCTGGCCTTTCGCATGGTGTTCGAGGCCGAGCCGGACATGGAGGTGGCCGGTGAGGCGGGCGAGGGCGAGGAGGCCGCCCGGATGGCCCGGCAGTTGCGCCCCGACGTGGTGCTGATGGATGTGCGCATGCCCGGCCTCGACGGGATCGAGGCCACCCGCAGAATCGTCAGGGACTGCCCCCGCTCGCGCGTGCTCATCCTGACCACCTTCGACCTGGACGAATACGCCTTCGCCGGGTTGAAGGCCGGGGCCGCGGGCTTCCTGCCGAAGAACACCCGGCCCGCGGAGTTGCTGAGCGCGATCCGTAACGTGGCGGCGGGCGAGGCCGCGCTGTCCCCGCGGGTCACCCGCCGTCTGCTGGAGAAGTTCGCTCCCCAGCTCACGCCCGGCGCGCCCGAGCGCGACGAGCGGCTGGCGCAGCTGACCTCCCGCGAGCATGAGGTGCTGGTTCAGGTGGCGCGCGGGCTGTCCAACGCCGAGGTCGCCGCGGCGCTGCACCTGGCCGAGGCCACCGTGAAGACGCACCTCAGCCGCGTCCTGCTGAAGCTCGGGTTGCGTGACCGCGCGCAGGTCGTGGTCTTCGCCTACGAGAGCGGCCTCATCCGCCCCTCGACACTCCACGACGCCTGACGCCGGGACCTCCGCCAAGCCCATAACAGGCTACGTGCACCTTGCGTTGAGCTACCTTTCAGCACCTCATACGCGGTCGACCAGCCGGTCGGCATGGCGTCGATCACGAACACGACGAAGAACGCCGGCGCCCGCTAGAGCGGGCCATCAGACAGGCACCAAAGTTATGCGTTCACCGCACAGGACGGACATGTCATCGACGTCGGAGGTGAGCATGACAACAGGGCCGGGCTGATGGCGAGCCGTGACGGCGACCATGGCGTCGATGGCGTATTTGTGGCCGTGCAGCCCCGTGTCCAGCAGGAGTTGAGCCGCCTCCTTGAAGCGTTCGACACTGAGCGGCTCGATGACGAGTTGCGACAGCACATAGTTCAGGCGCGACCGCTTGATCCCGCCGTGCTGCACCTCGATCAAAGTGGCTCCACTGATCACACGGCTGGCTCCGCGATCCAGGGCTGATCGCACCAGGTTCATCACCGCGCGATCCTGATCCATATAAAGCGACAGTCCTTGGGAGTCGAGCACAAGGGTGCCCCCACCGCTCTCTACCCGGCGGCCCGCCATCCCGCCTCCCGCCGCTCGGCGGACGACCAGATGTCCGTGGCCGTGCGCTTCTCGCTGTTGCTGAACGCCCCGTGCTCCCGCTCGTACTCGTCCAAATATGAGGCCGTCGCGCGGTTGCGCAGATGTTCTTCCACCGCCGCCGCGACCAGGGCCGACACTCCTCGATTCCCCACCATTTCGCGAAGCGCATGGACCGTGCCCTCCGGCAGGGACACGCTGATCACCTTCGCGGGACCCTCGCCTATACCCGGCGTGCTCTCTTCCGCAGTCACACCTCAGTTTAACAATCGATTTAGCAATCCGGCGGCCGAATCACAGGAGTCGCGGCGCGGAGGTGACGGAGGCGGCACGGGCGAACACGGGGTGGTAACGATGAAGCGTTCCCGACGATTCCTACTTGACAGGTAGGCATAGGCGGTTCTTTTATACATATAACCGATCCATTTAGTAGGAATTAGGAGTAGTCATGAACGCTCGCAGGGTCCGCGGGGTGGTGGCCGCACTGGCCGCGCTGGCGCTGACGACCTTGGCGACCGCCTGCGGGGGCTCGGCGACTACGGGGGCGGGGGGCGCCACCGGCGGCGGGGACAAGCTCGCGGAGGTCCGGCTCGGATACTTCCCCAACATCACCCACTCCACGGCACTGGTCGGCGTGGAGAAGGGTCTATACGCCAAGCATCTCGGCGGGACCAAGCTCACGACCAGCACCTTCAACGCGGGCCCGGCCGCGATCGAGGCGGTCTTCTCGGGCGCGATCGACGCCGCCTACGTCGGCCCCAACCCGGCCATCAACGCCTGGTCCAAGTCCAAGGGCAAGGCGATCAAGATCGTCGCCGGTGCGGCCTCCGGCGGCGTCTTCCTGGTCGTCAAGCCCGAGATCAACGGGGTCGAAGACCTCAAGGGCAAGAAGATCGCCACACCGCAGCTCGGCAACACCCAGGACGTGGCCCTGCGCTACTGGCTGCAGGAGAAGGGCCTGAAGGCCGACACCAAGGGCGGCGGTGACGTCAGCATCGTCCCGCAGGAAAACTCCCAGACCCTGCAGACCTTCGCCACCGGCGACATCGACGGCGCCTGGGTGCCCGAGCCGTTCGCCAGCCGCCTGGTCCTGGAGAGCAAGGGCAAGATCCTCGTCGACGAGCGTGACCTCTGGCCGAACAAGCAGTTCGTGATCACCCACCTGATCGTCCGTCAGGAGTTCGCCGCCGAGCACCCGGAGACGGTCAAGCAGCTGCTCGAGGGGCACGTCGAGGCCAACGCCGCGATCAACGCCGACCCCGCCGACGCCGCCAAGACCGTCAACAGCGCGCTGGAGAAGCTGAGCGGCAAGCCGCTCAAGCAGGAGGTCCTCGACAGCGCGTTCAAGAACATCACCTTCACCAACGACCCGATCGCCTCTTCGCTGATCGGCAGCGCCGACCACGCGGTCAAGGTCGGGCTGCTGCAGCCGGTCGACCTGAACGGCATCTACGACCTGAAGTCCCTCAACGAGATCCTCAAGACCAAGGGCCAGACAGAGGTCGTCGACAAGTGAGCCGCTCCATCCGAACCGTCCGGGAGGGCAAGTGATAGCTCCGCTCAAGGAGCGCGCGTCCAGCCGGGCCGCGGGCGACACGTCCGCGGTCCGGCTGGACGGCGTCTCCAAGATCTACGGTCAGGGAAAGAACGGTCTCCTGGCCCTCGACAACGTCTCCCTGTCCGTCGAGCCGGGCGAGTTCGTCTGCCTGCTCGGCGCCTCCGGCTGCGGCAAGAGCACGCTGCTCTCGCTGGTCGCCGGGCTGGACAAGCCGACGGCGGGCCGGATCGGCACCGAAGGCCGCAAGATCGCCATGATGTTCCAGGAGCCGGCGCTGTTCCCCTGGCTCACCGTCTCGGCCAACGTCGAGATGGCGCTGCGGGTCCAGGGCGTGGCCAAGCGGGAGCGGCAGCGCAAAGCCGCCGAGTTCCTGGAGATCGTCCACCTGGGCGGCTTCGGCGCCAAGCGCCCGCACGAGCTGTCCGGCGGCATGCGCCAGCGGGTCTCCCTGGCCCGCGCGCTCGCCCAGGACGCGGACGTGCTGCTGATGGACGAGCCCTTCGGCGCGCTGGACGCGATGACCCGCGACCTGCTTCACGACGAGCTGGAGCGCATCTGGAACGAGCGCGAGCTCAGCGTCCTGTTCGTCACCCACAACGTCCGGGAGGCCGTACGGCTCGGCGACCGGGTGGTCCTGCTCAGCAGCCGCCCCGGCCGGGTCGTCGAGGAGTTCCCGGTCACACTCGACCGGCCGCGCCGTACCGACTCGGCGGAGGTCGCCGAACTCGCCGGCGTCGTGACCGGCCGGCTGCGCGAGGAGGTGATGCGCCATGGCCGTTGACCAGATGACCTCCGACGCCCATGCCCGGCAGCTGGCCGGTCTCGACGCGCTGGAGCTGGGCGGCGGTACGCGCCACGGGATCGCCTCCCGCGTCTGGAGCCGCCTCTGGCCGATGGCCCTGGCGATCGGCATGGTGCTGGCGATCTGGCAGGGCGTGGTCTGGGCCGGGTTCTGGCCGGAGTATGTCTTCGCCGGGCCCGTCGACGTCGTTCCGGTGCTGGTCGAACGTCTGGGCAGCGCCGAATACTGGCAGGCCATCGGCGTGACGATGCGCCGGGCGGTCACCGGCTTCGCCGTCTCGGTGCTGGTCGGGCTTTCCGTCGGCGCCCTGGTGTCCCGGGTCCGGGTGCTGAGGGCCGCCTTCGGCTCGCTGATCACCGGCCTGCAGACCATGCCGTCGATCGCCTGGTTCCCGCTGGCCATCCTGCTGTTCGGGTTGACCGAGAGCGCGATCACCTTCGTGGTCATCCTCGGCGCCGCGCCGTCCATCGCGAACGGCCTGATCGCCGGGGTGGACTACACGCCACCGATCCTGCTGCGCGCGGGGCACGTGCTCGGCTTCCGCCGTCTCCAGCTCTACCGTCACGTGATCCTGCCGGCGTCACTCCCGTCGTTCCTCACCGGGCTCAAGCAGGGCTGGGCCTTCGCCTGGCGCTCGCTGATGGCCGGTGAGCTGCTGGTCATCATCGCCCACCAGTCTTCGCTGGGTGAGCGGTTGTTCTTCGACCGCGAGCTGGCCGACTCGGCGGGCCTGCTCGCCACGATGATCGTGATCCTGGTCATCGGTATCGGTGTGGACCTGCTGTTCGAGACGGCCGACAATTCCCTGCGCCACCGCTGGGGTCTCCAGCAGGTGCGCAACTGACGGATATGCGGATCTCCGCCAGAACCCAGTACGCGCTGCGAGCCGCCGCCGAACTGGCCGCCGCACCGCCCGGACCCGTGCCCGCCGAAAAGATCGCCGTAGCGCAGAACATTCCCCGGAGGTTCCTGGACAACATCCTGTTGCAGTTACGGCGGGCCGGGATCATCCACAGCCAGCGCGGCCCCGAGGGGGGTTACTGGCTGGCCCGGCCCGCGGAGGAGATCACTCTGGCAGATGTGATCATGGTGGTCGAGGGCATCCCCGAGCACTCCCGGCGCGACGACTACCCGGGGGTCGCCAGGCCGCTGGCCGATGTGTGGAGCGCGCTGCACGAGCATGAGGAGACCCTGCTCACCGAGATCACCCTCGCCCACATCGCCAAGGACGCGCTCCCCTGACGCTCGCCCCGGCCCGCGAGTTTCGCCGTGACTTTCCGTACGATGCGTATTACGGGGTGGATATAAAGGGCGAAAGGGGACACCGATGGCCTTCAAGCCGAGCGATCCGGGCCCGACGGTGAGGCGGCGCCTGCCCGTTCAGGAGGAGCCTGCCACCGGAGCCTGCCCGCTCGGCACCTGACCCGCCGCCGTGAACCCGCCCTCCGGGAGCGTCCCCTCGCACCCGCCCCCCGGGAGGGCCCCCTCGCGGCTGAAGCGGTGGGAGCGGATGAGCGAGGTTCCGCTCATTCTCGCCTCCCTGGCCTTCCTCGCCGCCTTCGCGGTCCTGACGCTCGCGCCCGGCCTGCCTCCCGGGTGGGTGGCGACGTGCCGGACGACCCTGCTGGGCACCTGGCTGCTGTTCGCGGCCGACATCACCGTACGGCTGGCGCTCGCGCCCGACCGCCGGGCGTTCCTGCGGCGCAACTGGCTGGCCCTGCTGACCCTGGTCGTGCCCACGCTCCGCCCGCTGCTGGTCGTAGGCGTGCTCGGCAGAGCGTCGATCCGGCGCCGGCCACACGGGCTGGACTTCAACACGCGGGTCGCGGCCTACGCCGGTCTCACCACCTTGCTGCTGGGACTCACCGCGGCCCTCGCCGTACTCAACGTGGAGCGCGCCGTGCCGGGGGCGAACATCACCGGCTTCGGCGACGCCGTGTGGTGGGCGGTCAGCACGATCGCCACCACGGGCTTCGGCGACACCTATCCCGTCACCGGCAAAGGCCGGCTGATCGGCGGAGTCCTGATGCTCGGCGGCGTCTGCCTGCTCGGCGTGGTCGCCGCCTCCTTCGCGTCCTGGTTCGTCTCCCGCTTCGGCGAGGAGGCCGACGCCCGGGAGGCCGAGACCCTCCGCCTGCTCAACAGCGCGTTGGAGGAGCTCCGAGATCTGCGCCGGTCAGTGGAACGGCTTCAGGCCGGCGAGTCCGGCGAGTCCGGCGAGTCCGGCGGCTCCGGTCACGGCCGGTAGCGGCCGCGCGATCCACCCGCTGGCGGTCGGCCCTCGCCCATAGCGGCCACGCGTTCTCACCGAGCGTGGCATGATAATCACTCGCAGAGGTTGCAATGGTTTTCATAATCAGATTGGATCGTCGTCGTGAGGGTGGCATTCGTCGGTAAGGGCGGCAGCGGCAAGACGACTCTGTCGGCGCTGTTCGCGAGATACACAGCGAGCCGGGGCGGGCCTGTGACGGCGATCGACGCCGACATCAACCAGCACCTGGGCATGGCTCTGGGCATGGCCGACAGCGCGTTGCCGCGCCCGATGGGCGCGCACCTGACAGAGATCAAGGAATATCTGCGCGGGGACAACCCGCGCATCTCCTCGGCCTCGGCGATGGTGAAGACCACTCCGCCAGGCCGCGGCTCGCGACTGCTGTGCCTGGAGGAGCCCGACGACGTCATCCACGCGCGCTTCGCCGTCGCCACCCCCGACGGGCCACGGCTGATGGTGACCGGCCCGTTCAGCGACGACGACCTGGGGGTGGCCTGTTACCACTCCAAGGTCGGCGCGGTGGAGCTCTATCTCAACCATCTGCTCGACGGCGCCGGCGAATACGTGGTGGTGGACATGACCGCCGGAGCCGACTCGTTCGCCTCGGGGTTGTTCACCCGCTTCGACCTGACGCTCCTGGTGGCCGAGCCGACCCGGCAGGGAGTGAGCGTCTACCGCCAATACCGCGACTACGCGGCCGACTACGACGTGCCGATCGCGGTGGTCGGCAACAAGGTGCACGGCCCCGGCGACGTGGAGTTCCTGCGTGAGCAGGTGGGCAAGGATCTCCTGGTCTGCCTGGAGCACTCGGCGGCGATCCGCGCCATGGAGCAAGGGCGCCCGTTCACCCTGGAAGACCTGGAGCCGGCCAACGTCAGGGCCCTGGACAAGATCCTGAAGCATCTGGACGCCCAGGAGAAAGACTGGGAGCGGTTCGGCCGCCAGGCCGTGCAGTTCCACCTCCGCAACGCGGAGGCCTGGGCGAACAGGGCCACCGGGCAGGATCTCGCCGCCCAGGTCGACCCGGACTTCGTTTTCGGACCCACACGAGTGTCGCTCCTGCGCTAGATGGAGCGCTCATCGGGCCCGACCTAGTGTCTGAATGATCCCCTTCTGAGAGGAGAACGCAGCATGTCGCTGACCGTTTCAAACGATCTTCTCGATCAGGCGAAAGCCGGTGAGGTGGACGACGCGGCATTCGTCGCCTGCGTACGCGACTCCCTGCCCTACGCCTGGTCGGTGATCAGCGAGCTGGTCCAGCAGCGTGACCGCACCGGCGCCGAATTCGCCGACAACACCGTTCCCCCGCCGGACGAGGCCGCCCGCGGCCAGCTCCTGCGCTGTCTCGCCAGCGACGCCATGCGCGGCGCCCTGGAACGTCATTTCGGGGTCAGGCTGGCCTTCCAGAACTGCCACCGGGTCGCGGTCTTCGACCCGTCGGCCACCAAGGCCCACGCGGAGTTCGTCACCGCCAGGTCCCAGATCCTCAACCAGAAACCCGAGCTGGTCGACTGCTAACGGACTCGGGGCAGCACGTCGGCTCCGAGCCGCCTGATGTTGTCGAGGGTGCGGGCCCGATCGCCCGCACCCTCGACCATGAGGATCAGGTGCCGCAGTCCGGTGGCCTCTGCCGTCCGCCTGATCTTCTCGACGCAGCGATCGGGCGAGCCGACCGGATGCGTGTCACAGAGGAAATCCACATATCGCGAAATGTCGCGCTCTGACCGCGCGCGGCCGTCCACCGGCACGTAGCCCGCAAGCCCCGGCTCCAGCCACCTCGGCATGGCCCGCCTCAGCTCCCGTACGGCCTCGGCCGTCGAGTCGCCCACGTGACCGACGGCGGCCGCGACATGAGTGAGAGGGGACGACCACTCCGTCCCCACCTCTCTCCAGCCATCTGACCCCCCACCCTGACTCCCTGTCCCGCCTCCCCGCCTGACCGGTTCCCCACAGCTCCCCGACTTCCCACCCTCCCGCACGGCCAGTTTCGTGTAGCTCCTCAGCATGGAGGCCTTCTCCTCGTCTCCGATGTGCATGCCCAGCAGCATCGGCAGCCCGCGTTCGGCGGCGAGCGCCACGGTCTCGGCCGAGGTGCACGCGACGACCGGCCGGAGCCGGGCCGCCGGGACCATCGGCACCCGCCTGAACCGGAAGAACTCCCCCTCGGCGGAGATCGTGTCGCGCGTGAGCGCCGCGCACAGCAGGTCGAGCGACTCGCCGAAACCGCGTTCGAACCTCGCCAGCCCCGTCCCGAACACCTCCAGATCCACCCATGGCCCGCCCCTGCCCACCCCGAGCACGAACCGCCCGCCCGAGACCTGGTCGAGGATCGCCGCCTGCTCCGCCAGGTCGACCGGGTGCCGTGTGGACAGCACGCTCACCGCCGTCCCGATCCGGATCCTGGTCGTACGGCCCAGCGCCACCCCGGCCAGCGTCGCCGCCGACGGGCACACGCCGTACGACATGAAATGGTGTTCGGCGATCCACGCGTCGTCGAACCCCGCCTCCTCGGCGGCCACGATCGCCTCCACCGTGTCGCGCAGCACCTCCCCCGGCTCCCGCCCCGGAAATCCCGCCGCAACCAGAAAGACACCGATACGCATAGTGAGTACCTTGATACGGTGCGAGTGAACCGGAAAGGTCAGATCACCATTCCAGCCAGGCTTCGCAGGAAGCAGGCGTTCGATCTTCTCCGGCTGATCAATCCCGACATCGCCGAAGAGCTCGAACGACCTGACAGCTCGGCGGGCGGATGACCCTCTATCCGAACAGATCCAGCTGTCCCTCGCCGGCCAGGGGGTTGCGGTGTTTCTTGAGGTGGCGCCATTGGGGCAGGTCGTCCAGGTAGGACCACGACAGGCGATGGTGCTCCGTCGGCCCGAGCGAGGCCAGGGCCTGCTGGTGGGCCGGAGAGGGATAGCCCGCGTTGTCGGCGAAGCCGTACTCCTCGAAGCCGAGTGAGGCCATGTAGCCGTCGCGGCGGACCTTGGCGATCACCGAGGCGGCGGCCACGGAGACGCAGGACAGGTCGGCCTTGATCTCGCACCGGACCGGCCACGGCGCGCCCAGGTAGTCGTGCTTGCCGTCGAGGATGACCGCGTCGGGTCTCACCGGCAGTTCCGCCAGCGCCCGTCTGGCCGCCCGGCGCAGGGCCTCGGTCATGCCGAGCGAGTCGATCTCCTCGTGTGACGCCTCGCCGTACCCGATCCCGGCCGCCCACTCGGTGATCTCGGCGAACATGGCGGCGCGGCGAGCGGGACCGAGCATCTTGGAGTCGGTCAGTCCCGCGGGCGGCTCGGACAGATCCGTGACCACCGCGCAGACCGCCACCGGCCCCGCCCAGGCTCCTCGCCCGACCTCGTCCACCCCGGCGACCAGCTTCGACCCGCCGACCGACAGCAACCGCTCAAGCTCATAGGAGGGAGACACGCTCCGACGTTACCGGGCGGCGAGCTCCACCGCGTCGAGGTCGGCGGCGATGAGGCGGGCGGCGACGTGGACGGCTCGCAGGGTGACGGAGACGGCGGGACGGTGGACGCTGGAGGCGCGGGCGACGGCGTGGACGTCACGGCCGACCGGGGGCCCGGGAAACTCGCGGACGACGATGCCGCGGACTCCGGAGGCCAGGGCCAGCGCGGGAACGGCCGCGATGCCGATGCCTTTGGCCACCAGGCCGAGAATGGTGCCCAGTCCCTCGAACTCCCACGGCACCGGCTGGGCGCCACCGACGTCGGCCAGCAGGCGGTCCACGGCCAGGCGGGAGGGCTCGCCGTCCGGGGTGGCCATCCACGGCTCGTCACGAAGCTCCCGCAGGTTCACGGGCTCGTCCAGGTCGGCGAGCCGGTGCCTGCGCGGCACCACGAGCACCAGCGGGTCGTGCAGCAGCGGGAAAACCCGCATCGTGTCCGACTCGCGCACCCGGCCGTACCAGTCGTCCACCAGAGCGATGTCCACCTCGCCCGACTGGACCTCGCGCATCCCCCGCCCGGAGCGTCCCTGCCCCATCCGCAGGGTCAGCTCGGTGTGGCGGCGCAGCGAGCGCGCCAGGGCCGGCGCGAAGGCCACCGCGGCGGTGGGGAAGGCGGTGACGGTGACCCTGCCCGAGGGGATCACCGCTTGGGCGGACAAGTCCGACTCTGCGGCCTCCACCATCGACAGGATGCGTTCGGCGTGCTCGACCAGGCGGCGTCCGGCGTCGGTCAGCTCGGCGCTGCGGGCGGTCCGGTCGAGCAGCACGGCCCCGGCCTCGCGTTCCAGAGCGGCCAGTTGCTGCGAGACCGCCGACGGAGTGTAGCCCAGGGAGAGGGCGGTCGCCGCGATGCTTCCACGCCGCGCAAATTCGCAGATCAGGGCTAAACGCCGCAAATCGAGCATCAGACTTCCTTATGCCTACCCACAACAACCGAAGCTTGTCCTGATGCCTACACCCCACCAGGCTTGGGAACGTTCCGCAATGACCGGGAAGGACCCCCATGAACGTGACGCTCTCCGCCACGCTGGCGGCCAACGAGGACATCGAGCGAAGACGGCGCGCCGGTGAGCGCGTGCTGCACCTGGCCTTCGGCGAGGCCGGGCTGCCCGTTCATCCGGCACTGTGCGAGCGGCTGGCCGCCGCGTCCGGGCACAACGGTTACGGACCGGTCGCCGGGGCGGCCACGCTGCGTGAGGCGGCGGCCGGATACTGGCGGCGGCGAGGCCTGCCCACCGACCCCGAGCTGGTGGTCTGCGGCCCCGGCAGCAAGCCCCTGCTGTACGGCCTGCTGCTCGCGATCGGCGGCGACATCGTGCTGCCGATGCCGAGCTGGGTCAGCTACGCCGCCCAGGCGGATCTTGTCGGGGCGCGTCCCCTGTTCGTTCCGGCGCCCCCCGGCGAGGGAGGGGTGCCGGACCCCGAACGTGTCGCCTCCACGGTCCTGCACGCGCGCTCCCAGGGACGTGACGTGCGCTCACTGCTGGTCACGCTGCCCGACAACCCCAGCGGCACGCTCGCCACCGCGCACACGATCCGGCGCCTCACCGAGATCGCCCGCGACCTCGACCTCACGATCATCTCCGATGAGATCTACCGTGATCTCGTCCACGATCCCGCCACGAACTTCCTCAGCCCGGCCGACCTGGCCCCCGAGCGCACCGTGATCACCAGCGGGCTCAGCAAGAGCCTGGCCCTGGGCGGCTGGCGGATCGGCGTGGCCCGGCTCCCCTCCGCGGAACTGCGTGACCGGCTGCTGGCGGTGGCCAGCGAGATCTGGTCCAGCCCGGCCGCTCCCGTCCAGCAGGCCGCGGCCTATGCCTACACCGAGCCCGCCGAGCTCGTCGAACGGATCGACGAGAGCCGGCGGCTGCACGCCACGGTGGCGCGTGCCGTGTACGAACGGTTCGTCCTGGCGGGCGTGCGGGTGGACGCGCCGCAAGGCGGCTTCTACCTCTATCCCGACTTCACCGGACTGGACTTCGCGACCTCGGCCGAGCTGACCGCGAACCTGCTCGACGAGCACGGCGTCGGGGTGCTTCCGGGCCACGCCTTCGGCGACGACCCCAGGGCCCTGCGAGTGCGGGTGGCGACCAGCCTCCTGTACGGCGAGACGACGGAGCAGCGGCTGGCCGCGCTGAGCGCTCCCGACCCGCTCGAACTGCCCTGGATCTCTGCCTCTCTGGACCACCTGAATGAGGCTTTGACCGGCCTCAACGCCCTGCGGCGGGCGCCGGCCAGGCACAGACTCGCCCCCTTGGTTCCGGCCCCGGCGGCGAGGTGATCACTGACAGACGTCACTTGGAGGAAAATTTACTCAGGCGCCAGGAGCGCCTGAGATAGTATCCGCATGCTCTGACCTGGGCTTTTACCCATCAGGCAGCGAGAAGGCGAGCACTTTTCTGGATGCTCACCAAGATGTCTCGTGTCATTTGGCACCAGGCATGTCAGTGAGCCCCCATCATGTGCTCATGCCCGCTTTTGTCACCCTGTCCGGGCGCTCCGTGCGCCTGGAACCGCTCAGCCTCGCGGTGGTCGACGACCTCGTCGCCGCGGCGAGTGAAGACCGTTCTACTTACGCCTTCACTCGCGTTCCCCATGGCCGGGGCGAGATGGTCTCCTACGTGGAGGCCACTCTGGCTGAGCAGGCGGAGGGCCGCACGATGCCCTTCGCCATCCGGTGGCTACACACCGACCGCATTGTCGGTGCCACCCGTCTCATGAACCTGGAGTACTGGCAGGGTCCCATGCCCTGGCCGCCGGGTGCACAGGGAGCGGTGGGCGAGGTCCCGTCCGTGGCCGACATCGGTTACACCTGGCTGGCCGCTTCGGCCCAGGGCACGGGTGTCAACCGGGAGAGCAAGTATCTGATGCTCTCGCTCGCCTTCGAGACCTGGCAGGTCCACCGCATCACGCTCAAAGCCGATGTACGTAACGTACGATCCCGGGCCGCCATCGAGGCCCTCGGCGCACAACTCGACGGTGTGCGACGGGCGGAGACCCGAGGCGCCGATGACACGGTCCGAGATACCGCGTACTACTCGATCCTGAGTTCCGAATGGCCGCTGGTCCGAGAACGGCTCCATGCGCGGCTCGGCTGGGTCGAGGCAGCGTAGAGGCACCCCGTCACTTCGATGACTTTTGGAACAAAAGGCCCGCCCGAGGCTTCGGGCGGGCCTGATGTTCATCCGGCGGCTGATTACCGCCTCTCTTGTCACCGCTCCTCGGCTGATAACTACTCCTCGTCGTCGCCGTCGATCTCGTAGATGTAGTTCCACTTGCCGCACAGCTTCTTCTTGCCCTGGTTCTCGTCCCAGTAGCAGACCCGGACCTGGACGTTGTCGACGTCCTGCTGCGCGAAGTGGAAGTACTTGTAGCCGCTGGAGCCGCACTTCTTGGCCCAGTAGGTGGACTCGTCGCCGTCGGCGTTCTCGAACTTCACCTGGACGTAGCCGCAGAGCCAGTACGGCGAGTACTTGTCGTAGAGCCTGCCGTCGACGTGGATCCTGTCGGCGTCGTCGCTCCACACGTGCCCCTTCGCCCTGGCGCGGGAGTCGTTGTAGTACTTGGAGTAGTAGGAGCCCCAGTAGTCGTCGTAGTCACTGGCGGTCGAGCTCGCCGTGAGCGTGGCGGCCGAGGCCGAAGAGGTCAGGGCCGGGGCGCCGACCGCGATGACGGCGGTGGCTGCGGCGAGGCCCAGGATGTTGCGGATCGTGTGGCGCATGGTGGTTCTCCTTGAGGGTGGGGACGACTCCTGTCTTTTGCCGGGGAGTCATGGCTCATTGATAGGACGAGCCACCTGCACCGCGCTTACAACCCCTTTACCAACGCCTGCAATTGGCTGACATGTCGGGCATGACCGCCCCCGTATGGCGCCATGCCCGACATGCCTCAGCATCACGGTCACAGCTCAACACCCGATTAACGACCGATCAACGCCTCGGTTAACGGGCAGGCCGTCACCTTTGGAGTAAGCATTGAAGGATCTATTATTTGGCCATAAAACTTTCCGTTAGGGCGGAGATCCAGGAAATGGCTGTTCAGGGCAGCGAAGAGGGGCTGCGCTTCGCCGTGCTCGGCCATATCCAGGCTTGGCGTGAGGGCATCGAGCTCGATCTGGGCACACCACTGCAACGTTCCATTCTGGCGATGTTGCTCCTGCGCGAGAGCCGGGCGGTGACCCCGACCGAGATGATCGACGCGGTCTGGGGTGAGGACGCCCCGCCCCGCGCGCTCGGAGCGCTGCGCACCTACGTCTCCCGGCTGCGCGCCGTACTGGAGCCCGACAGGTCCCCGCGCACCCGCCCCGAGCTGCTCACCTCGGTGGGCCGGGGTTACGCGTTACGCCTGAACGGCGGCATCCTCGACCTGCATCTGTTCGAGCGAGGCGTCCAGGAGGCCGAGACCGCCCGGCGTTCCGGCGACCTTGACCGCGCGGCCGCCAGCCTGCGCGCGAGTCTGGCGCTGTGCACCGGAGAACCGCTGGCCGGGGCCGTCGGGCCCTACGCCGAGCATCAGCGCGACCGGCTCGCCGAGCGCCGGATGAGCGTGCTGGAAACCCTGATGGACCTGGATCTGGAGCTGGGCCGGCACGCCGACATCGTCTCCGAGCTGATCGCGCTGACCGCCGACCACCCGCTCCGCGAGCGGCTCCGCGCCCAGTTGATGCTGGCCTACTACCGGTGCGGCCGGCAGGCGGACGCCCTCGCGGTCTTCACCGACACCCGTGAGGCGTTGATCGACGAGCTCGGCATCGAGCCGGGTCCCGGCCTGACCGCCCTGCACCAGCGCATTCTCACCGGCGACCCGAGCCTCGCCGCCACCTCCGTGCCCGTCACCGTCGCCGCCGACCCGGTACGGCCCGCGCCCGCCGAATCCCAGAAACCGGCCGGTGAGGCGGAGGGCGCCGAGCCCTGGAGTCACGAGCTGCCACGCCCTGCGCAGCTCCCCGCGGCGGTGAACGACTTCACCGGCCGGCGCCAGATCATCGCCCGGCTGCGCACCCTGCTGTCCGCCCAGGCCGGTGCCGACGGCATGCCGGTGGCCGCCATCTCGGGCATCGGCGGCGTCGGCAAGACGACGCTCGCGGTGCACGTCGCCCACGCCATGCAGGACCTGTTCCCCGACGGCCAGCTCTACGCCGACTTGCGCGGATACGGTGAGGAGCCGACCGCGCCCGAGTCCGTGCTGGCGGCGTTCCTGCGCGGACTCGGCCTGCCCGCCGACGTCATCCCGGACGGCCTGGCCGAGCGGTCCGCGCTGTTCCGCTCGCTCCTGGCCGATCGGCGGATGATGGTGCTGCTCGACAACGCCAGGGACGCCGCCCAGGTCAGCCACCTGCTGCCCGGCTCGACCGGCTGCGCGGCGATCGTGACCAGCCGCGGCAAGCTCGCCGATCTGGCGGCGGCCCGGCTGTTCGACCTGGACGTCATGGAACCGGACGAGGCGCTGACGCTGTTCGGCACCATCGTCGGCGCCGATCGGGTGGCGGCGGAACGCGCCGTGGCCATGGACGTCGTCGCCGCCTGCGGCTTCCTGCCTCTCGCGGTGCGGATCGTGGCGGCCCGCCTGGCCTCCCGGCCCTCCTGGACGGTCGCCTCGCTGGTGCTCCGGCTGGCCGACGAGCGCCGTCGCCTGGACGAGATGCGCGTGGGAAACCTCGCGGTGGAGGCGACCTTCGCCCTCGGTTACGGCCAGCTCAGCCCCGCCCAGGCCCGGGCGTTCCGGCTGCTCTCCCTGCCTGGCGGCCCGGACATCTCGATCGGAGCCGCCGCCGCGGTGCTCGCGCTGAGCCCGATGGACACCGAGGACATCCTGGAGTCCCTGGTGGACGCCAGTCTTCTGGAGGCGCCCACACCGGGCCGCTACCGCTTCCACGACCTGCTCAGGCTTTTCGCCCGCCGTACGGCGGAGCGGATCGAAGAGGGCGCGATCACCGACGGGGAGAGCGGGCCCGCGCTGCGCCGGCTGCTCGACTTCTACCTGGCCTCCGCTCGATCGGCGCACCGGCTTGCCTACGAGGGCAGCATGGTCGCCGACCGGCTCGTGGTGACCGGGTCAGGTCACACGTTCGTCTCCGCCGACGAGGCCGTGGCGTGGCTCTCGGTCGAGGCCGAGTCGATGTTCGCGTCGATCGCCCGGGTGACCGGCGCGCAGGAGGCCGAGGCGCTGCTGCCCGGGGCCGATCTGCTGCTGGCCATGGAGCCGTTGCTGGAGTCGGGCAGCCACACCCATGAGTTCGACCAGCGCACCCGGGCGATGCTCGCCGTCGCCCGGCGGCTCGGCGCCACCTCCAGCGAGCTGCGCTGCCATTACGTGCTCGGCCGGGTGCTGTTCGGCGCCAACCGGCTGGCCGAGGCGGAAGGCGAGTTCCGGACCTGCCTGGACCTGGCCGCCAGGGGCGACCGGATCGTCGCCGGTGAGGCGATGAACGCGCTGGCCGTCGTGGCCGGGCGCCAGCGCCGCCACCTGGAGGCGCTGGCCTGGTTCGACGCGGCGCGCAAGGAGTTCAGGGAGGTCGGCGCGGCGGGCGGGGAGGCTCTGACGCTCAGCTACTCCGCCCGCGACCATCTGTTCCTGGGCCAGCCGGAGGAGGCGATCGCCGCCGCCGAGCAGGGGCTGGCCCGCTTCATCGAGATCGGCTCCAGCGCGGGCACCGCCCGGGCCCGCTATCACCTGGGCATGGTGCTGTCCCGGGTCGGGCGGCTCAACGAGGCGGTTCATCACCACGCCGAGTGCCTGGCCTTCTTCCGGGCCAGCAAGCAGCGGGTGTGGGAACAGCGGGTCTGCTCCCGGCTGGCCGAGACGCTGATCGCCGCCGGCCGGTTCTCCGAGGCGACCCGCCATGCGGAACAGGCCCTGACGGTGAGCCGCGAGATCGGTCATCCGTACGGCGAGGCGTTGTCCCTGTGGGTTCTAGGCAGGGCGCTCGCCGGTCTCGGCAGCACCGGGCGCAGCCGCGACTGCCTCCAGCGGGCCTATGACATCTTCGTCAGGCTCGGCGCACCCGAGGCCGCTGACCTGCGCGTCCTGCTCGACAGCATCGACGCCGGCCATAACGGCGCCGACCGTGACCGCATCGGCAACTGACCCGAACCCGTCGTACAGATCGTCGTCGAGGCGCGTCATCCAAACGTGGTTGATCACCGGGTTTCCCGTCTGCCTGGAACCTGGAAGTCGGCTGTGGGGCGCCCGGCCGGCCGTCGGGCCACGGGGTGACGCGTAGGGGGCCCGGTTATCCGGTTGCGTCACCCGATGGCCGGCCGCCTCACATTGACGGCCGGCCGGACTCGACACGGCTCCTTACCCCCCCGGTTCCGTGCCCACAGCCACAGCTTCCCCTCCGGCGTTCAACATCGGATCAACAACCGATCGGCAGTCATATCCACAGCCTGTGGACAGTCATCCTGTGGATATGTGGAAAAACCCTTCGGCAATCAGTGGACGGAGCACGTCCGGGGCCTTCGACCGCAGGTCATCTGGGTTTTCCCCGGTAAGCTCCGCGATCGCGGCGAGCAGCGGATCCAGTGGATACTCGCCGTCGCAGACCCCGGCGAGAGCCGCTTCCACGGTCCCCACCTGTGCGCTGCGGCGCAGCCCCCGCGTCTGCCGGAGCACGATCCTGGCCGGATCCTCGGCACCGGGCGGACCGATCCGCTCCTCAAGCACACCGTCGGCCACCGCGAGCCGGGCCCCCAGCAGTTCCGCGCCGGCCAGCCGGTGCGCTCCGGTGATCGAGCCGAGCACCTCGTCCACATAGGCGCCGACCGGGAGCTCCACCCGCTGGCCGAGCTCCTCCACCCGCACGACCGGGTCGAGGCTGCCGGAGTCGTGCAGGGTGATCCAGCCGAAGCCGATCCCGGTCACGTTCATGGACTCGAACCACCCGAGCCAGTCGTCGTAGAGCTCGCGATAGCGAGAGGTGCCCTGTTCCGCGGCGTCCCTCAGCCACAGCTCCACATATTCGGCCGGGTCCTGGACGTCCCGCTGCACCACCCAGCCGTCGCACCCGGTCCCGGTCAGCCACCCGCCCACCCGGTCTCGCCAGTCCTCGCCGTCGACGTGCAGCCAGTTGGCCAGGAGCTGGCAGGTGCCGCCGGGGGCGAGGAAGCGGGGGGCCAGCCGTACGAGGTCGCGGCAGAAACCGTCGGCCTGGAAACCGGATTCCCGGTAGGTGAACCGGCCGGCGGGAGAGATCACGAACGGCGGGTTGGAGACGATCAGGTCGAAGCGTTCGTCCGGGATCGGGTCGAACAGGGAGCCCTCCCGAGCGTCCACCCCCTCGATCCCGGACAGCGCCCAGCTCAGCCGGGCAAGCTCCAGCGCGCGGGGGTTGACGTCGGTCGCCACGATCTCCTGGGCCCTGTCCGCCAGGTGCAGCACCTGAACGCCGCACCCGGTGCCGAGGTCCAGGGCACGCTCCACCGGGCGGCGGGACACCAGCTGGGCCAGGTTCGCCGAGGCGCCTCCCGCACCGACGACGTGGTCCTCGCGAAGCGCCGGGTCACCGGGCCTGACCTTACGGTCGGAGACGACGTAACCGCCCGTCTCCCACGGCTGCAGGTGGACCCTGGAGGTGATCCGGTCCCCCTCGACGGCCACCAGGCCCGCGGCGGCCAGTTCGGCGACCGGGAGGTCCGGGGGCGCCTCCACCGGGACGCCGAGCCACCACAGCCGGATCAGCGTGCCGAGCAGGTCACCTTCGCGGGTGGCGCGAAGCGCGGGCACCGTTTCCTCACGGGACAGCGCGGTGGCGGCGACCTCGCCGAGGCGCTCGCGGACACCGTCGATGGTGTAGCCGGTGTCGAGCAGCAGTTCTCTGAGCCGGCCAAGCAGATCGTTCACCCGGCCATCCTCGCATCACTGACCTCGCCCCACTGGTCGCCGCAGGAGCCGGCATCTCGCCCGTGCCCCGGGTCTCCCTCGACCCGTCCGTCCCCGCGGCAATCCACGAGTATGCGCAGGTCGCGTAGGGCGGTCGAATTTCTGGCACGCACAGGAGCGCAAGGGTTCCTGGGCGCTCCAGCGGTCTCCAAGCCGGATGCCAGTGGGCTAGAGGACACTTCGGGGTTCGTGAAGTTCAGTCGGTCGAGAGTCCAGATCAAACTCCAGAACGCTTTGCCCGAATGCGGTGCCGCCTGCCTCGCCATGGTCCTGGGCGCGCACGGGCACCACACCACCGTCCGCGCGCTCTCCGACGAGCTAGGCGTCGGGCGCGACGGTACGACCGCGTTGAGCCTGATCCGCGCCGCCCGCCGTCGAGGCCTCACCGCGCGGGCGTTTTCCATCCCCGCCTCCGAGCTCCCGCACGTCCCTCTTCCCGCGGTCGCGCATTGGCGGTCCCATCACTTCGTCGTTGTGGAGGGGTATCGCCGAGGCCAGGTCGAGATCGTAGATCCGGGCGCGGGCCGTCACCGAGTGAGCGAGGAGGAGTTCGCCGCGTCCTTCAGCGGGGTGGTGTTGGTCTTCGAGCCCGGGCCGGACTTTTCCCGAGGGCGCTTCGGCGATGGGCATGGCCACTGGTGGGCCGGGTTCGCCCGTGCGGCCTTCGCCGCCCGGCGCGGCCTGATCGCGCTGCTGTTCCTGCTTGGTGTCATCCTGCAGGGTTTCGGGCTTCTGCTTCCCGCCCTGACCGGGGTGATCGTGGACCGAGTGGTGCTCTCAGCCGAGGGGGAATTGGTCACCGTGCTCGGGCTGGGCGTGCTGACCGCGTTCGCTGCGCACGCGGCCTTGGGGGCACTGCGCGCGTGCGCACTCGCGTCCCTGCGGGTCAGGGCCGATGCCGACCTGCTGGAGACCACGGGGACGCGGCTGTTGGCGGCGCCGTATCGGTTCTTCGCCCTGCGCGGCTCGGTGGATCTGTCCAACCGGGTCATGGGCACCGTGCTGATCAGAGAGGTCCTCACCAGCCAGGCGCTTCTCGCCCTGTTCGACGGCCCGCTGGCGCTGGGCTACCTGGCCATGATCACAGCGCGAAGCCCGCTGATCAGCGCCTGCTTGCTGGCGTTCGTGCTGGCACAGATCGGCCTGCTGCTGGCCACCCGGCGGCATGTCGGCGACTTGGCCCACCGCGAGACGACCACCCGCAGCGACGTCCAGAGCCAGCTCGTGGAGGCCGTGCGCGGCATTGAGAGCGTCAAGGCGTCGGGCTCCGAGTCGCGCGTCCGGCACCGGTGGACGGAACTGCTGGCCACGCACACGGAGCACTCTTGGCGCAGCGGCCGGGCACAGGGCGTGCAGCAGGCGGCCCTCGACACCCTGCGGTTCACCGCCCCGCTGGTTCTGGTCTGGGTTGGAGCCCGGCAGGTCGTCTCGGGAGAGCTCTCTCTGGGCGAGATGCTCGCTTTGCAGGCGCTGGCCGCCGTGGCGTTGTCGCTGCTGACCACGCTCATTGGTGGTCTCCGGTCGCTTCAGGTGGTCAGGCCGTACGCCGAGCGCCTGACCGATGTCTGGCAGGTGGAAGCCGAGCCTGTCCCGATCGACGCGGTGACCATGCCCCTGGCCGGCGGCATCAGTCTGGACGGGGTCGGTTTCCGCTATGCGGTTGAGGGGCCGTGGGTCGTGCGGGGTGTCAGCTTGGAGGTGACCCCCGGGCAGAAGATTGCCCTGGTGGGGCGATCGGGATCGGGCAAGAGCACCCTCGCCCGGTTACTGCTCGGGCTTTTCTCCCCGGATGAGGGTGAGATCCGGTACGACGGGGTGCCTGCCTCTCGTTTCGACCCCAGCGCGCTCCGCCGCCAGTTCGGGGTGGTTCCGCAGGAGCCCGTGCTGTTCACCGGGACGATCGCCGAGAACATCGCGCTCAACGCCCCCGACGCCTCGGCCGAGGAGGTGGCTGAGGCGGCTCGGCTGGCTTGTGTACACGAGGAGATCGTGGCCATGCCGATGGGATACCACACCCGGCTGGCCGAAGGCAGCGGCCTGTCCGGTGGGCAGCGCCAGCGCATCGCTCTGGCCAGGGCGCTGCTTTCCCGGCCGAGGCTCTTGCTCCTGGATGAGGCCACCAGCCACCTGGACACGACGACCGAGGCGGCGATCGAGGCGAACCTGGCGCGGCTCGACCAGACGCGCGTCGTCATCGCCCACCGACTGAGCACCGTGCGGGATGCCGACCTGATCCTCGTACTGGACAGGGGCCGCGTCGTGGAGGCGGGCACCCACGAGAAGCTGCTGCGCGCGGGCGGGCCGTACGCCCGGCTGGCGGGTCCGCAAGACGTTTCACCGGACGCAAGTGATCCACAAGCCTAGACACAAGTGATCCACAAGCCGGGTGGCGCAGTGTGGATCGCGAGAGGCCCACAGGGGTCTCCAACGGGAAAGGAGCACCATGTCGCGCACCAAGCTCGCCGACATCGCCGCCGTCGGCGTGGAGCTGGACGAGAGCCGGCTTCTCGGCGTCAGCGGGGGGTTGCCGCCGATCGACACCTGCGGCACTTACATCAACGACGCTTGCTACACCGACGACTGGATCTACTAGCCGCCGAATGACCGCCGGGATCGCCTGACCTCGCGGGTGGGGCGCGGCCGGCCTCTCGCGAGCCAGGCGGCCCGGCGGCCGCCATAGACAGCACGGGCTCCCGGCCGGGCTAGGCCCGGGAGCATCCGGTGCGGGGCGTTCCGGACGCCCCGCACCGGGATCCACCACGAAGGGACCTCGTTGCCTCCCCCTCATGTGCTCGTCCTCACCTACGATCACGAGGACGATCCGCATACCACGCTCGTCCGCGAACACCTCGCCAGGCGCGGGGCGCGCACCACCATCTTCGATCCCCGGCGCTACCCGGTGGCCGGGCAGGTCGATCTGACCTACCGGAGCGGACAGGTTCGCAGGTTCCTGAGCACGTCAGGGGAGACCGTCGACTTGGACGGCCTGGCGGCGCTGTGGCTGCGTCGCCCGATGCCCGTGGAGCCTGACCCCGCCCTCACCGACCCGGCGATCGCGGACTACGTCGCCAAGGAGTGTCAGACTTTTCTTACGGGGCTCTGGGAGCACCTCGGCTGCCCCCAATTCCCTGCCAAGGAGTCGATCCTCCGCCGGGCGGGGCACAAGTCGTTCCAGCTGGCTCTGGCGGCCGAGCTCGGCTTCGTGGTCCCGGAGACAGTGATCACCACGAGCGCGGAGGCCTTCCTTGACTTCCACGACCGGCACGACGGCCAGATCATCACCAAGCCGCTGAACACCCCCTGGGTGCAGGGCTTGGCGGACGGCGGCATGGTCGCGCGATACTGCGAGACGGTCTCCCCCCGCGACGTGGCCTACGCCGACGCGCTACGGTTCTGCCCGATCATTGTGCAGGAGCGGATACCCAAAAGCGTCGAACTGCGGGTCACCGCGGTGGGCGGGCGGGTCTTCGCCGCCGAGATCCACTCCCAGGCGTCCAACCGGTCCCGCCTCGACTGGCGGCGCTACGACATCCAGGCCACCCCGCACCTGGTTCACCGGCTGCCCGACGAGGTCGCCGCCCGATGTCTGGCCCTGCTGAACCGGCTCGATCTGCGGTACGGGGCCATCGACCTGATCCTGACCCCCGAAGGCCGCTACTTCTTCCTGGAGATCAACCCGAACGGCCAGTGGCTCTGGATCGAGAAGCTCACCGGCCTGCCGATCAGCGAGGCTGTCTGCGACGTCCTGCTTGAAGGAGCTTGAGCGTGTCCGTACCGTCTGACCGTCTTCCCGCCTCCCTTCTGATGGACGCGCTGGCCTGTCTCCGCCAGATGACGGACACCCAGCCGGAGGGGGCGAGGAAGCAGCTGGCTCCTCTCCATGACCGCCATCCCGGTGTGCCGATGCGATTGGTGTGGCGTCGCGAACCCGCCGACGGGACGTACCACTACGATCTGTTGATCAGGATGGCGGATGGCACGGTCTCACTGGCCCTCTCCCCGGACCGGGCTCTGCCCTGGCCGCTGCGCGGCAGCCAGCACAGCGGTGACGACATCATCATGCGCATCAACGGGGTCGACACTTCCATGAGCCAGGCGATCTCCATCCTGGATGTGCTCTGGGACGATGTACGGCTGGCCGAACGTCTGGTCAACGCCCGCCTGGTCGAGGAGGAGGTCCACAGCGGCACGGTCGGGCTGACCGATGCCGAGCTCCAGGAGGCCATGGACGCCTTCCGCCGCGCCAAGGGCTTGCTGACCGAGCGGGCCACACTGGAGTGGATGGACCGGCACGGGCTCACCCACGCCGGTCTCGAGGACTTGGTCGCCGGCCAGGCCGCTGCGGCGCGCCTGCGCCGCCGGATCGTGGCGGGGCGCGCCGAGGAGGTCTTCGCCGCCCGTCGTGACGACTTCGACCTGCTGTACATCCTGCGGCTGCGCTATCCGGGAGCCGAGGCCGCGGCGATCGCGGCCGGGCTCCTGCGCGCGGACGACCCTTTTCCCGCAGCCACCCGGGAGGTGCTGGGCGGCGGCGCGACCCTCCAGGTGGAGGGGGTGCGCAGGAAGACCCTCCCGGCCGAGGGTGCCCGGGAGGGCGACGTGCTCGGTCCCTTCCCCTCGGACGGAGGCTTCGCCAGCGCCCGGGTGCTCCACGTCCGGCCGGCGGTGCTCGACGAGGCCGTCCGCCGAACGATTGAGGAGCGGCTCTTCGATGACTGGCTCGCAGAGCGGCGCGCGGAGGCCACCGTCGAGTGGCAGTGGGGCACGGTGGCCAGGACGGAGGCGCTCAACGCCACGCTGAGGGAAGTCCGACCCGAGCTCGCCGGGGGGTGACGGCTGTCCGCGGCACGGTTGGCCTATCTCACCGTCACGCACGCCTTCGTCGCGCTGCGGCTACTCGCTCAGCCAGCCCATCCTGCAGGCGCCTGGTGTCAGACGCCGCACCGGCGAGCCACACCCTGGGTGATGAGACTGTTACAGAACGGCGTAAGCGTTCTGCAAGCGGACCTCAAGCGCGAAGCGGTAATTCTTGGTGGCAGCGATACCTGCCCTAAAGGATTCGTGATGTTGATCCCTTGTTTCGCCTGTGAGTCCCGTTTCCGCCCTGACGAGTATTTCCGCGCCTGCCACGACTACAACCGGGGCATGGATCTGGTCGCCTGGACCTGCCCCCGGTGCGGAAATCAGGACGAGCTGCGGGTCTTCCCCGGAGAGCTGGGATTCGGCTATCCCCGGCGCGGCAGGTTCGACGTCTGCGACCGGGTGCGCGTACCCGGGCTGCGGCGCCGGCGCCAGGACCTGCGACTGGACATCTCGCTGGACGAGGAGATCTGGCGGGTCCCCACCCGGCTGCGGCAGCTGGCAGGGGTGCACTGAGACCGCTCCGGCCCGGAGGAGCCCCCGTGATCCGGGCCGGAGCACTCTCGCGGCGGCTCTCACCTTCAGCGGTCAGGCGGGTTGCTGGCGCAGACTCTGCCAGGCGGCCTCGCAGAGACCCGCTATCTCCTCCTGGGTGGGCTGGTGGGCTCCGGCGAACCACAGGCGGCACATCTCGTTGGCCGGACCGAGCCAGAGCACGTAACACATGGTCGCGTGGACGGGCTGGAGCAGGTCGTTCTTCATGTGCGGCCGCCACCATTCGGAGACCTGCTTGAAGAACGCCCGGCGCGTCTCCGACACCTCGGTGCCGCCCGGCTCGTCACGCTTGGGCGGGCGCTCGCTGATCAGCAGGTGAGCCCGCTCGCGGTTCTCACCGCACCAGGCCATGTGCATCGCGACGATGGCCTCGATGCCCTCCTTCGCACCCTCGTGACGCCGCAGCTCGGCGAGGAACGCCTCCTGGTACATCCGCTGGGTGTCCGCGTAGAGCACGCCGAAAACGTGTTCCTTGCTGACGAAGTGGTGATAGAAACTACCGACGCTGACGCCGCTTTCCGCCCGGAGGCTGGCCAGCGTGGTGGCCGAGACACCGTCCTGGCTGAACCGGCGTAGGGCGCCCTCGATGATCCGGGTACGGCCGTCGCGTCCGCTCTTGGCACTCTTCACAAGGCCAATGGTGCGGCAACAGAACCTTATTCCGCAAATACCCCAGAGACGCCGTGGGCCAGGGAAATCATAACGCCCCAGTCGCCGGGGCGCCCCGGTCCGGGCAGGGGATCCATCGTCGCGACCACCTCGACGGATCCGCCGGAGGCCTTCATCGTCGCCTCCGGCCATGCCCGGCGGACCATCGCGAGCACCCTGCGGTTGTCGCCGAGCACCTCCATCCCCAGCGTCCGGGCCCCTGCGCCCTCAGCCCGGCGGAGCAGCTCGCGGACGAGCCGGGAACCGAGCCCTCGCCCCTGCCACTCGTCGGCCACCACCACCGCTATCTCCAGATCGGTCCCGCTCCCCTTGAAGCTCATCGCGTGGCCGACGACGGCTTCCCCGTGTACGGCGAGCAGCGCGTCCCGTCGCTCGTCCACCGCGAGCAGCGCCCTGACCAGGCTCGTGCTCGGGCGGCTCAGCACGGTGAAGAACCGCTGCACCTGCGTCCGGTTCGACAGTCCCTCAAGGAAGCGGCGGACCCGCTCCTCGTCGTCCACCCGCGCCGGTCGGATCTCGACGGCGTCCCCGGGCGTGGCCCGCACCGGATCGCGGCGCGGTCGCACGAGCTGAGTTCGCATCATAGATCTAGGTTCTCGTCATGCTGCTGGGTATGTCAATTAGACTCAGGTGTCGTTGGAGGTGATGTCATGGCGGCTTACGATGCGGACATGACCGAGGCACCCCTCCGCAACGTGCCCTTCCGGGTGGAAAACTGCTCTATCGAGCGCGCCCTGTCCATCGTCGGTGAAAAGTGGACGTTCCTGGTGATCAGGGAGGCGTTCAGCGGGGTGCGGCGCTTCGCCGACATGCAGACCGCCACGGGAGCGCCCAGGCAGGTGCTCAGCGCCCGGCTGGCCCGGCTGGTGGAGGAAGGGCTGTTGCGCAAGGTCCCCTACCGCGAGCCCGGCCAGCGCCAGCGAGACGAATACCGGCTGACGCAGATGGGGCTGGACCTCTATCCCATCCTGGTGGCGCTGATGCAGTGGGGCGACCGCTATCTCGCCGACCAGGACGGCCCACCCATGATCCTCACCCATCGCGGCTGCGGAGCCCCGATCGAGCAGCACTTCCGCTGCGCCGACGGCCACGAGGTCTCGGGCCCCCGGGAGGTCACCGCGCTTCCCGGACCCGGCTTGCGCCTCAGCGCTGCAACGCGCGCAGGCAGCGCCGGAAGCTGAGCACCGAGATCAGCGCCGTGCCGCTGAGCAGCACCGCGACCGCCGAGGTCCGCACGACGAGATAGGTCTCCGTGGTCTGGCTGAACAGCAGCCACAGGCTCAGCGCCGCGTTGACGAGCTGGGCACAGCCCCACAGCACCGACTGCCCCACGAAAAAGCGGCGCATCCGCGGATGTTCCAGCAGGTGATCGGGGATCGGGACCAGGTCGGTCGCCACCCGCTGCACCAGTGGCCGCCGCAGCGTCGCGGTGAGCAGGAAGCCCATGCTCGCGCAGAACACCCCCAGGCAGGGCTGGAGGAAGAACAGGATCGGGCTCCCCGTCACCCCGGCCAGCACCGCCCGCACCGTGATCGTCCCGGCCGCCAGCAGCATCGTGCCGGGCACCGGCCTGCGCCTGACCAGCCGCCAGACCACTCCGCCGTAAACCCAGACCACCGCCACGGCGAGCGCGCCGTACAGACCGAAGAACACCAGCCCGGCGTAGAAGACGGCGACCGGGAGGATCATGCCCTCCAGCACCCGGGGAGCGGCATGCCGCAGCAGAGCCCCGAGGCGGGGGAATGCGATCGGAACCGCGGGGGGCGTCAGGAGCAGAGTCATCAGGGGCGGGCTCCGGAGGTGGCGGAACGTTCCGGGGGACGGATCCATCCGACCGTACGGGATGCCCGGAGTGTCCGGCGGACTTTCCATGACTTCGACGATCGAGCGGTTCGGAGCACCCTACTACGTCGAAAGACGCACTCGAAGGACAGGGCGGTGCCCACGGTGCCTACCCTTGGGAGCGTGTACCGGTTCCTTCTGACTCCCCGCTGGGTCGCGCTCCACATCGTGGTGCTGCTGGTCATCCCCGCCTTCGTCTTCCTGGGCCGGTGGCAGTTCGGGCGTTATGAGGAGCGGTCCACCACCAGCGACCAGACCACCAGCAACCTGGCGGCCGCCCCCGTGCCCGTGGAGAAGCTGACCACGCCCGGCGGCAGCGTGCGCGAGCAAGACAAATACCGCACCGTGACGGCCACCGGAACGTTCGACGCGGCCCACCAGCTCCTGGTCCGCCGCCGCACCCAGGACAGCGTGGTCGGCTTCTACGTGCTCACCCCGCTGGACACCGGCAACGGCCAGGCGGTGCTGGTGAACCGGGGCTGGGTCAGGTCGGGAGCCACGGCGGACGCCCTTCCCGAGGTCCCAGCGCCGAGTCCGGGCAAGGTGACTGTCACCGGCCGGCTACGCCCTAGAGAGACCGAGGAGTCCTCGGGCATCCGGAACCGTGAGGGCCTTCCCCCGGGGCAGGTCCTGCTGATCGACACCGAGGCGATCGGGCGCGGCCTGCCGTACAAGCTCTTCGGCGGATACGTGGAGCTGACCGCGCAGGCGCCCAAGGCCGCCGCCGCACCGGCGCCGGTGCCCGAACCGGACGTCGGCGAAGGCGGCGGGCTCAACCTGGCGTACGGCGTGCAGTGGTGGCTGTTCATCGGGATCGCGATCGGCGGCTGGGCGCTGCTGATCCGCAGGGAGGCCGCGGACCTCAGGGCCGAGGCGGACAGGAAAGGGACCCAGCCCGTCGACGCCTGATCCGAGGCCTGCGACGCACCGGCCGGTGGCGTCTAACCGAGAACCAGCCTCACGAGTGCGCCGACGCCCAGCGCGGCGAACCCGGCGAGGATGGACAGGCCGATCGACATCAGGCATCCCTGCCCGCCGGTCAGCCTCCCCTTCGGCACGGGCCGCTCTCCGGCCCCGGACCAGAGGGACCGGGGTTCGAGCAGCAGGAAGAGAATCGCGCCGATCTGCCCGACGGTGAACAGCCAGAACCACGCCCAGCGGTTGCCCAGCCGGGGCACCGAACCAAGCATGATCAGAAAAGTGACCACCCACGCCGCACCGATCACCCAGGCGCCCCTGGGCAAGGGCGCCTCGAACGGCCAGTCGGGAATGATCCCCCCGCGGTTGGTGCGGCCGTCCATCTGGACCGGCTCCACGGAGAGCCCGCTGACCTCCCTCCAGAACTCCTCGGAGGTGTAGGCCCGCGAACCGTCGCCGAGCGACAGCACGTCGATCTCGTGCCAGTTCAGCGGGCCCTCGGCCCATCGCAGGGAGCGGACATTCCCGTCCTCCACCCGGTAGCGGATGTCGGAGACATGGCCGGCCGCCACGGCGGCGCGGAACTCGGCCGGCGTCCGCGGAGAGGGAGACAGGCTCAGCGCGACGACGAGGGCACCCCAGAGCAGGACCAGCAGCAACACGATCCGGACGGCGAGTCCGCCGATCCGGGCGGCGCGCCGCCAGCCGTCCTTCCCCTCACCTGGATGCGGGATCACGCTTTCTTTACTACCTCATCGTCGAAACTTTGCGATTCCATGACGGGGGCGACGGGCGCCGGTGAGCGTGAAGAGAGCCTCTGACGCCCCTTTACCGGCCGCCACGCCTCGGTAGGTTGGAGCGCGTGATCCGGCATATCGAGTTCGCGCGGCTGCATAATTTCCGGGACGTGGGGGGTTACGCCACCGAAGACGGGCGGGAGGTGCGCTGGCGGCGGCTCTACCGGTCGGGCTCGCTGCACTGGCTCGCCGACGACGACCTCGACCGTTTTCACACGCTCGGCGTTCGGACGGTGATCGACCTGCGTCACCCCGAGGAGATCGAGCGACGAGGCCGGGCGCCGCACGGGCCGCGCTACCACAACCTCGCGGTCGAGCACCGGCTCTGGAACGTCCAAGAGGACTACCACCCGGATGCCGGGGTCGCCCGGTTTCTGGCCGACCGCTACCACGAGGTGGCCCACGACGGGAAAGCTGAGCTCAGGAGCGCCCTGGAGGTGATCGCCGAGGCGGACAACGCGCCGGTGGTGATCCACTGCGCGGTGGGCAAGGACCGCACGGGGGTGCTCACGGCCCTGATCCTGCGGCTGCTCTCGGTGGCGGAGGACGACGTGATCGCCGACTACGCGCTGACCGGGCTGGCCACGCCCCGGATGATCGCCTCCTGGCAGGAGGAGCATCCGGGCGAGCCTGTGCCGTGGCCGGGGTTCGGCCAGGCGCCCGCCGAAGCGATGCGGTTGTTCCTGACCGAACTCGGCTCGGTTCGCGACTACTGCCTGCGAACGCTGGAGTTAGACAAAGAGGTCATACAAACTCTTCAGGATCATCTTTTGAAAAATCCCAATATTTAGACGATCTCAGGGTAGGAAGATCCCTCAGGGCCCGCCACGAGCAGCACCCTCCCGGCGGGCCCGCCCCCCGGGGTCGTTGCCTTCCCCCGACGGCGACCCCGGGCCTGTCGCGGCGGACAGAGATACCAAGCGGAGACCTCGCAGCTTGATGAGTGTTATGCCAGCGACGTACGGTTTACCGCGTGACTACGCCGCTGCTGCCCGATCCCGAGCCAAGGCGGCGGGACTATGTGATCGTTTCAGCCGACGACCACCTGATCGAGCCGCCCGACATGTTCGAGGACCGGCTCCCCGAGAAATACGCCGATCTCGCCCCCAAGGTGGTGGAGACCGACTCCGGTCACCAGGTCTGGCGATACGGCGGGGCCACCTACCCCTGCGCCGGGCTCGACGTGGGCGCCGGCCTGCCGCGCGAGCAGTGGACGCTCGACCCGGTGCGGTTCGAGCACATGCGGCCGGGCTGCCACGACATCGAGGCCCGGATCGAAGACATGGACCGCGCCGGAGTCTGGGCGGCGCTGTGCTTCCCCGGCATGCTGGCCCTGCAGTCAGGGATGGTCTTCGCCAAAACCCGTGACCAGGAGCTGGGCCTGGCGGTCCTGCGGGCGTGGAACGACTGGCACGTGGAGGTCTGGGCGGGCACCTACCCGGAGCGGATCATCGCCCTGCAGCTTCCCTGGCTGACCGATCCCGAGATCGCGGCCAAGGAGATCCGGGACAACGCGGCCCGCGGCTTCAAGGCCGTGCTCTTCCCCGAGTTCCCCACGCGGCTGCGCCTGCCGTCCATCCACAGCGACCACTGGGACCCGTTCTTCCAGGCCTGCGAGGAGACCGGCACCGTCGTCTGCCTGCACGCGGGCGCCGCCTCCTGGGCCCCGGTGCCGTCCCCGGACACCCCCATCGAGGCGATCACCACGTTGATGCCGACGAGTGCCATGTTCGCCTGCGCCGACTGGCTCTGGTCGGGTGTGCCGCTGCGCTTCCCCGCGCTGCGGATCCTGATCGTGGAGGGCGGCGTGGGCTGGCTGCCGATGCTGGCCGAGCGGGCCGACTACGCGCTGGACCACCCGGTCGCGGGCGAGGCCTCCTGGGAGGGCGGCCTGAAGCCCAGCGAGGTCCTGCGCCGCAACTTCTTCTTCGGCACGCTCAACGACCACGCCCTGTCGGGGGTGCGCCTCGCCGTGGGGCTGGAGCACGTCCTGCTGGAGAGCGGCTATCCCCACTCCGACTCCACCTGGCCCGACACGCAGCAGGCCGTCGCGGCGAGCCTGGGCAGCCTGCCGCCCGCCGACATCGCCAGGGTGGCCTACGGCAACGCCGCCCGCCTGTTCGGCCACCCGTTGCCGTCTCGGGCCTGGCTCAGGATGGAACAGCTGTGACGCGCCTGCGCTCCCAGTCGACGTAGCGCCCGCTCTCGCCGAGCAGCGAGCCCGTCAGCCACAGGAAGACGCCGAAGTCGTCGGCCACCCCGATGAGCACCAGGAAGTCCGGAATGACATCGATCGGCGAGATCATATAGAGCACGCCGAGACCCATCAGGGTCAGCTTGCTCCTGCCCATCCCGGGATACCGCCCGCGCGCCACCGCGCCGATCATCCGTGGAATGGCCCGCAGGCGGGTGCCGAGACCGGGGGAGCCCGGCGTGGTCACCTGCTTGTACGTCCGCCAGGCCTGTGCCGCACGCGCCGCCTTCGCCATGGGGGAACCTCCTCGGGAGCACGTTCGTCTGGCGGCGTCCTACCCCGCCATCTCACGATATAACGCGTGCCCTCCGCACGAGGTTCCCACACGCCGGAGACGGTCACCTCCCGCCGGGGGCCAGATCCCGTACGGCCTGCGCGACCGAGACCCCGCCGATGGGGATCGGGGCGAGCACCGGGGTGTTCAGCCCGCTGTCCACATACTCCTGGATCCTGGCCCGGCACGTCTCGGCGTCTCCGTGCACGATGAGCGCGTCCACGACCTCGTCCGGGATCGCCTTGAGCGCCGCCTTCCGGTCACCGGCCGCCCAGGCCTCGTGCATCGGCCGCAACACCTCGCCGCGTCCCAGCCAGTCGTGGAAGGCCGCGTAGACAGGGACGGTGAGATATCCGGCGAGCATCCGACGGCCGAGCTCACGCACCCTGTCGGCGTCCTCGCTCACGCACACGAAGAGCCTGGCGATCAGCTCGGTGTCCGGCGCGATCTCGGCCCTGACCTTCCGCACGTCCTGCGGCGAGAGCCAGTTGGTGATCGCGCCGTCGGCCTCGGCCGCGGCCAGCCGGAGCATGCGGGGCCGCAGCGCGGCGAGCACGATCTTCGGCGGAACCTCGGGAGCGCGCTCCAACCTGAAGCCCTTGATCTCGAACGTCTCGTATTTCTCGGTGACCTTCTCCCCCGCGAGGGCCCTCTTCAGGAAGCGCAGGGTGTCTCTGGTCCTCGCGAACGGCTTGGCGAACTCACCGGCGTTCCAGCTCTCGACGATGACCGGGGAGGAGGCCCCGATGCCCAGGACGAACCGGTGGGGGGCGAGGTCGGCGAGAGTGGCGGCGGACATGGCCAGCAGGCCGGGGCCCCGGGTGGAGACGGGGACGATCGCGCTGCCGAGCCGTACGCCGGGAGCCCATCCGGCGGACAGGGCCAGCGGCACGAAGCCGTCGACGCCGTTGACCTCGGCGGACCAGACGTCGGTGTAGCCGAGTTCGGGCAGCTCGGCGATCAGCTCCCTGGACTCGGCCAGCGTGCGGTCGTGGAAGGGGATCGTCATCCCCCAGCGTGCGCCGGTAGCCATCGTGCCGCCTCCCTGTCCAGAACCAAATTCTGATTCAGCTTGCCGCACCCGCCCGGGGCGCCGTCAATAGGCCGAACATGCCAACCGGACGGTATGCGCGCCGGAACGATCTTTACGGTACGGTCGTTTACCCCTTCATCACCATGCGTTAGGTGTTAGAACGTTTAAGTGATGATGAAGCGGCGAGGCAAGCAACGACGTGGATCACTGGGCGCGGCGGTTCTGGCGAGCTGTGTGGCCGCGCCCGTGCTGGCCGGACTGGCGGGCGGTGCGGCGTCGGCCGCCGACCTGGGCGAGGGCCCAGGCGCGAAAACGGCCCTCAGAGCGCTCTCGAAGCCGGGACATCCGGTGGCCCTCAGAGCGACCTCCACGTCGGGATACGGGCTGGATCCCACCCTTCCCGAGCCGGAGCCGGGATACCCTCCCCCTCCCGAGCCGGGATATCCGACGTCGCCGTATCCGACGCCGGTGGAGCCGGGATACCCCACGCCCAAGCCGCCTCCGGAGACTCCGAAACCGCCCACGCCCCGGCCCACGGTGGTTCCACCCGCCGAACCACCCCCGCCGCGGCCCCGCCCGGCCGTCGCCCCGCCGAAGGTCGTCACGCCGAGCCCCTCCCGGTCCCCCGAACCCCGGCCGGTGGTGCCGTCCGCCTCTCCCCGCGTCATGAACAGGCAGTCGGTGCTGGACCGCTACGCCGAACGGCGCCGGGGCACCGATCGCAAACTGGTCATCCTGATGGTCTTCACCGGCGTGATCGCGGTCAGCGCGGCCCCCGCGCTGAGCGGCAGGTCCCGCCGATAGCGACCGGACACGCGAAGACCCGCCGGTGGACGGGCTCGGATGAGCTCCAGCGGCGGGTCTTCGCGTGATTCGTATGATTCGCGTGATCGGGAAGGGCCGGTCAGTCGGCGGGAAGCCGCAGCGGGAACTGGGTGTCGATCTGGTCGTACTGCTTCTGCACGTCCCTGAAGGCGCTGGAATCGACCGCGCCGAGGCCGTTGAACGGATGGCTGATCAGGATGATGAAGGCGATACCGATGAGGACCACGCTCGCCCGGACCGCGTCACCGATGATCGAGGGGCGTGTGGGCTTCACCCCGAGGGTCCAGGGCAACGCGATCACCAGCAGCCCGGAGATGATCATCGAGATCACGAAGATGCTCTCCAGGCCCGCATCGGCGTCGTCGGCGCGGACCGCACGCGCGTGGGCGACCTCGGAGGCCCGGCTGATCGCGTCTTGCTGGAGGCTCTTGTTCGCGTCACCTACCGGCCGCAGGCGGATCGTCGCGGCGCGCATGTCCTCAAGGATCCTCCCGGGGATCGGGGACATCTCACCCTCGGCCATCAGCGGCCAGTCGAGAGCGGCGCTCTGCGCGGAGTATTCCCGGATCTGGGTCCGGACCGGCGCCGCCTCGGGGATCGGCGCCACCGACCAGTACATCTCGGTGAGCGTCTCCACCTCGGCCTGGACATCGGTCCGCGACGTCGCCAGCGCGTCCCGGCAAAGCACCGCGGCATAGGCCAGCACCAGCAGATAGACGGCGAGGGCGAGGTTGGCGGAGAAGTCCACCGACGCCGCTCCCTGGCCTTCGTCTCCCTTTCCCTTTCGCCTGAGCATGAGAAGCGCGATCAGCGTGATCGCGACCGTCGCGATCACCAGCACGGTCACCCAGCCCATGAGACCCCCTCGAACTCGCCACCAAAGTAACTACCGAGGGTAATGTGTTCGTTACGCTAATTCTCGTGGTTCGGAACGGACTTCACATGCGAAGTTCGTGAACCCCCGCGATGAAATCCCTGGCAATACCCCGCAAACCCGGCAGATGGGAGAGCCCGACCAGCCGATCCACCAGCGGAACGATGAGCTCGATGAATCGATAGGTCCGCCGGCAGCCCTCCGAGGTGTCGTGCACCCAGAACAGCACGACGCCCATCGACATCAACCAGAGCAGCTCGGGCAGCTCGGCCCTGAGGTCGGCGTCCATCCGGTCCGCCGACCCCTCCACCACCCTGCGGTAGATCGCGATCGACGAGTCCCGCGCGGGCGACGACTCGGCACTGAACGGGCTGAGCGGATTGCTCGGCTCCGCCGCGTGCTTGAAGAACTTCACCGCGAACTCGTGGTACGGCTCGGAGACCCGCACCCACTCCCGCAGCACCCCGCCGAGCCGCAGCGCGAAGGAGCGCTCGGTGGCCAGCAACTCCTCGCAGGCGGCCTCGTGCTCGGCTTGCGCCCGGTCGTAGTACGCCTGGATCAGGGCTTCCTTGGAGGCGAAGTAGTAGTAGGCGTTGCCCACGGAGACCCCCGCCTCGGAGGCAATGGCCCGCATAGTGGTGGCCTCGTATCCCCGCTCGCGAAACAGCCGCAAAGCGGTTTCGACGATGACTTCGCGGGTCTTGTCTGATCTCCGGTTTCTCTGGGTCGGCTCGGCCACGTTCGTCACTGTACGACTCACGACCCCGTTAGGTCATCGAGCCGCACGGTGATCACCGCCACAGGGCAAAATCCGATCGGCCGGAGGGGTCATACCGGTTCGAATGTGGGATTGATCCTTTTGGTGGAAGGGCTCCCGTGACAAGGGATAAATGATGGGGAAACGCCCCTGCGCGCAGAGAGCGGCCAGGCTTACCGCCGGAACACTGCTGGCTCTGCAGATATCGATCATCGCGCTGGCCTCGGACGGCACCGCCGCGGCCGAGGCGGCGCGCTTAGCCACCGTCATCATGGTCGTGAACTCGCCCGCGGTGGCCTGGCCCTACGGGGCCCGGACCGCCACGGCGGCCCGGACCTCGCCCATCGCCATCCTGGGCGCGGCCCGGCGCTACGTGCGGGCCCTGTACCGGCGGGCGACGGCGACCCGCACGGGAGCGGGGGCGGGAGCAGGAGCTGGGGCAGGGGCGGGGGCAGGAGCAAAGGCGGAGGCGGAGGCCAGGCGCCGCCTGCCGGTACGGCTCAGCCAGGGGCAGGCCGCGAGCCAGCTGAGGGAGGCCGGCCTGTCCTGGAAGTCATCCGGGAGATGCAACAACCGCGAAGTGAGGACCTGCACCTCGCTGGAGGCCGTACGGGCGGCCACCGTGGCCAAAGTGATCGCGCTGAAGCGCCGCAGCGACTGCCCGGTGGTCATCACCGGCGGCACCGAGACCGGCCACGCTCCCGGCCGCTACAGCCACTACCGGGGCTACAAGCTGGATATAAAGCCCAACAACTGCATTAATCACTACATCACGCACACGCACGGCTTCGACCGCATCCGCGGCGACGGAGCCCCTCTCTACCGGTCCTCACGGACCATCTACGCCCGCGAACCCGACCACTGGGACATTCTCTTCCGCTGAACACCGCAGACGTCCCCACGGACCAGCGGACGCCCCCACGGACCATCTGAGGCTGTCTGGGCCATCTGAGGTCGTCTGGGGTCACCTGGGATCACCTGGGGCCGTCTGGAGCGCTTGGGGCCGCTGAAAGCCTTCTCTCACCCGCACGGACTCGCACCGGCTCGACCACGCACGCGCGGCACCGGCAGACACCGGCACGGTGATTCACCGCACGCCGTGACACCGGCACGGCGTGCTTGCCGTACGGCGGCGCCGAACGCCGCCGTACGGCGAAAAGACGCTCCCCGCCCCACGTCGGGGAGACGAACCCACGCGGGAGTCGCGCGGAAATTACGCGAACTCGGCCGCGACCAGCTCGGCGATCTCGGCCGCGTTCAGGGCCGCGCCCTTGCGGAGGTTATCCCCGCAGACGAACAGGTCGAGGGTGCTGGGGAAGTCGAGCGCCTGGCGGACCCGGCCCACGTAGGTCGGGTCGGTGCCGACGACGTCGATCGGGGTCGGGAAGACGCCGTTGGCCGGGTCGTCCATGACGACCACGGTCGGGGCGGCCTCCAGGACCCGGTGCGCGTCGGCGACGGTGATCTCGCGCTCGAAGGTCGCGTGCACGGCCAGCGAGTGGGTCGTGATCACCGGGACGCGGACACAGGTCGCCGAGACCTTCAGGTCGTCGATCCCGAGGATCTTCCGGGACTCGTTGCGGAGCTTGATCTCCTCGGAGGCCCAGCCGTCGTCCTTGAGCGAGCCCGCCCACGGCACCACGTTGAACGCCATCGGCGCGGGGAACGGCGACTCGCTGTCACCCAGCTTGTTCTGCAGGGCCTTGCGCACGTCACCGGCGGTCTGGCCGACCGTACGGTCGCCCGCGAGAGCCTCGACCTCGTCGTAGAGGCGGGCCGGACCGGCCACGCCCGCACCGGAGACCGCCTGGTAGGAGGCGACCACCAGCTCGCGCAGGCCGTACTGCTCGTGGAGCGCGCCCATCGCGGCCATCATCGACAGCGTGGTGCAGTTGGGGGTGGAGATGATGCCCAGCGGCCGGTTGCGCACGGCCTCGGGGTTGACCTCCGGCACGACCAGCGGAACCTCGGGGTTCATCCGGAAGGTGCCCGACTTGTCGATGGCGACCGCCCCGCGCTCGGCGGCGATCGGCACCCACACGGCGGAGACCTCGTCCGGCACGTCGAAGATGGCGATGTCGACGCCGTCGAAGACCTCGGGGGTCAGCTCCTGGACGACCACGTCCTCCCCGCGGACCTGCAGGACCTTGCCGGCCGAACGGGCGGACGCGACGAGCTTGATCTCGCCGTAGACGTCCTCCCGGCTGGAGATGATGTCGCGCATGACGGTGCCCACGGCACCGGTCGCACCGATCAGAGCAAGAGTGGGCTTGCGGCTCATCGCCCGGTACCTCCGTAAACCACGGCTTCAACCTGGTCGGCGTCGAGATCGAACGCGCGGTGCGCGGCCGCGACCGCGGCATCCACCTCGTCCTGCCCGACGATCACCGAGATGCGGATCTCCGAGGTGGAGATCATCTCGATGTTCACCCCCGCGTTGGCGAGGGCGGCGAAGAACGTCGCGGTGACGCCGGGGTGCGAGCGCATGCCCGCGCCGATCAGCGACACCTTCCCGATCTGGTCGTCGAAGAGCAGCGATTCGTAGCCGATGTCTTCCTGGATCTTCTTCAGCGCGGTGAGCGCCGTGGAGCCGTCGCTCGCGGGCAGCGTGAAGGAGATGTCCGTCCGGCCCGTCGCCGCCGCCGACACGTTCTGCACGATCATGTCGATGTTGACTTCGGCCTCGGCCAGCGTTTTGAAGATCATGGCAGCCTCGCCGACCTTGTCGGGAACCCCGACAACGGTGATCTTGGCCTCGCTCCGGTCGTGCGCGACGCCGGAGATGATCGGCTGCTCCATCTCTGTTCCTTCACTGTTGGGGTCGGAGACGACCCACGTGCCTTCCTTGGCGCTGAACGAGCTTCTGACGTGGATCGGCAGGTTGAAGCGGCGAGCGTACTCGACGCAGCGCAGATGCAGGACCTTCGCGCCGCAGGCCGCCATCTCCAGCATCTCCTCGTAGGAGATCTTGGGGATCTTGCGGGCGGCCGGGACGATGCGCGGGTCCGCGGTGAAAACGCCGTCCACATCGGTGTAGATCTCACACACGTCGGCGTTCAGGGCGGCGGCGAGCGCGACGGCGGTCGTGTCCGTACCGCCCCGGCCGAGTGTGGTGATGTCCTTGGTGTCCTGGGAGACACCCTGGAATCCGGCCACGATGGCGATCTGACCGTCGTCGATGGCCTCGCGGATCCGGCCGGGGGTCACATCGATGATGCGAGCGCGCCCATGGGAGGAGGTGGTGATCACACCGGCCTGCGAACCGGTGAACGAGCGCGCCTCGTAGCCGAGGTTGGCGATCGCCATCGCCAGCAGCGCCATGGAGATCCGCTCACCTGCGGTCAGCAGCATGTCGAGCTCGCGACCCGGCGGCAGCGGCGAGACCTGCTGGGCGAGGTCCAGCAACTCGTCCGTCGTGTCGCCCATCGCGGAGACCGCCACGACGACATCGTTGCCGGCTTTTTTCGTCGCGACGATCCGCTGGGCGACCCGCTTGATGCAGGACGCGTCGGCGACGGACGAACCACCGTACTTTTGAACAACGAGCGCCACGAGATGTCTCCGAAGCAATCTAGGGCTGTGGAGCTCTCAGTCTACTGGCGCTCTGGTAAGCATCTTTGGTTTAGCCCAGCATGTGGACGATCACACCGTTGTACGCTCTTCTGCCACGTCAAGTCGCGTATGCGCGACAAGGGCCTGAAGAGCGCGCATGGCTGCTCCGGCGTGGTTACCCCAGGTGTTGAAGTAGGAGTACTGCCACCACCACAGAGCTTCCAGGGGCCGGCCCGCCCTGTAGTGCCGGAGGCCGTGGATGAGATCGGCGGCCACGGCGGTCAGGTCGTCCGACAACCGGTACGCGGTGACCGAGGTGTCCTTGTACGGGTCGAAAACCTCGGCGTAGTCGTCCACCGGGCCCAGTCGCTCGGCGAGAGCCGTACGGACGCCGTCGACGTCCGGGTCCTCGCTCAGATGCGGCTCCCAGTTGCCGGCCAGGATCACGTCCTGGCTGGCGCCGAGCTGCGCGCCCGCGGAGCTGACCTGCGCCACCTCCACCAGCAGCAGCGGCAGGATGGCGTCACCGCCCTCACCGCCCGCCAGCCGGGTCACGCCGTAGATGTAGTTTTCCGCGTGCCCCGCGATCCGGTCGGCGAGAGCACTCCACGCGTCGTCAGACATCCAGCAGCCTCCTTCCTTCGAACGCGCGGCCCAAGGTGACCTCGTCGGCATATTCGAGGTCACCGCCTACCGGCAGGCCGCTGGCCAGTCGTGTGACTCTCAGACCCATCGGTTTCACCAGACGGGCGAGATAGGTCGCCGTCGCCTCTCCCTCGAGGTTCGGGTCCGTGGCAAGGATCAACTCGGTCACCTGGCCGTCGGCCAGGCGCGTCATCAGCTCGCGGATGCGCAGGTCGTCGGGGCCGATTCCGTCGATCGGGCTGATCGCCCCGCCGAGCACGTGGTAGCGGCCCCGGAACTCGCGGGTCTTCTCGATCGCCACCACGTCCTTGGACTCCTCGACGACGCAGATGACGTGGGAGTCACGCCGGGTGTCACGGCAGATCCGGCACTCCTCCTCGGCTGCGACGTTTCCGCAGATCCGGCAGAAGCGAACCTTCTCCTTGACTTCCAGCAACGCGTGAGCGAGGCGCTTCACATCGGCCGGCTCCGCGGCCAGCAGATGGAAGGCGATTCGTTGTGCGCTCTTCGGACCGACGCCGGGCAGCATGCCCAGCTCGTCGATCAGGTTTTGAACGACCCCTTCGTACATGGCTCAGAATCCGGGCAACTGTCCGAGCCCGCCTCCGCCGCCCAGCCCCTGTGCGAGCGGGCCGAGTTTCTCCTGCTGGAGGTCGGCGGCCGCGCGAACGGCATCCCTGATGGCCGCGATGACCAGATCGGCGATGGTGTCGGCCGTCTCCTGCGGATCACCCGGGTCGACCGCCTCCGGGCTGATCTTCAACTCAAGCAGCTCGCCTCCGCCGTTGACCGTGGCCACGACCAGTCCGCCGCCCGCAGATCCCTCGACCTCCGCGTCGTTCAGCTCCTGCTGGGCGCTCACAAGCTGCTGCTGCATGAGCTGTGCCTGCTCCAGCAGCTGCTGCAGGTTTACATCCCCTGGGTTCACTGTCGTGTGCTCCTCGTCCATGACATCAGTCGTCACGAGCCTACGGGGTTCCGGCCAGGTCTTGTACTGGCACGAGCACGTGTTCCCAGTGAGCAGGGTTGATCGGGTCCCGGCCCCCCTCCAGACGTCCGGGACCCGACGTCACACGCAACGGAGCGGCCGCATGCGACTGCGTGTGATCCGAAGGTAACCGAAGTCACGTTGCACACACGTTGCGTTCGCCCAATCACCCTTCGCGTCCCTGTTTGGCCGAATGGGTTGCGAGCGAGGCTTTCACCACCGATGCTTCGGCCATTGGCTCCATCCCTGGGAGTGGCACATGTCCGACAGCCACCTGAGAGCCGTCCCGGTCCCGGATCTGGACGCCTACTCGGTACGGCTGCGCCACCTGCACGAGGCCGTGCTGAGCGGCGAGCCTCCCGCCGGCGAGGCTCCACGGAGTCTGATCTCCGCGTCGTGGCGGCGCTCCATGGACGCCGGCATCGACCCCGAGACCAGATCGGCCCCGCCCGCCTTCGACTCCCAGGACCTCCGGGAGATCCGATCGGCTCATCCCATGAACGCGCTGCTGCCGCTCGTCACCGGAACGCTTCTGGAGGCCGCCGACGCGAGCGCGCACATCCTGATCGTCGCCGACGCCGACGGCCGGGTCCTCTGGCGCGACGGCAACCACCAGGTGATGAACCGGGCCGACGAGGTGGGCCTGGCGGACGGCTTCCACTGGGGAGAAAGCGCGATCGGGACCAACGGCATGGGCACCGCGCTCGCGGCCCGGCGGCCGGTCCACATCTTCTCCGCCGAGCACATGGTCAGGGTGCTCCACGTCTGGTCCTGCTCCGCCGCGCCGATCGTCGACCCGGACAGCGGTGACGTGCTCGGCTGCATCGACATCAGCGGCACCATGCGCGCCCTGCATCCGGCGACCGTCGCCCTCGTCGAGACCACCGCGCGCCTGGCCGAGAGCCACCTCGCGCTGCGCATGCGCGAGCGCGACGACCGGCTCCGGGCCCGTCACGACCGGCATCTGAGAGCGCTGCACGGCGAGCCGGGCGCCCTCGTCACCACGACCGGGCGCGTCATCGCCGGTGATCAGGCACAGCGGTGGGGTTCTCGCATCCGCCTGCCCGAGTCGGGCGGCCAGGTCATCCTTCCCGACGGCCGGACCGCCTTCCTCGATCCGCTCGACGGCGCCTTCCTGCTCCGCCTCTCCGGCCGGCAGCGCGTGCCCGTGCTCGGTCTTTCCTTCCTCGGCGCCGAGCATCCCTCCGTCCAGCTCGACGGAGTCCACGTCCCGCTGTCCCAGCGTCACGCCGAGATCCTCACGCTGCTCGCCCTCAACCCCCACGGCATGACGACCGGCCAGCTCTCCTTCCACCTGTACGGCGACGAGGGCAACCCGGTGACCGTCCGCGCGGAGATCCATCGTCTCCGCGCCCAGCTCGGTCCCACCGTCGCCGCCAAGCCGTACCGCCTGACCTGCACGGTCGAGGCCGACTTCCTCGACCTCAAGCGCCTGCTCGCCGCCGAGGACACCGCTCCGATCGCCCGCGCCTACCGCGGTCCGCTGCTTCCCCGTTCCGAGGCCCCCGCCATCCGCCGCGAACGTGAGGAGCTCGAAGGCCAGGTCCGTGCCCGCCTCCTGCTGAAGGGCGGTCCCGACGACCTGTGGGCCTACGCGGAGACCGAATACGCCAAGAACGACATCCACATCCTGGAGCGCCTCGTCGCCATGCTCCCCCCGGACGACCATCGCGCCGTGGCCGCGCGGATCCGGCTCGCCGCCCTCGACCTGGCATAGCCGCCGCCGGTACGGCGCGGCGGCAAGCCAGCTGTCAGGTGCGCACCGGTACGGCGCGGCGGCGAGCCAGCTGTCAGGTGTGGTCGATCTCGCCGATGACCTGGCCGCCGAGCTCACGCTGGATGAGAGCCATGCCGGTGAGCGCGTCGACGTCGGCGTCCGCGTCGTTCAGCGGGTCGACCTCGTCGACGTCGGTGGCGGGCTTACGGCCCGGCACCGCGTCCGGCCAGGCCGGCTTGTTGCCACCCCCGGCCCTGGGGCCCGCCTGAGCGGCGGCCTTGGCCGCCGAGCGGGCCGCGGCGAGACCGGGGGCCGGGGTGAGACCGGAGGCTGGGGCGGGAGGCGTGCCGGGGTCGTCGGGAAGCGGTGCGTCCGGCCAGGACTCGTCGGTGACGGACGGAGCCTGGCGGGCTGGGGTTTCCTGAGCAGCCGGAGCCATCGGAGCGGCCGGAGCCACCGGAGGCGCCGCAGCCACCGGAGACGCCGGAACGGGCGTGGGGTCCGGCCTCGGGGCGGCCTCCTGACGCGGCGGAGCCGGAGGCTGGGGCGGCGCGGCCATGGGACGGGCTCCCCCAGCCGGGGCAGGCCCGCCACCTCCGCCGACGACGGCCTCGACCTTCCAATTGCCGCCCAGCACGTCCTGCAGCGCCGCCGCGACCACCGTGTCCTTGCCGCCGCCGGTGAAGTTCTTCATCGCGCCGACCTGGGCGAATCCCAGGGTGACGATATTGCCCTCGACCCCGACGACCTGGGCGTTGGTGTTCACGTTCGCCCAGACGACGATGCTGCGTTGCTTGAGCGCGCCGAGCACCTGCGGCCATGCCTGCTGGAGCGCGCCGGCTCCGGAACCGGCGACCGGCGCGACCGGAGCGGCCGCCGGAACGCCGGAAGCCTGGGGATGGGGCTGGGGGTCGGAAACCGGGCCGCCAGGCCTGGCCGCAGCGGGCCAGTCGTCCCGCTGGGGACGGGACTGCTCGGGGGAAGCGGCGGGAGCCGTACCGGCGGGTGCCATACCGGTCATACCCGTTACGGAAGCCGTACCGGTCGCAGGTGCCCCGCCCGGCGAGGGCGCGGCCTGGATCACCGGAGGAACCGCCTGGATCGCCGGAGCGGCGGCCGGGATGACCGGAGCAGCAACCGGAGCAGCGACCGGGGCCGCGTAGGCCGCGGGAGCCGCCACCACGCCGCCCTTCTCCAGCCGCTCCAGCCTGGCCAGCAGCGCCGCCTCGCCCTGCGCGGCCCCCGGAAGCAGCGTCCTGGCGCACATGAGCTCCAGCAGCAGCCGGGGCGAGGCCGCGCCACGCATCTCGGTCAGACCGGCGTTGAAGATCTCCGCGGCGCGGGTCAGCTCGGCCGGGCCCATCGACGCGGCCTGCGCCTGAAGCCGCTCCAGCTCGTCGGCGGGCCGGTCGAGCAGGCCGCTGGTGGCCGCCTCAGGCACGTTGGCCAGGATCACCAGATCCCGGAACCGCTCCAGCAGATCCATGGCGAACCGGCGGGGGTCATGGCCTCCGTCGATCACCCTGTTCACGGTCTGGAACACCTGGGCGCCGTCGCGGCTCGCGAAGGCGGCGATCACGTCGTCAAGCAGGTCACCGTCGGTGTAGCCCAGCAAGGAGACCGCGCGCGCGTAGGTGATGCCCGCCTCGTCGGAACCGGCGAACAGCTGGTCGAGGATCGACAGCGAGTCACGGGCCGAACCCGCGCCCGCCCGGATCACCAGCGGCAGCGCGGCGGGCTCGAACGGGACGTTCTCGGAGGTGAGAATCTCCTCCATGAGCGCGCGCAGCGCCGCGGGCGGGATCAGCCGGAAGGGATAGTGGTGGGTCCGGGACTTGATCGTCCCGATGACCTTCTCGGGCTCGGTGGTCGCGAAGACGAACTTCAGGTGCGGAGGAGGCTCTTCGACGAGTTTGAGCAGCGCGTTGAAACCCTCACGGGTCACCATGTGCGCCTCGTCGATGATGTAGATCTTGTAGCGCGCCGAAACAGGCGCGAAGAAGGCCCGCTCACGCAGGTCACGGGCGTCGTCCACGCCACCGTGCGAGGCGGCGTCGATCTCGATGACATCGAGGTGGCCGGGGCCGGTGGGGGCCAGCGCCACACAGGACTCGCACTCCCCGCACGGGTCGGGGGTCGGGCCCTTCTCGCAGTTCAGTGAGCGGGCCAGGATCCGGGCGCTGGACGTCTTGCCGCACCCTCGGGGCCCGCTGAACAGATAGGCGTGGTTGATCCGGCCGCTCCGCAGCGCCTGCCGCAGCGGCTCGGTGACGTGCTCCTGCCCCTTGACCTCGGCGAAGGTCCCGGGCCGGTACTTGCGGTAAAGCGCAAGACTCATGCGACGATCCCACCTGCGAGGGGTTCTGAAACGAAGAGACCCCTCGCACACCCGCCAGAGCCTGCTTATCCTTGCTGCCTTCCGGCCCTGGGGAGGTTCACAGGATGACGCCGCGCGAGGGGTCCTGGCACAGTCTATCCCCTGATTTGAGTGTTCGGCGTAGCGAATATGTGGTCTACGCACTCCCGAAAGTTCGGTAAGCTTCTCGGCGGAGGATTCGCCTAGTTGGCCTAGGGCGCACGCTTGGAAAGCGTGTTGGGGGCAACCCCTCAGGAGTTCGAATCTCCTATCCTCCGCGCTTGGTTGAGCAGCAAGAACGCGAAAGGCCCGGACCTATCCAGCCGGGCCTTTCGCGTTCTGTGGTTTCGGCCGCCCCTTCATCGCCGCGCCGGGCCACGGTTTCATTGCCACGCCGGGCCGCGGAGCGGTCCTCTGAACGGACCTCCCTCAACGAATCGGCGCAGGCTCCTGGCGAACGCCTGGGCCTCCTCGGGCGGCCAGGTGCCCAGGAAGGCGGCGATCTGGTCCGCGAGACGCCGCATCAGCCCGACCGTCTCGGTGCCGCACATACGGCTGCTGTCCGGATGGGTGCCCGTCGATGATCGTGCCTACGATCGCGCGTGGCAGGTGCAGGAGGCGCTGACCAAGCGCGGACAGCACCGGGGTGCCGGGCCGGTGGATCTCGTCGTGGCGGCCACGGCGGAACTGCAGGGTCTGACCTTGTTGCACCGAGACCGTGATTTCGAATGCGTTGGGCTGTCACCGGGCAGGCGCTCCAGTGATACGGGCCCGCGAGCGGCAAGTAGCGGCGGAGCTCGACGGCGACGCCCGTCCGGCGCCCCGCTTCGATGACCGACGAAGATCGCGCTCGCCGTCCCGCGCCGGAGTCTTCGCATGCCACAGGCACAGGCGGGGACACTCAAAGAGTGTCCGGTCCTCCCGAGGGCAGTGGAGGGTCCCAAGCGGATCGAAGGGACGTCGGCGATGGACTTCAAAGACGATGCCCAGTTGGACAGCTCGCAGGTCGAGAGCGGCGGCCGGGGAAGAATTCCCGGAGGTGGGCTCGCGGTCGGCGGTGGTGCGGCCGGGATTCTCGTGCTCATCGTGGCGCTGATATTCGGGATCAACCCCGGCGACATCACGGGGAGCGAACCGGCACCGGTCGGATCAGGCTCCGACCTGGGCGCGAAATGTAGAACCGGCCTGGACGCCGACCAGAACGAGGAGTGCCGGGTGGTCGGTGTGGTGAACAGCATCCAGGATTACTGGCCCACGGTCGTGCAGGGCTACGAACCGGCCAAGACCGTCATGTTCTCCGGCGTGGTGAACACCGCCTGCGGCACCGCCGACTCCTCGGTCGGCCCGTTCTACTGCCCGGCCGACCGCCGGGTCTATCTGGACCTGAGTTTCTTCGACCAGCTCCAGAGCCGGTTCGGGGCCAAGGGCGGGCCGTTCGCCCAGGCGTACGTCATCGGGCACGAGTACGGCCACCACGTGCAGAACCTGCTCGGCACCAACGCCAGGGCCCAGGACGGCAGGCAGGGCCCGCGGAGCGGCTCGGTCCGGCTGGAGCTGCAGGCCGACTGCTACGCCGGTGCCTGGGCGAAGAACGCCTACGAGACCGGCTTGTTCGAGAAGCCGTTCACCAGGACGGACATCGAGGAGGCGCTCAGCGCGGCGGCGGCCGTGGGCGACGACAGCATCCAGAAGCGCACCCAGGGCCGGATCAACCCCGAGGGCTTCACTCACGGAACATCAGCGCAGCGTGTCAGGTGGTTCACCACTGGCTACCAGACTGGCGACCCTCGCAGATGCGACACGTTCTCCGGGGCCATCTGAGTGACCGCCGACCGACGATAAAGGTGCAAGAGCAGGCAAAGAGTCCGAATTCTCTCTTAAACTATACAGTGTGATCTTTAAGTTGATCGGCGATGGACGGCCCTACCCAGAACACGGCCTCTCGCATCGCGAGTGGGCGCAGATACCGCCACGGCAGGTCCGGCTCGACACGCTGATCACCACGAAGGCGGTGCTGGACCTGCACTCCCTCCTCGCGAAGGACTCCACGTTCTACGGTGACCTGTTCCCGCACGTGGTCCAGTGGCGCGGCGACCTCTACCTGGAAGACGGACTGCACCGCGCCCTGCGCTCGGCACTGCACCAGCGCTCGTTCCTCCACGCCCGGGTGCTGGAACTCCCGGACAGCTAGCCCTGCCAGCCCTCCGGCGCTTTCCAGGGATTCCGCTTTTTGGGATGGGTCCTGTCGCGGCCTTCGAGTATCAGACCTGGATAGATCTCCAGGCCTCCACAGTCGCTTCGGCGATGGCCTCGATGTGCTGTCCGTATGCCAGATGCCCATCAGACACGAAGCTGCCGTCCCTGAACGGCAACCCGCAGAACGTAGCGCGGAAGTGCCTGGGAGGTCCGCCTGGTGGGAGCGGCTCGTATGCCGCCAATGGCGCCATGTCGTAGCTCGACTGTGCCCTGTGCTTGTTCCGCGCCACCTGATGAGCCGCTACGCGAAGCATCGCGTCAAGGCCCTTGTCCACGTAGAGCTGCAGCTGACGGAATTGACCGTCAAGGTACTTCTCGCGAGCGCGGGAAGGATGCTGCAGGAGATACGCACAGACCACAGGCGCGTGCCAGCTGTACATCTGAGGATCGGCCTGCTCTTCAGAGAGGATGGCGTGGTAATAGTCCACACATGCGCCCAGCGGGCCGGCAATTGCGCCGCAGTCGCACTGACCGCTGACGGGGCTCTCTGTCATGACCTGCAACATAGGTGGCCAGCAACAGCTTTGTCGACGGGATTTCGGCACCGGTGAGGTCGTCGTCTGCCAGCGGCGCGTTCTGCGGCAAGGTGGTCGAACCATGGTCCTCCGTGTGCTCAGTTCGGCTCCGGGGCACCGGTGAGGTACGCCGTGACGTTTCCCTGGTCAGAGTCGACCATGTACTGAGGGAGGACCTCCAGGCGGAAGGCCGATCGAGTGAAGTACCTCTCGATGAAGGCGTCCATTCCCTCTTCATCGAACATCGGCGAAGACCTCCGCGAGCAGTTCGGTCGCATCATCACTGTTTCGCCGGGGAAATCGGTTGGCGACCCGGGAGGAAGCATCCGCACTCGACCTCATGCCAGGCGTGCCGGTGGTCCGGGTTCTGCGGACGGTTTACGACTCCGGGAAACGACCCCTGGAGGTTCAGGAGTCGATCGTGGCCGCAGACAGCCACGAGTTCCGATACGAGGTGAAGATGCGGTGACGCTCACCATCGGCGCCTGCCTGTCCCTCTCGGGGAAGCATGCCCGGTTCGGCACGCAGGCCCGGCTCGGCCTGGAGGTCTGGCACGCCTCGAACGGCGCGCTGGACCTGGTGATCGAGGACGACCGGAGCGACCCCGCAGTCCTGCAGGCATCGCTCCGCGGACTATCGGATCGATGCGACATCCTGCTCGGCCCGTACTCGACCCAGCTGATGCGGAAGGCCGGCGACATCGCCGCCGAACTCGGCCGCCTGATCTGGAACCACGGCGGGTCAGGTGACGACGTCGAGGCGGCCCACCCTGGACACATCGTCTCAGTTTTGACGCCTGCCAGCCGATACGCAGAGCCGTTCCTACGGCATCTGGCCGGCGCCGAGGCGCTCCCCGTGCGAATCGTCCACGGCGAGGGCAGCTTCGGCCGGCAGGTGGCAGCCGGCGCCGAGGCGATCGCTCGCTCCCTCGGTATCGACACGGTCCTGCTCGGCCCCGGGGACGACCTACCGCAGACAGCCGGGGAAGCGTGGGCCCTCTTTTGTGCCGGCGCCTTCGAGGAGGACGTCGAAACGATCAAGCGAGCCAGGGCGTTGCCCATGCCACCGCGGACGGTGTGCGCTGTGGCAGCAGGCGTTCGTGAATTCGGCCAAGCGCTCGATGACCCTCGCGGCGTCTACGGGGTCGGGCAGTGGTTTCCCGGCACCGGAAGTCCGGCAGAGTTGGGTATCGAGGAGCCCGACTTTCTGGCTGCCTATCAGGATCGCGCCGGAGTGCTCCCCGACTATCCAGCCGTTCAGGCGGCGGCCTCCGCGGCCATCGCGACCCACTGCGCGACAGCGGCCGGCGGTACGGGGCGCGACGCCTTGTGGTCGGCGGCCGCGGCGCTGACGACGAACACGCTGTTCGGCGCCTTCAAGATCGACCCACACACCGGTGTACAGCTCGGCCACCAGGCGGCGCTCGTCAGGTGGGGGTCCGACGGGCTCGCGGCGGTCTGAAGTTCAGCGGTGGGCGACTTCAACCCAGCACGATCTCGCCGAAGGATGTGACGTTTCGGCCCCACCGGTAGCTGTGCCCGGCCATGAGGGCCAGGCCGTACTCCTGCACCTCCGGCGACCGCTGATCGGCAAGGCCTGGGCTGGGCAGCAAGGCCGTTACCTTTGCGCCTGTGTATTCCCCGATTGAGCCATATGACCAGGGCATTCCCGGGGTGCTGGTCCACGGCAAGCTCGACGTGAGCGGGCCTCTTGAGACGGCTTGGGAACTACACAAGAACTGGCCTGGCAGCGAGCTGGTAGTCGTCGATGAGGGGCATGGTGGGACTGACATGGCGGCGCAGGTGGTCGCTGCAACGAATCTGTTCCGCTGAACAGGCCGGGGGCGGCCGGTGACGCGCTCGTCAGCCGCACGGGGGCTGCGCCGACGTTCAATGATCTACGAACAGGGGCCGGGGACGCGAAAAGGGCCCCCGTTGCCGGGAGCCCTTTTTCGTGGCGGTGGAGGTGGGATTTGAACCCACGGATAGGTTGCCCCATCACACGCTTTCGAGGCGTGCGCCCTCGGCCACTAGGCGACTCCACCGCCGAGCAGCTTACCGGATAACCGCTATTGCTCGCGCATCCGGCGAACGGCGAAGAACTCGGTCAGGACTTCGGCGCATTCGTCCTCAAGCACTCCCATGACGACCTCGGGCCGGTGGTTGAGGCGGCGGTCCCTGACCACGTCCCACAAAGAGCCGGTGGCGCCCCCCTTGGGGTCCACGGCACCGTAGACGATCCGGTCGACTCTGGCCAGCACCGAGGCCCCCGCGCACATCGTGCAGGGTTCCAGCGTGACCACCAGCGTGCAGCCGGTCAGCCGCCATTCCCCGCGCGCCCGCGCCGCTTCCCGGAGGGCGAGGATCTCGGCGTGCGCGGTGGGATCGCTCAGGGACTCCCGGTCGTTTCCGGCCTGGGCCAGCACGGATCCGTCCGGGCCGACGACGACCGCGCCGACCGGCACCTCCCCGCGGGCGCCGGCCTGTACGGCCTGGGCCAGGGCGAGCCGCATCTCCGGGACGTAGTCCGTCACCGCAGCCGCCCGGCCCCGCGGCGGTCGTCCGTCACCGCAGCCGATCGAGCTCGTCCGCGAAGGCCAGCCGCTCGGCGATCACCGAGAGCGTGTCCGCCGGGAGCACGCCCTCTTCCATGCTGAGCTCGATGAGCTCCTCGGGGCTCACGCCGAGATCGCTCAGAAGCTCGAAGTCACCCGCGGGCCGTATGCCCAGCTCAGAGTTCTCCTTGTCCGGTACGACCCCGGCCAGCTCGGTGAAGAGCTCCCCGAGGCCGTCGGTAAGACCGGCCTGGGCGTCGGACAGGAACGCGCGGGGTTCCTCGTCACCCTGGTAGCGGACGATCGCGAACCACTCGTCCTCCACTTCGACGCACAGCAGAGCCAGTTCGTCACCGTTGAGCCCGAGATGCTCCTGGACGGCATCGCCTAGGTCATCGGCGATCTCGACAGATTCGAGATCGATTTCTGCACCGTTCCATCCGTCCGCGGTGCGGACGAAGGCTGCCGAGAACACGCTGTTGCCTGAGGGTCTGGAGGACATGGCCGATCTCCCAAGGTCAGCCGAACATCGAGTCGATGGCGCGTTCGAACGGCTCGGAGAAGCCGAGCCGCGCGGCGATGCTGGACAACACGTCCTCGGGAAGCAGGTCGATGTCTCCGGAGAGGATGCCGAGCTCCATCTCGTCGAGGCCCAGATCGGCGAAGATCGACAGATCCCCGGCGGGGAGTGCCGTCTCCTCGTCCTGGAGGATCGCGTCGAGCTCGTCCTCGTCGGGCACCGGCACGTCGAGGTATTCCAGCACCTGCTCCGCGAGCGGGAAGTCCCAAGACGCGGCGATGTCGGAGAGGAAGACCTCTACCCGCTCGCCGAACACTCGTAACGCCACGAAGAACTCATCCCCCACGGCGACCAGGCCAATCGTTCCGTTCATGCTCGGCTGCTGACGCAGGGCATGAATCAGGCCGTGGAGATCCGAGGTGAGCGCCACCGGGAGCATCTCCGCTTCCCAGCTGCCCTCCTCGCGATAGACCACGATGGCAAAGTCCAGCGAGTCTTCGTCTGACATGGCCATCCCCAGCGATACGTCCTCTACGGATGTCAATGCTTTCAGAAGCGGCCCATGAGCGTACGCCTCTCCGACCAAATTGTGATCAAATCCGCGTGCGCGCGCCCTGCCCCGCTTCCCCCAGCCTGTTATCCCCTGAGCAGCCATTCAGGATACCGTTGGCTCCCATGGAGACCCTGGTCGTCGACCACCCGCTGGTGGCCCACAAGCTGACCGCACTGCGGGACGCGGACACGGATTCACCCACTTTCCGGCGCCTCGCCGACGAGTTGGTGACGTTGCTCGCCTACGAGGCGACCCGTCAGGTCCGCGTCACCGAGGTGACGGTGGAGACCCCCGTCGCCCCGGCCCGAGGCGTGCGGCTGGCCCAGCCGTACCCGCTGGTGGTTCCGATCCTCCGCGCCGGTCTGGGCATGCTGGACGGCATGACCCGGCTGCTGCCGACGGCGGAGGTCGGGTTCCTCGGGATGATCCGCAACGAGTCCACGCTGAAGGCGGAGACCTACGCCACCCGGCTCCCCGACGACCTGTCCGGCCGCCAGGTCTACGTGGTCGACCCGATGCTGGCCACCGGGGGCACCCTGGCGGCGGCGATCGAGTTCCTCTTCGAGCGCGGCGCCGACGATGTGACCGCCCTGTGCCTGCTGGCCGCCCCCGAGGGCATCGCCTACATGGACAAGGTCTTCGCGGGGAGCAACAAGCCGATCCGCCTGGTGACCGCGGCTCTGGACGAGCGGCTGAACGAGAACGGCTACATCGTTCCGGGGCTCGGCGACGCCGGCGACCGCCTCTACGGCGTCGTCTGAGGGATCTTCCATTCCGGGAGGAGAATCGCTCCAACACTTCTTCGTTACAGAGTGTGATTATGTGGGTACCAGGAGTAGCGAAGATATCTCTTCTGTGTTCCCGGTCCGCGCGACCGCGGGCGCACACCAGGGAGAACCATGAGCGAGCGAATCATTCCGGACACGGAGCCGGACCCCTACGAGAGCGTCAGTGCCGCACTGCGGGATGAGTTCTCCGAGGTCCATCCGGCTGCCACGGTGACCCGTTGCATAGAGGCGGCGCACTACGGGGCACTGGAGGTCACCGGTCATGCCCACCCCGGGCTGGTCGAGCGGATCGCCCGCAAGCATCTCGAGGTCCTCGCACTGGTCGCGAGCGAACGCGGATAACGAAGATCACATCGGCTCGGCGGGTCTTTTTTCGGCAAGCCGAGACCGAATGGGTTGATGCGCTTTACCTCACGAATGGCGTGGGTAATGTATACGGCGGGTGCAGTGGGTGAGTGGGCGGTAGGAGGCCAAAGTGCAGGTCAAGAAAGTTCTCACATACGGCGGCATCGCTTTCGTGGCGTTTTTCCTGTTCACGAGACCAGGTGACGCCGCGAACGCAGTCAGGGGGGCCATGGACACGGTGTATAACGCGGCCGATTCTCTGGCCCAGTTCGTTTCCCATCTGTCATGAGGCTTGTGACCCACGGGGACTCGGCTCCCTCGTCGGTCAACCGCTACCTACTCCCCCACGAACACCAGGTCATCATGGTGCGGCGTCACCCGGCCGTGCTACTTCGTCCGGTTGCCGAGGTCTTCGGCGGCCTGATCCTCGCTGGACTGCTGAGCAAGTGGTTCGGTGACCAAGGCGGCAGCGGCGCGCTCGTCATCGTGTGGTGGGCGTGGCTCCTGCTCCTGATCCGCTTCGTCTGGAAGGTCGCGGAGTGGTCGGTCGACTACTTCGTGGTCACCTCCAAGCGCATGCTGCTCACCACGGGCCTGATCACCCGCAAGGTGGCGATGATGCCGCTGGGCAAGGTGACCGACATGAGCTTCCAGCGTTCGCTTCTGGGCCGCATGCTGGGATACGGCGAGTTCGTCCTGGAATCGGCTGGTCAGGATCAGGCCCTGTCGACGGTCACCTACATCCCCTACCCGGAGACCCTCTACCTTGAGGTCTGCCAGATGCTGTTCCCCGGGGGGAACGACTCGGATGATTAGCGTCTTCAGGCCCCTTATGGCAGGGGGGTAGGAAAGAGTCAGCCAGAGGATTCTTCACGTGGGGTTACCCGATTCGCCTGCTTCATGCAATCATGGCGGAAACATTGACCATCCCCCGCCCTGAGAGATCAGATGCCGAGTCAGGGAACCATCGGTGACCGCGTCCGCGGACTGCGGCTGAGCAGGCGCATGTCTCAGGCCCAATTGGCCGGGCCTGACCTCTCCGACAGCTACGTCTCCCTCATCGAGTCCGGCAAGCGCACGCCGACCCCCGTGGTCGCGCGCCTTCTCGCCGAACGGCTGGGGTGCACCACAGAGTTTCTGCTGCACGGGATCGAGCCGCGCCAGCGTATCGACACCGAGCTCGGTCTCCGCCACGCGGAGCTGGAGCTGCAGCACGGCGATCCGTCCGTGGCCGCGGAACGGTTCGGTGAAATCGTCAAGGTCGCCGGCGAGGAAAACGCCATGCTGGCCGCGCACGCCCGGCTTGGCCGGGCGCGGTCCCTGGAGTCCCAGGGCAAGCTCGGCCCGGCGGTGGAAGCGTTCGAGCGGCTCCGCCGTGAGGCGGCCGCCCATCCCGAACGGCTGGCCGACCTGCCCCTGACGGTGGCGCTGAGCCGCTGCTACCAGCGCGCCGGAGACACCCTGCGTGCCCACGACCTGGCCGCCCACGCGCTCGCCCAGGTGAACCGGCTGGCCCTCACCCAGGGTGAGATCGCCGTGGACCTGGCCGCCTCCCTCGTGGAGACCGAGTCAGGCCGCAGCCCGCACTCACCGGGCCTGGCCTACGTTCAGCGCATTCTGTCGGTCAACGGCGTCCCCGCCGCGGTCAACCGCACCGCCGAGATCCACTCTCTCTGGCAGGCGAGCATCGCCGCCGCCGAGGGCGAGGATTCGGCCCTGGCCGTCCGCCTCGCCGACGACGCGATCGCGACGGGTCGTCCGGCTCGGATGGCGTTCCGGCTCGCTCGCATCGCGATGGAGTGGGCCCGGCTCACCGCCGCTCTCGGCGAACAGTCGCTCGACGAAGCCGGCAAGCTCGCCGCCTCCGCGAGCGAAGTCTTCGCCAAGTTCCCCGACCGCGCCTACGAGCACGCCAAGAGCCTTGTCGTGCTCGCCTACGTCCAGCTCAGGAGCGGCGACGCGGACAAGGCCGCTCACCTGGCCCAATCCGCTCTCGACGCACTGAACAACCAGGCCAGCCCGGTCGCGGCCACCGCGCACCTGGTTCTCGCCGAGGTCGCGCTCGCGCGCGGCGAGGACAACGCGGCGGCCATCCTGCACAGCGCCTGCCAGCTGCTCGATGCCCTGCGGCCGGGGCTCTCCGCCCCCGACCGGGAGGTCGCGCGGGTCTGGCGTGAGCTCGGCGACCTGTACGGTCGCGTCGGCGCCGGTGAGGAGCAGATGAGCGCGTATCGTAGGGCGCTTGAAACCGCCGGAGTGCGTAGTGCGATGGTGGGGGTGACGGTCGATTCGGCGCTGGTGCGGTAAGACCCTCCGCCTCCTTTGAGCTCCGGATTTGTTTTTCTGCGTCCGGAATAATTAGGGTCGACCAGTCATTGACTCATAGGATGATTGGTTTCCCCGGAGGAGGCGGACCGTGAGTCTGCGTACGGCGCAGCGAGCGTCCCTTGTCGACCAGGTGATCGATCAGCTCAAGGAGCAGATCACTTCGAACTCCTGGCAGATGCACGCGAAGATCCCCACCGAGACCGTGCTCGCCGAACAGCTAGGGGTCGGGCGGAACACCGTGCGCGAAGCGGTAAGGGCACTCACCCACGCCGGTCTGCTGGAATGCCGCCAGGGCGACGGCACCTATGTTCGCGCCACGAGCGAGCTGTCGGGGGCCATGCTGCGGCGGCTGCGCACCGCCGAGCAGCTGGAGATCCTCGAAGTACGGCGTGCGCTGGAAGTGGAGGCCGCCCGTCTGGCGGCGACGAGGCGCACCGAGGCCGACATCGTCCAGATCGAGGCCGCCCTGGCCGAGCGCGAGCGAGCCTGGGAGCGCGGCGAGCCCAACGCGTTCGTCGAGGCGGACCTCGCCTTCCACGTCGCGGTCGTCAAGGCGACCCACAACCGGGTTCTGAGCGACCTCTACGAGGACTTCTCGGCTGCCCTGCGTGCCAGCATCACCGCCGCGGGAACCTCGCTCAACAGCACCTACATCCCCCACGACGCCATCGCCCGGGCCATCGCGGCCGGTGACGCGGCCGCGGCCGAGCGCGCCGGTCACGCGTGCATGGAGCACATCCTGATCGCCCTGACCGAGGCTCAGGAGCTGTCCGCCTAGTCCGGTTCCGCGACAACCGGTCCGCTCCAACGACAAGGGCCCCACCCCCCGCATGGGTTCTCGTGGTCGTCTCCCGAAGCTCGGGTGTAGCGACGATCACGAGAACCCAAGCCGTCCCGGGGGGTGGGGCTTTTCCGTTGGCCGATGGGTTTCGCCGGGTGCGTCAGGGGAGGCGCCGGGACATCACCAGGTAGCGGAAGGCGGGCTCGGCGTCGCCGGGGACCTCGGTGATCAGAGCGGCGCGGCCCGGGGACTGCATGTTGAGCCGGACGAACTCGGTCTCGACCCCGGCCAGGCCGTCCAGCAGGAACTGCGACTGGAAGGCGATCTGGATGTCGTCACCGGACAGCTCGGCGTCCAGCACCTCGGCACCGCGGCCGATCTCGCCGCCTCCGGCCTGGATGAGCACCCGTCCCTGACCGAACGACAACCGGATCGCGGTGTTGCGCTCGGCGACCAGCGCGACGCGCTTGATCGCTTCGATGAACGGGGCCACGCGCACGTCGGCCCGGATCGGCCAGTCGTCGGTCAGCCGCGAGCGATAGTCGATGAACTGCTCATCCAGCAGGCGGACCGTGGTGCTCCGGCCGACGCTCTCGAACCCGGCGACACCGTCGCCCAACCCCACCGACACCTCACCCCCGCGCAGCGACCTGGCCACCTCGACGAGCACGCGGGCGGGCACCATCGCGGCGGCCGTGACGTCGGCCCGCTCTGGACGCCAGTCGAACTCTCTGGCCGCGATGCGGTAACGGTCGGTGGCGGCCATGGTCACGGTCTCACCGGCGATGTCGATCCGGACGCCGGTCAGCATGGGAAGCGCCTCGTCTCGGCTGGACGCGGGGGCCACCTGACCGACCGCGCTCGCGAAGATCCCGCCGCCGATCGCACCGACCTTGGGCGGCGTCGCCGGCAGGGTCGGGAAGTCTTCCACCGGCATGGTGAGCAGGGCGAATTCGGCGCTGCCGCAGGTCAGCACCGCCTCGGAGCCACTGGCGACGATCTCCACCCACCCGGCAGGCAGGCTGCGGCTGATCTCCGCGAGGATCCGGCCGGGGATCAGCACCCTGCCGGGCTCCACGACGTCGGCCTCGACCGAGGCACGGGCGGAGACGTCGTAGTCGAAGGCCGACAGCACGAGATCGACATCAGCTTCCAGGAGCAGGCCGGAGAGCACGGGGACAGCCGGACGATTCGGCAGCACTCGGGCGGCCCAAGCCACCGCGTCGGCCAGGACATCACGGTTAACCCTCAGCTTCACCCGATCATCCCTTCGTCCTGAACGGCACGCCAAGTGCGAGAAACCGCACTCCAACAGAACGGTAGCCGGTGTGACCGACAGAACCTTCAGACGGTCATCTCCCCCTCCCCGGATGAAAGGTAGGTGACCTGCGCGAAGAGATGTTCAGACTGGTTGTTCAGCCGCCGGGGCCCGTTTTCCCGGCCTCCCTCGGCTCACCGGATCGGCTCGCTCAGAACTTGCCCAGCCACTCCGTGACGGCCGCCACGAACAGGTCCGGGTTCTCGAAGGGCAGCCCGTGGCCGGCCGGGACCTCCTGATAGCTCGCGCCGTGGATCCGGTCGGCCATCTCTCGCTGGTGGTGCGGGGGCACGATCAGATCATGGGCACTGGCGAGGATCATCGTCGGGGCCTTGATCTCCTGGAGCATCGAGGAGATGTCCACCCGGCTGTCCAGTTCGATCTGGCGCAGGATCCGCTCGTGGAGCAGCGCGGCGAATCCGGCGGAGGCCTCCTCGAAGTCACGGGTGCTGCGGGCCGCGACCGTCTCCGGGCCCATCGCGGTGATCTGGAGAAGCCGGGCGAGCAGTTCCTTGTCGGTGCGGAGCAGCCGGGTCCAGTAGTCGAACTGGAAAATCTCGCGGGGACCGCTGGTGACCCACCCCGCGTGGGCGAACAGCGTCAGGACCTTGGCACGGTGGCGGGTGGCCACAGCAGTGGCGACGACCGCGCCGAGGGAGTGGCCGACGACGTGATACTCCCTCAGCCCGGCGTCGGCCGCGGCCGCGGCCACCTGGTCGGCGAGAGCCTCGACGGTCAGCGGCTCACCCTGGTCGGCGGTCTCTCCGGCACCGGGCAGATTGGGAGCCACCACGGTGAACCGGTGCCCGACAGCCTCGACGAGCGGCGCCCAGTTGTTGTCGGCGTCGGCGCCGGTGCCGTGGACAAGCACCAGGCCCGGTCCCGAACCGGTGACGCGGTAGTCGACGGATGTGGTTCCCACGGTCACGAACGGCATGGATGTCTCCTTGAAAGACGGGGTGTCAGGTGAAAGCACGGGGAAGCACCGGTTGCCGGCGCATCTCGGCAACCAGGTGGGGAAGCGGCGGTTCAGCCAGGTCGGCGATGAAGGCGGAGGAAGACGCACGCGGAGGCGACGGTGAAGAGAGCGATCATGATGAGGGTCAGATGGAAGGAGCCGGTGTAGACGTCGACGGCGTGCGGCGGGGTCCCGGCCAGGTCTCCGGCGACCACGCGGTTGGCGAGGTCACGGTCACCGTCCAGACTCGACTGGGTCAAGCTGACCAGCAGGGCTCCGGTGACGCTGACCGCCACCGCCTCACCGGCCAGGCGCATGGTGTTGAACACCCCGGAGGCCATCCCCGCGCGCTCGGGCGGCGCGGCGCTGACCGCCGCGTTGTCGATCAGGCCGAATGCCAGCCCGACCCCGAGGCCGAGGAGGAACAGCGGGCCCGTCACCTGGGTCCAGCCGCCCGAGGGGGTCAAGGTCACCAGCCACAGGTCGCCCATGGCGATCAGGACCAGGCTTGCGGTCAGCAGCGCCCGCAGCGAGAACCTTCGGAGGAGCGTTCCCGCCGCCATCGGCACCAGCACCACCGGCAGGCCCAGCGGTGCCATGGCGAGACCGGCCTCGAAGGGACCGGCTCCTGCGGCCGAGCGGAGATAGAGCGGCAGGTAAGTGGCGGGGGCGACGAATCCGAAGCCCATCGCGAACACCATCCAGATGACCGCCAGGAACCGGCGATCACGCAGCAGGCTCAGATCCAGCATCGGCTGGGTGCCCAGCCATTCGATCCTGACGAAGATCAGGAGCAGGGCGACCACCCCCGCGAACATCGCCGCCACGCTCCAGTGCGTCCAGCCGAGCTGGGGCCCCTCGACGGTCCCCAGGGTGAACAAGGCGAGCGCGCCGGTGAAGGTCAGCGCCCCCGCCCTGTCGAACCGTGTGGCCCGCGGATCACGGGATTCCTTCATGTACGGCACGCCGAGCGCGACGACGGCCACTCCGACCACGACGTTGGACAGGAAACCCGCCCGCCATCCGCCCAGGGCCAGCAGCCCTCCACCGACGATCGGCCCGAACGCGATGCCCGCTCCGAAGGCCGTGCCGAGGAGGCCGAACGCCCGGGCGCGGGCCTTCCCCTCGAAGGTGGCGGCCAGGACGGCGCTGCCCGCGGTGAGCACGCCGGTCGCCGCGGCGCCCTGGACGACCCTGGCCACGTTCATCACCAGGATCGTCGGGGCGAGGGCGCAGACCAGCGAGGCGAGGGCGAACAGCAGGGTGCCGAGCGCGAAGACCCGCCTGCGGCCGAACCGGTCGGCCAATGCCCCCGCGGGAAGCATGCACGCGGCGAACGCGACGTTGTATCCGTGCAGGACCCACTGCTGGCCCACCAGTCCGGCGTCCAGCTGCCGGCCGAGGGCGGACAGGGCCAGCGCCGGGGCCATCACCGACAGCGGCAGCATCGTCCCCGCCACCGCCACCGCGACCAGGGTGACTCCCGGCCGGTGCCTGGCCTGTTGTGAAAGTGCCACGCCATCGCCTCTCAGAACTCACTGCAACGAACGAGAGCTGACGATAGACAGAGTTCTGATAATCAGTCAAACCCTGATATCAGTAAGAGGCCAGGTATGCTGGCGGGCATGCGAATGCCTCCGGAGGAGCGACTGGGCATCCACGTCAAGCGAGCGGAACAGGAGCTGATGGCGCTCAAACACGTGGCGCTCAAGCCCTCAGGGCTGACCGTGCCGCAATATTCGGCGCTCTACTGCCTGGCGGATGCCCCCGGCATGTCGGCCGCCGCGCTGGCGAGGGCGTGCCTGGTGACGCCGCAGACGATGGCCACGATCCTCGGCAACCTGGAGAACAAGGGCCTCATCGAGCGCACCCCCCACCCGTGGCACCGCAACGTGCTGGAGACCACGCTCACCGACGAGGGCCGCCGGGTTCTGGAGCAGGCCGACATCGCCGCCTCGGCGATCGAGATGGCCCTCAGCCAGAGCTTCTCCGCCGAGGAGCGCACCCAGCTCGTCGAGCTGCTCTCTCGCCTGTCGGACGCCATGCACGCCCAGGCCCGGCAGGTCCCTGGTGGCTGTAAGGCCTTGGCCCCCTTCAGCCGTGCCCAGGCCGGCGACTCCGGGGAGCGGTCGTAGGAGCCCGCCGAGGGGTGGCCTCCGCGGGCCGCTCCTCAGCCGCGGGCGGCGTTGAGGTAGGCCAGGACGGCCAGGACGCGGCGGTTGTCGTCGTCGGAAGGGGCGAGATCGAGCTTGCCGAAGATGCTGGCCGTGTGCTTGCCGACCGCGCTCTCGCTCAGGAACAGGCGCTGGGAGATGGCGGCGTTGGAACGGCCTTCGGCCATCAACTCCAGCACCTCGCGCTCGCGCGGGGTCAGCGCGCCGAGCGGCTCGTGCCGGGCGGTGCTGGCCAGGAGCTTGGCGATCACCTCGGGGTCCATCGCGGTGCCCCCGGCGGCGACCCGGCGGACCGCGTCGACGAACTGCTCGGCGTTGAACACCCGGTCCTTGAGGAGGTAGCCGATCCCTCCGGAGCCGTCGGCCAGCAGCTCGCGTGCGTACAGCTGCTCGACGTGCTGGGAGAGCACGAGCACCGGCAGGCCGGCGACGGCCTTGCGGGCGGCCAGCGCGGCCTGGAGCCCTTCGTCGGTGAACGTGGGCGGAAGCCGTACGTCGACCACGGCCACGTCGGGCCGCTTCTCCGTCAGCGCCCTGAGCAGCTCGGGCCCGGATTCGACCGCGGCGACGACCTCGAAGTCGTGCGCCTGGAGCAGGTGAACCAGGCCGTCCCTCAGGAGATACAGGTCCTCAGCGATGACGACTCTCAGGCTCACCGGTCCAACCCTAGACGCGCCGACGCGGCCCGCGCCATCAAGTGCCGGCGCGCGTGCACGGCGGGGATCGCCATGGCCACGCCGTACATGGTGAGGCCCAGGAGGATGTTGAAGACGATCAGCGGCCACTGCCACGGCTCGGGCAGGTAGAGCGCGAGGAACCAGCTGCGCTCCTCGAAATCGATGATTTTCAGGACCATCACGACCAGGCCCTGCGGGAACAGGGGGAGCCAGCCGAGCCCCCAGCCGAACGCGACGACCGCGTGCTTCCAGCGTGGCATCTGGACCTTCTCGTCAGGCTCCGACCAGGCCAGCGCGTACGGCAGGTCGATCGTGGCCGTGGTCGGGCCGCCCGGCGGGCTGCTGATCGCGAGCACCCCGTCGAAGGCCGCCAGCCGCCGCTCGACGCCCCGCAGGCCGCTGCCCCGCGAAGGGTCCGCGCCGCCCGCGCCGTCGTCGGTGACGGTGACGCGCAGCGTCCGGCCCTGCCGGCTGATGTCGATCCACACGCGTTCGGCGCCGCCGTGCCGGGTCGCGTTGGTGAGCAGCTCGCTGATCGAGAAATAGGCCGCCGACTCGACGGGCGGGTCCGGTCGCGTCTCCAGCTCGACGGTGACCGTGACCTTCAGCGGGCTGTCCAGCGCCAGAGCCCGTACGGCGTCGCCGAGCCCGCGCTCGGCCAGGACCGGCGGATGAATGCCCCTGACCAGGTCACGCAGCTCGGTGAGCGCCGCGGAGGAGGCGTCGCGCACCTTGGCCAGCAGTACCTTGGCCGCCGCCGGGTCCTTGTCCATCAGCTCCTCGACGGCGCCGAGCGTCATCCCCATGGCGACGAGCCTGGCCTGGGCCCCGTCGTGCAGGTCGCGCTCGATCCGCCGCAGCTCGGCCGCCTGGGAGTCGGCGGCCTCCAGGCGGGCCTGGTCGAGCTGCTGGACCCGGCCGGCCAGCAGGGCCTTGGCCGTGGGCGACAGCAGCAGGTGGTTCCACCACCCGTACGCCCTCAGTAGCCAGGGCGTCGCGGCCACCGCGGCGAGGGCCGCGACGAACCCCGCAGGTGTGGCGACCGGGCTCGGGTACCACGGCGCCGCCAGGCAGCCTCCGATCACGACGAAGGGCAGCAGCAGGAACGTCCCGGCGATCACCGGGTTCAGGCACAGCCACAGGCCGTCCCGCCAGGTGGCCGGGTCGGTGAACAACCACCTCATGCGGTCGTTCCATGCGGGCCACCACGGCGTCTTGTAGAGCTGGCGCTGGTAGCGGTACCAGCCGTCGGGCTGGGGCCGCGGCGGGGGCGGCGGGGGCAGGTAGGACGGCGCTACCTCCGTGCCCAGCCACCGGCCGGTCAGCTTCCTCGCGAGCATCGTGCGGCGCCTGATCAGCTTGATCAGCGGGGGAAAGAGGAGGATCAGGCCTACCCCCATCATCACCGCGGCGATCAGGGCGATCGCCGCCAGGACGACGTCCGCCAGGGCCAGCAGCCCCAGTGCCAGAGCCCGGCCGATCATCACCGCATGTCGTCTCATGGCCAGAAGTCTCGGCGATCGGACGCGCCGTGACCATTGGCGCTGAACACCACCCGAAGGTGGGGATAGCTACACCCCTGCCCGGTGCCCAGACGGATTCCGGGCGGCTCGGAGGATTCCTACCGTCGTCGGCATGAAGGTCATCGAGGTCAGCAACCTCCGAAAGCGCTACCGCGACCGGCTCGCGGTGGACGACGTGTCGTTCGCCGTCGAAGAGGGCGAGATTTTCGGCGTCCTCGGCCCCAACGGGGCCGGCAAGACGACCACCGTCGAGTGCGTCGCCGGCCTGCGCACCCCCGATTCCGGCACCGTGAAGGTGCTCGGCGGCCTCAGCGGCACCAAGCTCAAGGAGCGGCTCGGCGTCCAGCTGCAGAGCTCCGCGATGCCCCCGAGGATCAAGGTCTGGGAGGCGCTCGACCTGTACGCCTCCTTCTACCGGACGCCCGCGGACTGGGTCGCCCTGATGGAGCGGGTGGGACTCGCGGACAAGCGGGACACCCCCTACGGCAAGCTCTCCGGCGGCCAGCAGCAGCGGCTGTCCATCGCGCTGGCGTTGATCGGCAACCCTCGCGTGGCGATCCTGGACGAGCTGACCACCGGTCTGGATCCCCAGGCCCGCCGGGACACCTGGGAGCTGATCGAGCAGGTCCGCGCGGACGGGGTGACGGTCGTGCTGGTCACCCACTTCATGGAGGAGGCCGAGCGGCTCTGCGACCGGCTCGCGCTGATCGACTCCGGCCGGGTGGTCGCCATCGACAGCCCGTCCGGGCTGGTGTCCCGGATCGGGGATTCACAGCGTGTCAGGTTCCGGTCCTCCCGCGCCTTCGACGACGCGGTGCTCAGTGCCCTGCCCGAGGTGACCGGGGTGAGCCGCAGCGGCGGCCAGGTCGAGGTCACCGGCACCGGCGACCTGCTCCTGGCGGTCACCACCGCCCTGGCCGCGGCCGGGGTGACCCCCTCCGACCTCCGGGTGGAGCAGGCGACCCTCGACGATGCCTTCCTCGCCCTCACCGGAAAGAAGATCACCTCATGAACAAGATGATTCTCACCGAGGCCAAGCTCTTCCTCCGCGAGCCGAGCGGCCCGATCTTCGCGGTCCTGCTTCCCCTCGCGCTCCTGCTGGGGCTGGGAAGCATCCCCGGATTCCAGGAGGCGAGCCCCGAACTGGGCGGCCAACGGGTGATCGACACCCAGCTCCCCGGCATGATGGTGATCCTGTCCGTGGTGACGATGGCGCTGACCGCGCTGCCGGCCGTCCTGGTGACCTACCGGGAGAACGGCGTGCTGCGCCGGATGTCCACCACCCCGGTCAGCCCGGTCCGGCTGCTGGTCGCCCAGGTCGTGAACAACATCGCGGTGGTGCTCGTCGCTACCGCCCTGCTGATCGGCCTGGGCAACCTCGTCCTCGGCGTGGCCATGCCCAGGAGCCCGCTGCCGTTCGTGGGCGTCTTCGTGCTGGGCAGCGCCTCGATGTTCGGCCTGGGCCTGCTGATCGCCGCCATGGCGCCCAGCGCCAAGTCCGCTCCCGCCATCGGCTCGCTCCTGATGTTCCCGCTGCTCTTCATGGCCGGCATGTGGGTCCCGCGGGAGCTGCTCCCCGGCCTGGTACGGCGGATCGGCGACTTCCTGCCGATGGCGCCGTTCGCCCAGTCACTCCGCGACACGTGGGCGGGCCACGCGCCGCAGCCGCTGCACCTGGCGGTGATGGCGGCGACCGTGCTGGTCACCGGTGTGCTGGCCACGCGGCTGTTCCGGTGGGAGTAGTCACGGTCCCGTACGGCCTGCTCCTCGGAAGCAGGCCGTACCTTATTTGACTGATCGTTCTTATTAGGCGTACGGTTCTCGCATGGCGAGGACGAAGGAGTTCGACCCGGAGACCGCCCTTCAGGCCGCGTTGGAGCTGTTCTGGGAACGGGGCTATGAGGCGACCTCCATGAGCGACCTGGTCGACCATCTGGGAATCGGCCGGGCGAGCCTGTACGCGACGTTCGGAAACAAGCACGAGCTCTATCTGAAGGCCCTGGAACGCTACCTGGAGACCCGCGACCCGTCACCTGTGGTGATGCTGTCGCAGCCGGGGCCCGCGCTGCCGGCCGTACGGGGGCTGGTCGAGCTCTACACCGAGGATTCCATTCGTGACCAGCGGCGGCGCGGCTGCGCCATCGTGAACGCGGCCGGCGAGATGCTTCCCGGCGACGAGAAGGTGGCCCGGTTCGTGGATGCGAACTGGACCGCGCTGGAGACCGCGCTGACCTCGGCGCTCATCCGGGCCCAGGCGCAGGGAGAGCTGTCCCGGGACCGCGACCCGCGGGCGCTGGCCCGGTTCCTGCTGGTCTTCCTGCAAGGGCTGCGGCTGGTCGCCAAGGGGCCGCCGGACCCGGCCCGGCTGCGCGACGCCGCGGCCCAGGCCCTCACCATTTTGAACTGATCGATCTAAAATATGGGGATAATCATGAAATTTCAGGACAAAGTGGTTTTGGTGACCGGAGGCGGGGCGGGCATCGGCCGGGCCGTCGCGCAGGGGTTCGCGCGGGAGGGCGCCCAGGTCGTGGTGGCCGCGCGAGGCCGGGACGCGCTCGACCAGACCGTGAAGCTGATCGAGTCCGACGGCGGCCGGGCCACCGCGCTGAGCGCGGACGTCTCCGACTCCGCCTCGGTCGCCGGGTTGGTCGAGCAGATCATGGAGCGGTACGGCCGGCTGGACATCGCGATCAACAACGCCGGGGTGCTCGCCGCCGGCGAGGTCGCCGACCAGGCCGAGGAAGACTTCGCCCGCGTGATCGACGTCAACCTGAACGGGGTCTTCCTGTCGATGAAGCACGAGATCCCGGCGATGCTGGCCGGTGGCGGCGGGGTCATCGTCAACTTCAGCTCCCAGATCGGACAGCACAAACGCCTCCCCGGGTTCGGCGCCTACTCCGCGTCCAAGGCCGGGGTGACGGCGCTGACGCGCACCGCGGCCCTGGAGTACATCGGCCGGGGCATCCGGATCAACGCGATCAGCCCCGGGCCGCACGACACCGCGATGTCCATGCGGCCGGGTGAGACGGAGTCCGACCGGGCGGCTCGCCTGAAGACCCAGCTCCCGATCGGGCGAGTCGGCTCCCTCGACGAGATCACCGGCACCGTCCTCTGGCTGGCCTCCGACGACGCGGGCTTCGTGGTCGGCAGCGACATCGTGGTGGACGGCGGCTCCACCGCCTGATCAGGACCCAGGCCGGGTGGCGCCGTTCACGGTGAGCATGATGGAGTAGACCGAGGCCGAGGCCGTGATGAACATCCGGTTGCGCTTGAGGCCGCCGAAGCAGAGGTTGGACACGGCCGCCTCGGGAATGTGGATCTTGCCGATCAGCGTGCCGTCGGGGTCGAAGCAGTGCACGCCGTCCCCGGCCGCGGCCCAGATCCGCCCGGCGGTATCGACGCGGATGCCGTCGAAGACGCCGGCGGTGCACTTGGCCGGCACGTCACCGCCGGAGAGCGTGCCGTCCTCGTTCACCCCGAACACCCTGATGTGGTTGATCCTGGTGTCGACGACGTAGAGCCTGGACTCGTCCACGGAGAACGCCAGGCCGTTGGGGCGGACGAAGTCGTCGGCGACGATCCGGACCTCCCCGGTGACCGGGTCCACGCGATAGACGTGGCAGGCTCCGATCTCGCTCTCCGCTCGATGGCCCTCGTAGTCGGTGTCGATGCCGTAGGACGGGTCGGTGAACCAGATCGATCCGTCCGACTTCACCACCACGTCGTTGGGGCTGTTCAGCCGCTTGCCCTCCCAGCGGTCGGCGATCACCGTGATGGAGCCGTCGTGCTCGGTCCGGGTGACCCTGCGGTTGCCCTGCTCGCAGGAGACCAGCCGGCCCTCGCGGTCGACGGTGTTGCCGTTGGTGTAACCGGCGGGCTGCCGGAACGGGCCGACCGCGCCGGTCATCTCGTCCCAGCGAAGCATCCGGTCGTTGGGGATGTCACTCCAGACCAGGAACCGACCGGCCGGGAAGTAGACCGGGCCCTCGGCCCATCGGCACCCCGTGTAGAGCCGCTCGATCCGGTCGTCACCGCGACATGCCTTGAACCGGTCGTCCAGCGTCTCGAAGCGCGCCTCAACCGTCTCCATCACTCACCCTCCAGATTTCATCCGGTATTACTAAAGAACACAGGATGACATTCGGTCAAGCCAGTTAATCTCCGATTGACATTCGGCGCTACGATGTCTGTCGTGGATAACATCGATCGTGAGCTCCTCGCCCTGCTCCAAGCCGACGCCACGCAGTCGTACGCGGCGCTCGGTGAGGCCGTGGGCCTGTCCAGCGGAGCCACCCACGAGCGCGTGCGCAAGCTCCGCCAGCGCGGCGTCATCAGGCGGACGTCGGTGGACGTCGACCCGGCGGCGGTCGGCAAAGGCGTGGCGGCGTTCGTGATGATCGACGCGAACGCGTGGATGGGCGGCGCGGAGACGGCCGCCGCGCTTGCCGCGCTGCCCTGGATCGAGGAGGCTCACATCGTCGCCGGAGCCGCCTCCCTGCTGGTCAAGGTGCGCACGTCCAGCCCCGAAGACCTGCAGGCCGTGCTCAGGCACCTGCACGACGTCCCCGGGGTCACCAGCACCCAGACGGTGGTCGTGCTGGAGACCTTCTTCGAACGTCCCCTCGACCCCCGGGGCGACAGCCCGCGCGACCTGTCAGCGCGGCGGCCGGTGGTGGAGCCGTGAGCGGATCAGGTGGACGGTGCGCGCGGCGATGACCCCCGCACCGGCCAGGGCCATAGCCGCGAAGAAGACATACAGGGCGAGCCAGGCGTAGGTGATCTGGTCCAGGGTGCCGGACCGGTTCATCAGGAGGCCCAGCAGGTCGGCCAGGGTGGCGAAGGCCACGACCGGCAGCGCGTACGGCGCGAGCCGTATCGCGATCCGCCACAGCGGGCGGCCGCCCACGCGACCGGCCCAGGCGCGGGCGCGGAAGACCCCCGCGAGCACGAGCGCGACGGCCACCAGGGTGAGCGCCGCGAGCACGAGGTCAGCGGTCATGGTGAAGGGCTCCGCGACCGGCGGCGTCCTGCCCTCGGCCAGCTCGATCAGGCCCTCGCTGATGATCAAGCTGTCGTCCCCAGACATCATCCCGGTGTTGGTGACGACGGCGATGCCGTACCCGGTGCCCGGCAGGAGCGTCTGGGCGGAGTTGTGGGTGAGCAGCCATCCGGTGTGCTGCAGCATCGGCGTGCCCCCGGCGGTCTTTCTGGCCCACCAGCCCATGCCGTAGTCACTGCCCGCCACCGCGGAAGGCGTGTGGGTGGCCTGGACCGCCCTGTCGCCGCCGTTCTGCTTGATCAGCCAGTGCGCCATGTCGCCGGCGGTGCTCACGACGCCGAAGCCGCCGTTGACGAACCATCTGGGGTGGGAGCGCGGTATCACCTGGCGGTAGGCCCGGATGTAGCCCCTGGCCTCGCCGGGCAGCTGGGCCGTGGTGTCGACGGTGGTGGTCGAGCGCATGCCGAACGGGCGAAACACCTCGGCGGCCATGTAGTCGGCGAACGGCTTCCCGGCCACCACCTCGACCAGGCGCGCCGCGACGGTGTAGTTGGGGTTGTGATAGGTCATCTTCGTGCCCGGCCGGGCGGCCAGCCTCGCGCCGCGCAGCATCGCGACAGAATCCTTGAGGGTGTCCGGCGCGGGGAGCGTGAGCTCGGGAAAGGTGGAGTCGGCCATGCCCGAGGTCTGGTTCAGCAGCTGCCGGACGGTGATCTTCTCGGCGCGTGGATCGGCCATGGTGAATTCGGGCAGGTACTGGCGCACGGGCGCGTCCAGATTTACCTTCCCCGCGTCGACCAGGCGCATCACCCCCAGGGCGGTGAACGACTTGGAGAGGGAGGCGAGCGGCATCGGCGTGTCCCGGGTGATGGCCTTGCCGTACGCGTCGCGACCGTACCCGGCGGCGTGCACCACCTGATCGCCCTTGGTGACCGTGACGATCGCGCCGGGGAGCCCGGTCCGCTCCATGTACTCCTTGACGTACCGGTCGACGTTCGCGGTGGTCAGCGAGGCGCCGGACGCGGCCGGGCCCACCGCCAGGGGTGCGATCAGAGCGGCGCCAACGACAAATATCCGGGCGTTCACAAGGCCGTCCTTCGGGTTTTCCAGTTCGTACGGCCACGAAGCTAATGATCGAGGGGGTCTCCTCACATGGCACGATCGGCAGGACCGACCCCCGACTTTCGTCAGGTCTGGAGCCGGAACCCGGCAGGTGGGAGCGCTCCGGAAAAATTCCCTGCAATCCGTTTGAACCCTCCGCGGATCCGGCCCCGTACTGCCTGCTGACGCCGGAATCGCCAGGCCGCCGCGCCTGAGAAGGGGGCGTGATCATGATCGGAGCCGAGCCCATGGTGAACGCCTCCCGCGGACCGGGCGGGAAACGGAGCCGGCTTCGTGACCTGCGTCCGGCCAGGACCTCGGACGACGAGTTGATCGTTTCGGAGCTGTACCGCGAGTACCACCAGCCGCTGCTCTCCTTCGTCGTACGGCTCACCTGGGGCGATCTGCAGTGGGCCGAGGACGTGGTGCAGGAGACCATGGTCAGGGCATGGCGCAGTGCCGACCGGTTCGACTCGGCGGCCTCCTCCCTGATGCCTTGGCTGGCGACGGTCGCCCGGCGTATCGTGATCGACGACCAACGCCGTAAGGACGCACGTCCCCACGAGGCGGGTGACGGACCTCTGGAGGGTGTGCCGATGCCCGATCAGACGGAAGGTCTCCTGCACCAGGTGATCGTGTCGGACGCGCTCAAGTCCTTGTCGCCCGCTCACCGCGAGATCCTGAACGAGACGATCCTCCGGGACCGATCGGTGAACGAGGCCGCCGACGTGCTCGGCATCCCGGTGGGCACCGTGAAGTCCCGGGTCTACTACGCCCTCCGCGCGCTGCGTGTCGCACTGGAGGAGAGGGGGGTGACGGCATGAGCTCGCAGGTGGAGCACACCGACGTGGGCGCCTACGCCCTCGGGCTGCTTGAGGAGGCCGACCGCCGCGCCTTCTCCGCGCACCTTTCCGGCTGCCCCTCCTGTACGGCGGAGCTGGCCGAGCTGTCCGGCACGGCGGCCGCCCTCGTCGGCATCGAGCCCGTCGAGGACGAGGAGGACAAGGGCGGCGACCGCGCCGGGGAGGCCCCGGCCCAGGTGATCGACCTGATCCGGCGGAAGCAGGCGGCCGATCGGCGCGCCCGCAGGAGAACGTTCCTGCTCGGCGCCGCCGCGGCCGTCGTCCTGGTCGGCGGCGGGGTCACGGTGGGCGCGACGATCTCCGGCGGCGGGGCCGCGCCGGGTGGCCACCACAGCGCGCACGGCCCGGCGGAGGAGTTCTACAGGCAGGGAAAGCCGATCGCGGGAACCGGCGTTTCCGGTGTCTCCGGCGGCCTGGTGCTGGAGACGAAGGCCTGGGGCACCCATGCCGCTCTCGAACTCAAGGGCGTCAGGGGACCGCTGGAGTGCGAGCTGGTCGCCGTCTCCAAGACCGGTGAAAGACGGGTCGTCACCGGATGGGCGGTGCCGGAGAAGGGATACGGGGTCCCCGGCTCCCCGGAACCGCTTTACGTGCACGGCGGGACCGCGTTCTCACCCGGTGAGATCGACCGTTTCGAGGTGAGCGCGACCGGTGGCGGAACGTTGCTCACCGTCGACGTGTGACACCGCGACACCGCCTCACACAACCCACGACACCGCCCGCGCAACCCTTACCTAGCCCTCTCGCCTGGCGAGAGGGCTTTTTCTTCGGCCATCGGGAGTGTGTAATTTTACGGATTCGCGGCTTGAACCTCTCACGCTCGGCGCGCCGTACAACAGGCGGAACAGCACAACGGCTTCAGTCACCGCACGTCGATGAGAGGTTCATCATGTTCAAGCGCGCCCTCGCCCTTCCCGGAATGGCCCTCGCCACCGCCCTGACCGCCGCCGCACTGGCTCCGGCCGCAGCGCAGGCCGGGACCACGGAGTTCTCGGACGCCTACTTCGCCGCCCGCCTCGTCGGGGCGAACGAGGTGCCCGCCAAGAACGGCCCGGCCGTGGGCGACAAGAACGGCAGCGCCTACGCCGTGATCCGCATCAGCGGCAACAGGGTTTCCTACGCCGTGCGCTGGAAGAGGACGGCCGCGCCCACCGCCTTCCACATCCACCAGGGCAAGGCCGGTGTCAACGGCGACGTCAAGATCGGCTTCTTCGGCGAGGCCCTGCCGGGAAGCGCGGAGGCCGTGGCCGGCTCCGTCAAGGTCGACGACGGCGATCTGCTGGCCGGGATCAGGAAGAACCCGAAGAACTGGTATCTCAACCTGCACACCGGCGAGTTCCCCGGCGGAGCGGTGCGCGCCCAGCTGTACAGGATCAACCCGGTCGACCTGGCCGCGATCCTGGCCGACGGGACCCATCCCTCGCTCCATGCCAAGGCCGACGGTGCCCAGGAGGTGCCCGCCGACGGCAAGAAGGTCGGCGACCCCGACGGCCAGGCTCAGTGGCTCGTCGGCGTCCACGGCGCGAAGCTGCGCTACGCCACCGTCTGGGCCGGGATCGCCGCCCCCACCAACGGGCACATCCACCGGGGCGAGAAGGGGAAGAACGGCCCGGTCGTGGCCGACCTGTTCGCCGACACGGACGGGCTGCCCGCGTCCGTCACCGGGATCGCCGGCACCGCGCCGGTGAAGCCCGACATCGCCCGGGGAATCAAGAAGAACCCCAAGAACTGGTACACCAACCTGCACACCACGGAATTCGACGGCGGCGCGGTGCGCGGCCAGCTCTACGCGTCTCACAGCGCCTGGTAGTCCGGGGTCGTGACGGCAGCCGGGAATCGCCCGGCTGCCGTATCACGAGGCAGGCACGTCCTGACCGACCGGGGTGAGCCAGTCACGGTAGCGGTCGTCGCGGCCGTGCACGGCCGCCTCGTAGGCGGCTTTGAGCTTGGCGGTCACCGGACCCTCCGCGCCGATCTCGCGGCGGTCGACGGAGGCCACGGACACGATCCCGGCGGCCGTCCCGCACAGGAACACCTCGTCGGCCGTGTAGAGCTCGGCGCGGAGGATGTCACGCCGCCGGGCGGGCAGGCCGAGGTCGGCGGCGAGCCGCTCGACGGTGTCCTGGGTGATGCCCTCAAGGGCCCCCGCGCTGGAGGGCGGGGTCACGAGTGCCCCGTCGCTGACGAGGAACAGGTTGGCGCCCGTGCACTCGCTCACGTTTCCGGCGGCGTTGAGCAGCACGGCCTCGTCGAAGCCCGCGTCCAGCGCCTCGGCTTTGGCCAGGACCGAGTTCAGGTAGGGGCCTGTCGCCTTGGCGACGGTGGGAACCACCGAGGGGTCGTTACGGCGCCAGGAACTGGTCATCAGCCGCACTCCCTCGCCCAGGTAGGCGCCCCACTCCCAGGTCGCGATCGAGACGCTGACGGGGCAGTCTCGCGCGGAGATGCCCATCTCGCCGTACCCGCGGTGGACGAGGTGGCGGATGTAGCAGGAGGAGTGGCCGTTGGCCGCGACCGTCTCCAGGGTGGCGGCGTGCAGCTCGCCGTAGGCGTACGGCACGGCAAGACCGATGATCTTGGCGCTCCGGTAGAGCCTGGCCAGGTGGGCGTCGAGCCGGAAGACCGCAGGCCCGTCCGGTGTGTCGTGCACCTTGGTGCCCTCCAGTACGGCGGTGCCGTAGTGCAGGGCATGCGACAGCACGTGGACGCGCGCTTCCCCCCACGGCACCAGCGTGCCGTCCATCCAGATCGCCTCAGCCTCGGGCAGCGCCATGAGCGTCCTCCTTGAGTGGCTTGCTCAATTTCACATAAATGTGCCACTTCTCAGCTAAGTGGCAAAGGTATCGATGACCTACCAAGCCACGCAAGAGAGGCACAATGGCTCGGTGGGAAGTGAGGATCTGAACAGGTTCGCCGTCCTCGTCCGCGAGCGGCTACGGCTGCGCGAGGGCAAGGAGCCGCCCAGCCGCAGGCTCGCCGGGGCGCTGAGCGACCTCGCCGAGATCGGCGCGCTGGCCCCCGGCAGCAGGCTGCCGTCCGAACGCGACCTCGCCCAGGCCGTCGGCATCAGCCGCGGCACGGTCGCCGCCGCCTTCAACACCCTGTGCGAGACGGGGCTGTGCGAGCGCCGCCACGGCAGCGGGACCTACCTGCGCGAAGCTCCCCCCACGGGCACGCCGTCCTTCTCAGGACTGCTGCGCGCGGGCACCGTCCTCGCCGACCTTTCGACCTCCGTCGTGCCCGACCCCTCGCACCTGGTCCTGCCGCCGATTGAGGTGGCCGCGCTCCTGCGCACCCCCAGCGGCCACGGGTACGACGCCGAAGGCGACCCCCGCCTGCGCGCGCTGCTGGGCGGAGACGTGCTGATCACCGGCGGCGCCCAGCAGGGCATCGATCTGGCCGCGAGGGTCCTGTTGCGACCAGGTGACAGGGTGCTGGTCGAGAATCCGACGTACGGCGGCGCGCTCTCGGTCTTCAAGCGGGCGGGGGCGCACGCCGTTCCCGTCGACCTGACGGACCCGCGGGCGGTCCGCGCGGCGATCGAGCTGCACAGGCCCGAGGTCGTCTACGTCGTCAGCGTCAACAATCCCACGGGCGCGGTCCTCGACCTGCGGCACGTGGCCGAGCTCGCCCGCGCCGAGGACGTGGTGATCGTCGAGGACCGGACCCTCACGGAGCTGGTGTACGAGGGCGACCCCCCGGCGCCGCTCGCGGACGCCCACCCCCACGGCACGGTCACCGTGGGCTCGCTGTCCAAAGTGCTGTGGGGCGGACTGCGGGTCGGCTGGCTGGGTGCGGCCGAGCCGCTGCTCGCCCGGCTGGCCGAGGCCAAACAGGACACCGACCTGGCCACGAGCGCCGTCTCCCAGCGTCTGGCGGCCGAGTTGCTCGAACGCAACCCCGTCGCCGCCTGGCGCGCCGAGCTGGCCGGCCGCCGCGACTACCTCACCGCCGCGCTCGCCGCCGCGCTCCCCGAGTGGACCTGGGAGCGCCCGCGCGGCGGCATGTCCCTGTGGGCCCGCCTGCCCGGCGTCGACACCGACCGCTTCGCCGCCCTCACCCGCCGGTACGGCGTCGCCGTCGCTCCCGGCTCGCTCTTCTCCGCCGACGGCCGTCACCGCGACCGCCTGCGCCTCAGCTTCGCGCTCCCGCCCGTGCTGCTCGACCAGGCCGTCGCGGGCCTGGTCGGCGCCTGGAGAGAGCGCGGCTAGGAAGTATCACCCCGCGGGCGCTGGACGGCAGGCCGCCGGACGCGTGATTCCAAGAAGTCTGATCATCACGTGGGGACACGCGAATCAGGCGTTCTGCCGTTCTCGCCAGCGAGCGCCCCGAACGGGGACATGCACGAACGGATGACTCTCCTCCTCTCCGATGTCCTGAGCCTTCAGAGCGCGGTGCTCCTGTGGGCTGATACCGAATGTGCGCTTGAAGGCGGCACTGAGCGCGAAGGAACTGCCGTAGCCGACCTGCCGGGCCACCGCTCCGATGGTGGCGTCGGTCTCGCGTAGCAGGTCGGCCGCCAGGGCCAGCCTCCAGCCGGTCAGGAACGACATGGGCGGCTCGCCGACCATGTCGGTGAAGCGACGCGCCAGCGACGCGCGGGAGACGCCGGTCCTGTCGGCCAGTGCGGCCACCGTCCAGGGGTGGGCTGGATTGTTGTGGAGCATCCGCAGGGCACGACCCACCACGGGGTCGCTGTGGGCGCGGTACCAGGCCGGGGTTTCCGCCTCCGGGCGGGAGAACCACGCCCGGAGCACGGCGATGAGCAGCAGGTCGAGCAAGCGGTCGAGGACAGCCTCCTGTCCCGGGTCATCCCTGACGATCGCTTCATCGAGCAGCGGGATGAGGGGGCAGTCCCAGGCGTCGTCGGGAAGGACCAGCAGCGGTGGCAGCGCCGCGAGCAGCCGCCGGCTGATCTCCCCGTGCATCTGATAAGTGCCGGTGAGCATCACCGTGGAGCCGTCCGGGCTGTTGCCCCAGGTGCGAACGCCCAGATCCATCTCCTGGGCCAGAGGCTCGCCCGCCAAGGTGGTGCAGTGCTGCCCGGGGTGAATCACCACGTGGGGAGGGGTAGCCGGGTCGTCGGCGATCGTGTAAGGATCCGGACCACGCATGATCGCGACGTCCCCGGGGTGCATCCGTACCGTTTCGCCGCTGTCGGGGATCACCCAGGCCTCACCCCGCAGCATGGCGACCAGCGTGAGCGGTGCCCGGTCCTGGATTCGCAGGGACCAGGGTGGGGTGAGGATCGAGCGGAGCAGGAAGGCTCCTCGGGCTCTCGGCCCGTCCAGAAGACCCGCGAGTGCATCCATGCATCACACCTTAGACGCTTAAACATGGAACTGCGCGTTTCAACCATGGTTTGTCTCATCTCCGGGCACTTTACTTATGGGCATGGAAGAGAAGACGACAACGTTGGTCCTGGGCGGCACGGGCAAGACCGGACGCCGGGTGGCAGAGCGACTCACGGCCCTTGGCCTGCCGGTGCGGATCGGCTCCCGGTCCGGCACCCCGCCCTTCGACTGGAACGACCAGTCCACGTGGGCGCCCGCGCTTGAAGGTGTGGGAGCGGTCTACGTGACGTACTACCCGGACCTGGTGTCCCCCGCGGCCGCCGCCTCGATCCGCGCGTTCTCCGAGCTGGCGGTGAGCAGCGGGGCCCGGCGGCTGGTGCTGCTGTCCGGCCGGGGCGAGGAAGAGGCCCAGGTCAGCGAGCGGGCGTTGCAGGAGTCCGGCGCCGACTGGACGATCCTGCGGGCGAGCTGGTTCTGCCAGAACTTCAACGAGTACTACCTGCTGGAGCCGGTGCTCAGCGGGGTGGTCGCCTTCCCCGCCGGGAACGTGGCGGAGCCGTTCGTCGACGCCGACGACATCGCCGACGTCGCGGTCGCGGCGCTGACGGAGGACGGGCACGCGGGCCAGGTGTACGAGCTGACCGGCCCCCGGCTGCTGACCTTCGCCGACGCGGCCGAGGAGATCGCCAAGGCCTCCGGCAGGCCGGTGCAGTACATCCCGGTCTCTCCCGAGGAATACGCGCAGGCGCTCACGGAGCACGGCGTGCCGGCCGAGGAGGCGACGATGCTGGCCGAGCTGTTCACCAAGGTCCTGGACGGCCGTAACGCCCACCTGGAGGACGGCATCCAGCGTGCCCTGGGCAGGCAGCCCCGGGACTTCGCCGACTACGCCCGGGACGCCGCCGCCACCGGTGTCTGGAACGGGTGACGCGACCGGGCTCCACGGGCGGCGAGGCCGAGACGTTTCGAGAGCCCGCACAGAAACATGCCCGGCTTCTTCGCCGGAAGCCGGGCTCTGCCACGGAGGGTGTGATGTTTGAAATGGTGAGAAGTGTCGCGTTGGCCGCTGCCACGCTGTCCATGGGGCTCATCGCCGGCCTGTTCTACGCGTACTCCTGCTCCGTCATGATCGGTCTGGGCCGGACAGACGACCGGACCTTCGTCAGCGCGATGCAGTCGATCAACGTGAGCATCCTCAACGGCTGGTTCTTCGCCAGCTTCATGGGCGCACTGGCGCTGACCGCCCTGGCCGGGGCGCTTCATCTCGGCGGAGGCGGGCGGTCCGCGCTTCCCTGGATCGTGGCCGCCCTCGTGCTGTACGGGGCGACGTTCATCATCACGGTCGTCTTCAACGTGCCGCTCAACGACCAGCTCGCCGCGGCCGGAGCACCCGACCGCATCACCGACCTCGCGGCGGTGCGCGAGCAGTTCGAAGCCACGTGGGTCCGCTGGAACCTCGTCCGGGCGGTGACGTCCACGGCCGCGTTCGGCTGTCTCATCTGGGCCCTCCTCCGCGGCGGCGTCAGCTGACCCGGCGAAGAGCGACCCGGGGCCCAGACCCCGGGGCCGGTTTCCCAGTGACCGGTTTCTCAGTGAGGCGCCATGTCGACGAAGCGGCTGTAATGCCCCTGGAAGGCCACGGTCACCGTGGCGGTGGGGCCGTTACGGTGCTTGGCCACTATAAGGTCGGCCTCACCCGCACGGGGTGACTCGCGCTCGTATGCGTCTTCCCGGTGCAGAAGGATGACCATGTCCGCATCCTGCTCGATGGATCCAGATTCGCGAAGGTCGCTGACCATGGGGCGCTTGTCGGTCCGCTGCTCGGGACCACGGTTCAGCTGGGAGATCGCGATGACCGGAACCTCCAGCTCCTTGGCCAGCAGCTTGATGGCCCGGGAGATCTCGGAGACCTCGTTCTGGCGGCTCTCGGTCTTCTTCGGCGAGGACATCAGCTGCAGATAGTCGATGATGACGAAGCGCAGGTCGTTGCGCTGTTTGAGGCGGCGGCACTTGGCCCGGATCTCCATCATCGACATGTTGGGCGAGTCGTCGATGAACAGCGGAGCCTCGGCCACCTCGCCCATCCGCCGGGCCAGCTTGGCCCAGTCGTCGTCGGTCATCGTGCCCGAGCGCATGTTCTGCAGCGACACCCGCGCCTCGGCGGACAGCAGACGCATCGTGATCTCATTGCGGGACATTTCCAGCGAGAAGACGACAGTCGTCATGCCGTGCTTGATAGCGGCAGATCTGGCGAAATCCAGCCCCAAAGTCGACTTGCCGATGGCCGGTCGCGCGGCCACCACGATCATCTGGCCGGGGTGGAGACCGTTGGTGAGGGCATCGAGGTCCTGGAAACCCGTGGGGACACCGACCATCTGGCCGCTTCGGCCGCCGATGGCCTCCAGTTCGTCGAGGGCGCCCGGCATGATCTCGGCCAGGGGGATGTAGTCCTCGGAGGTGCGGCGCTCGGTGACCTTGTAGATCTCGGCCTGGGCGCGGTCGACGAGGTCGTCGACCTCCTCGTCCTGCCCGCCGTACCCGTAGGAGACGATGCGGGTACCGGCCTCGATCAGGCGCCGGAGGATGGCCTGCTCGCGGACGATCCGCGCGTAGTATCCGGCGTTCGCTGCGGTGGGAACGACGGCGGTCAGCGTGTGGAGATAGGCGCCGCCGCCGACCCGGGCGACCTCGCCGCGTTTTTGCAGCTCGTCGAAGATGGTGACGGCGTCGGCGGGGTCACCGCGGCCGTAGAGGTCGGTGATGATGTCGTAGATGATCTGGTGGGCCGGGCGGTAGAAGTCGTCGGACCGCAGGATCTCGACCACATCGGCGATGGCGTCCTTCGACAGGAGCATGCCACCGAGGACGGACTGCTCGGCCTCGATGTTGTTCGGCGGCGTGCGCTCGAATCCCGGTTCGAAGACAGGTGGCTCTGCAATGCTCACCGCACACCCCTTCATTCGAACGCACTTACGGTATCTCTAGTTGTAACCGACCAGTCTGACAGTCTCGCCGCTCTCCGCACCAAGTGGCAACGCGACCTGTCGACAGAGGTGTGGATAACGTGTGCAGTTCTCCCCAACAGGTGTGGGCACCCTGGGGACAGTGCTGTGGATAACTCTTGTCTCCGGTGTGGAAATCCCGTCTGGCCAGCGAAAACGTCATCCACTGCCTGTGGAGGAAAGAAAGTTGGGGCGACACGCCGAGACCTCTCTCACACCGTACGGCTCACTCGTCTTCGTCCGCTTGGGAAATTGTCGGGGGTAATAGGCAGAATAGGCCTGTGCCTCTTACCCTCAGAGTCGGCAGCGACCACGACAGGCAGATCCTCCGGCTGGCTGTCCCGGCCTTCGGAGCCCTGGTCGCCGAGCCGCTGTTCCTGCTGACGGACACCGTCATCGTCGGCCGCCTGCCCGCACCGGCGCTCGGCGCGCTGGGGGTGGCCAGCACCGTGCTCAGCGTCCTGGTGGGGTTGTGCATCTTCCTGGCCTACGGCACGACGGCGGCGGTGGCGCGGCAGGTCGGCGCGGGCAACACCCGGCAGGCGATCCGGCAGGGGGTGGACGGCCTCTGGCTGGCCGCCGGTGTCGGGCTGGCGATCATCGCGGTCGTGTGGCCGCTCGCCCCCTGGCTCGTCCATCTGATCGGCGCCGAGGGCGAGCTCGCCCGGCAGGCGGTGACCTACCTGAGGATCAGCCTGCTGGGTGTCCCTTCCATGTTGCTGGTGCTCGCCGGAACCGGCGTGCTGCGCGGCATGCAGGACGCCACGACCCCGCTGCTGGTGTCCGTGGGGGCATTCGCGCTCAACGCGGTGCTCAACGCGGCGTTCGTCCTGGGCCTGGGGTGGGGCATCGCGGGCTCGGCCTGGGGCACGGTGCTGGCCCAGTCACTGGCCGCCGCCGTCTATCTCGCCCTGATGTTCGGACGGCACAGGGCGCCGCTCCGTCCCGATCTGGCGGGCATCAGGTCCGCGGGGTCCGCCGGAGTCGCCCTGGTCATCCGCGCGCTGTGCCTGCAGGCGGTGCTGGCCGTCGCGACCGCCCTGGCCACCCGCATGGGAGAGGGGCAGATCGAGGCTCACACGATCGCCGCGAGGATCTGGACCCTGCTCGGGTTCGCCCTGGACGCGATCGCCATCGCCGGGCAGTCCATCACCGGTCGCGCCCTGGGCGGCGGTGACGTGGAGGAGACCCGGGAGGCGACCCGGAGGATGGTGACCTGGGGGGTCGGCTCCGGCGTGGTTCTCGGGCTCCTGCTCCTGGCGGCCAGGCCGTTCGTGCCTGGACTGTTCGACGCGGAGCCGGCGGTGGCCAGGGAGTTGCTCGACCTGCTCTGGCTGGTGGCGATCCTGCAGCCGGTCGGCGGGGCGGTCTTCGTGCTCGACGGGGTCTTGATCGGCGCGGGTGACCAGCGTTATCTTGCCTGGGCGCAGCTATGGACGGCACTCGCCTACCTGCCCGCCGCGCTGCTGGTGGTCGTCACCGGTGGCGGACTGGTCGCGCTGTGGCTGGCGCTCGGGGTGTGGCTGACGGCCCGGCTGATCGCTCTGGGGTCGCGCGCCCGGGGCTCCGCGTGGCTGGTGACCGGTGCGTGACCTGGCAGTGTCCACCACGTAACCAGCTGCCCCTTGTACGGACGAATCCCCTGGTGCACTGTGGGACAAGTCCGGCAATACGGGTTTTCACCCAGCATGATTGGGTCGCGCTGTGGCCGAAGCTCCCTCCCCATCGATCTCCCGCCGCTTGCCGCCCGGTGAGGCGACAGACCGATGGACCGGCGCACGCCACGGCCTGCCGCAGGCCTACCGCCCCGCGGACCTCATCGTCCTGGGCATCGGCGTCATGATCGGCGCGGGCATCTTCAGCATCGCCGGCCGCCAGGCGGCGACCATGGCGGGCCCCGGCGTGATCCTCTCCTTCATGATCGCTGGAATCACCAGCCTGCTCGTCGCCTTCTGCTTCGCCGAGCTGTCATCGGCCCTGCCGACCTCGGGCAGCGCCTACACCTTCACCTACGTCATCTTCGGCGAGGTGTGGGCCTGGATCGTCGGCTGGGCGCTGCTGATGGAGCTCCTGCTCGCCACCGCGGTGGTGGCCCGTGCCTGGTCGCTCTATGCCGCCCAGATGCTCACCGACCTCGGCGTGCGCATGCCCGGCCCGCTGGCCGGGTTCACCGGCCAGGTCAAGGGGTTCGACCTGTTCGCGCTGTTCATCCTGGTGGCGCTGACGGCCGTGGTGGCGCTGGGCGCCCGAGTCGGCCTGCGCACCCTGTGGATCATCGTGATCGCCAAGCTTCTGGCCATCGGCGCGGTCATCGTGGTCGGCGCCACGCATTTCGACCAGAAGAACCTCTCGACCATCCCGGTTCCGGCCGCCCCCGCCGGGACGGCCGAGGACACCCTGCACTCGCCGCTGCTCGGCATCCTCTTCGGCCAGACGAGCGCGTTCGGCTGGTTCGGCATCTTCGCCGCCTCGGCGGTCATCGCCTTCGCCTACATCGGGTTCGACGTCGTGGCCACCGCGGCCGAGGAGTCCGAGGACGCACCCCGGTCGATCCCGAGGGGGATCATCCGCGGCCTGGTGATCGCCACGGTCATCTACATCGCGGTCGCGCTGGTGATGGTCGGCATGACCTCCTACGACAAGATCGACTCCAACGCCCCGCTCGCCAACGCCTTCCGCCAGGCCGGCGACGGCTTCATGGTGCACATCATCAACATCGGCGCGGTCCTCGGACTGACCACGGTCGTGCTGGTGCTGCTCGTCGGCCTGACCCGTGTCCTGTTCTCCATGGCCCGCGACGGGCTGATCCCCCGCCAGCTGGCCAGGCTCAACCGGAGCTACCACAGCCCGACCCGGGTCACCCTGTTCATCGGTGGCGTGGCGATCCTGCTGGCCGAGTTCGTGCCGGTGCTCACACTCGAACCCCTGGTCGTGATCGGCGCCCTGTTCGTGTTCATCGCGGTGGCCTGCGGGGTGATCCGGATGCGGCGGACGATGCCCGACCTGCCGCGGGGTTTCCGCGTCCCGTTCTCCCCGGGCGTGCCGATCGCCTCGATCCTCGCCTGCCTGTGGCTCCTGGTGAACCTCCAGGTCATCACCTGGCTGTACTTCATCGCCTGGATGGCCTTCGGCGTCCTGGTCTACCTGGTGTACGGCAGGCGCCACAGCGTGCTCTCCGGGATCCGGCCGCCCGGCGGCGCTCTCGTCGCCGAGGTCCGTGGCCGGCACCGCCGCTGACGGTCTCGCGACCCGCCGGACGGCGTTCCCGGCCCGGTCCCGGGCGACGGCCCCGGCGGGCCCTACAGCCGTCCCGCCTCAAGCACGCTCTGCAGGAACTCCCTGGTCCGAGGCTCCCGGGGAGCGGTGAAGATCTCCTCAGGGGTGCCGCGCTCCAGGAGCACGCCGCCGTCGAGAAAGCACACGGTGTCGGCGATCTCCCGGCAGAACCCCATCTCGTGAGTGGTCAGGATCATCGTCATCCCGGCCTCCTTGAGCTCCCGGATCACCCCGAGCACCTCCTTGACCAGCGCCGGGTCGAGTGCCGAGGTGACCTCATCCAGCAGCATCAGGCGGGGCTGGGTGGCCAGGGCCCGGATGATGGCGACGCGCTGCTGCTGGCCGCCGGAGAGCCGGTCGGGATAGGAAAGCGCCTTGTCCGCCAGGCCGAACCTGGTCAGCAGCTCGCGGGCCTCCGCCTCCGCCTGTTCCCGGCCGACCCCGTGCACCTTGCGCGGGGCCAGCGTGATGTTGTCCAGCACGGTCATGTGCGGGAACAGGTTGAAGGCCTGGAAAACGATGCCCATGCGCTTGCGCACGTCGTCGGCGTTGGCCCGGAGGTCGGTGATCTCCTCGCCGTCCAGGTAGATCGCGCCGTCGTCCACGGTCTCCAGCAGGTTCACGCAGCGCAGCAGCGTGGACTTGCCCGATCCGGAGGCGCCGATCAGGCAGACCACCTCGTGCGCCTCGACCGACAGGTCGACTCCGCGCAGCACACTGTGGTCGTGGTAGTTCTTCCAGACGCCCTCGATGGTGAGCAGGCTCATGGGTTCTCCTCAGCCGCCGGGTCGTCCGGCCGCCGGACGGCCGGGCCGTTTCCGCCGGATCGCTCGCTCACTGGCCTCTCCGCCGCTGTGAACGGGCCGCCAGGTAGTCGGTGAAGCGGGCCATGGGGATGGTGAGCAGGATGAACAGCAGCGCCGCCGCCAGGTAAGGCGTGTAGTTGAACGTGCTGGCGGCGTGGATCTGCGCCTGGCGCAGCGCCTCCAGCGGGCCGATCGTGGCGACCAGCGCGGTGTCCTTCTGCAGCGAGACGAAGTCGTTGAGCAGCGGTGGCACCACCCGCCGCACGGCCTGTGGCACCACCACGTAGCGCATGGTCTTGCCATGGCTCAGCCCGAGTGACCGGGCGGCGGCCAGCTGGCTGGGGTGCACCGAGTCGATGCCCGCCCGGAACACCTCCGCCACGTACGCCCCGTAGGACAGGGTGAGCGCGATGACGCCCAGCGTCGCCAGGTCCGTGGGCACGCCCTGAAGGCCGAGCGCGGGCAGGCCGAACCCCACGAGGTAGATGACCAGGATCGTGGGCACGCCGCGGAAGATGTCGGTGTAGGCCACCGCGAGGGCACGCAGGGGGAAGAACACCGGGGCCCTGAGGTTGCGCGCCAGCGCGACCAGCAGGCCGACGACCAGGATCAGCGGCTCGGCGATCAGGAAGATCTTGACGTTGAGCAGAAACCCGCTCAACACGTCCGGCAGCGCCTTCACGAACTGCTCGGGGTTGAAGAACGTCTCCTGGACCCGAGGCCAGCCGGGCGAGTTGGTGAAGGCCCACACGAGCAGGACGATCAGCAGGATCGTCGAGGCGGTCGCGATCGAGCTCGACCGGACCGACGCCTTTCGGCGGAGTCGCTCCCGCTCTACCTGCCGTTCGCTCTTCACCCAGTCGGCGTGGGCAGTCACACGATCACCGTTCTCCGCCGGATTCCGGTGTCCCGCGCGGGAAACGCGTGCCGCGTCGGCGGGACACCGGCGCCCGAAGGACTGCTTCCGCTCACTTCAGCTCCGGCGCGCCCGCGGCCGAGCCGAGCCACTCAGTTTCGATCTTGGTCAGCTCGCCGGAGGAGGTCAGCTTGTCGATCGCCTCGTTCACGCAGCTCACCAGCGGGCTGCCCTTCTCGAAGACCGCGCCGAAGACCTCGGGCGTGCCGGTGTTGGAGGCGAACTGTCCGACGATCTTGGAGTTCTCGACCTGGGCGGCGGTCACGTAGAAGGCGGTGGGCAGGTCCACCACCACGGCGTCCACCTGCTTGTTCTTCAGTGCGTTCACCGCGTCGATCTGCTCGTTGTAGACGTTCGGCTCGGCCGTCGGCTTGATGACGTCCTTGACCGCCTGCAGCGAGGTGGTCCCGACCTGCACGCCGATCTTGACGTCCTTCAAGGCGGCCAGATCCGTCGCGGAGGCGACCTTGGAACCGTTCAGAGCCACCACGGCCTGCTTGACCGTGTAGTAGCCCTTGCTGAAGTCGACGACCTTGGCCCGGTCAGGGGTCACGGAGACCTGGTTGACGTCGAAGTCGAACTGTTTGGCGCCCGGGGCGAACGCGGAGTCGAACTTCACGGTGGCCCAGTTGACCTCGCTGTTCTCGAAGCCGAGCTGCTTGGCGATGGCGTAGGCCACCGCGCTCTCGAAACCCTTGCCGTTGGCGGGGGCGTCGTCCTTGAACCACGGTTCGTAGGCGGGCTTGTCGGTGCCGATGGTCAGCTTGCCCGCGGTCTTCAGCTTGAGCTGGTCTTTGGTGCAGCTCGCCGGGGCGGAGGAGGCGCCGGCGCTGGGCTGGGCCGTCGTGTTCGAGGCCGGCGCACAGGCTACCGCAGCCACCGCCAAGGCACCGAGCACGAGCAGCATCGAAGGACGAACCATGGCAAACCTCCAACGTGGACCAAAGACCACCGAATTGTATGTACTCGGGTGACCGGGAGTGACACCGCCTCACCATACGGACAAAGGCCCTCCCCATGACTGGGAAGGGCCCTTGTCACGCGGCGATCAGACCGAGACGACCTCGACGTCGAGGGTCGCGGAGACCTCCGGGTGCAGCTTGACGCTGACCTGGTGGGAGCCGAGGCTCTTGATCGCGGGAGCGATCTCGATGCGGCGGCGGTCGAGCTCGGGGCCACCGGCGGCCTTGACGGCCTCGGCGACGTCACCCGTGGTGACCGAACCGAAGAGGCGACCGGACTCGCCGGCCTTCGTCTTCAGGACCACCTTCAGGGCCTTGAGCTGACCGGCGACCTCCTTGGCGGTGCCAAGGTCGCGGATCTCGCGGGCGTCGCGCGCCTTCTTGATCGAGGCGATCTGCTTCTCGCCACCGCGCGTCCACAGGATCGCGTAGCCGCGGGGAAGCAGGTAGTTACGGCCGTAACCGCCCTTGACCTCGACGATGTCGCCGGGGGTGCCGAGGCCGGAGACCTCACTGGTGAGAATGAGCTTCATTTGTCCGGACCTCCCTTAGCGCGCGGTGCTCATGTACGGCAGGAGCGCCATCTCACGAGCGTTCTTGATAGCGGTCGCCACGTCACGCTGGTGCTGGGTGCAGTTGCCCGTCACCCGGCGAGCACGGATCTTGCCGCGGTCGGAGATGAACTTCCGAAGCAGCGCCGTGTCCTTGTAGTCGACGTAGGAGATCTTGTCGTGACAGAACAGGCAAACCTTCTTCTTAGGCTTGCGCAGTGCCTGCTTGGCCATCGTGGTGCTCCTTTCAGAGCCCCGCCGTGAGGCGGGAATGGTCGCTGCGGATATGGACTGGGTTTCAGGATGCGGTCTTCGACCGTCCCTGGGGACCGCCGGCCAGAGCCGACTAGAAAGGCGGTTCGTCGCTGAAGTCGCCGCCGCCGAAGTTGCCGCCGCCCTGCTGGCCGCCGCCGCCGTAGCCACCGCCGCCGAAGCCGCCACCCTGAGGTGCGGCGGGCGCCGCGGAGGCCCACGGGTCGTTGGCCGGACCGCCGAAGCCACCGCCACCACCCTGACGGGCGGTCTTGTTGACCTTGGCGGTCGCGTTCCGCAGGGAGGGGCCGACCTCGTCGACCTCAACCTCGTAGACCGTGCGCTTCTCGCCTTCCTTGGTCTCGTAGGACCGCTGGCGCAGCCGTCCCTGAACGATGACCCTCATGCCGCGCTGCAGGCTCTCGCCGACGTTCTCGGCCGCCTGCCGCCACACGTTGCAGGTCAGGAACAGGCCTTCGCCGTCCTTCCACTCGTTGGTCTGCTTGTCCAGAAACCTCGGAGTGGATGCGATGCGGAACCGGGCCACCGCCTGCCCCGAAGGGGTATAGCGCAGTTCCGGGTCGTCGACGAGGTTGCCGACGATGGTGATCGTGGTGTCGCCTGCTGCCATGGCTAGCGTTGCCTTTCCTGCGGCCTTCGCTGATTATCGGCTCAGAGTACGGCTGCCGCCCGACAAAATGTCGGCGGTTAGTGCACGTCCGGTCGCAGGACCTTGGTGCGCAGGATGCCCTCGTTGAGGTTCATCTGCCGGTCGAGCTCCTTGACCGTGGCGGGCTCCGCGGTCAGGTCGATGACGGCGTAGATGCCCTCGGGCTTCTTGGCGATGTCGTAGGACAGCCGGCGACGACCCCACACGTCGACCTTCTCCACCGTGCCGCCATCGTTGCGGACCACCGTGAGGAACTGGTCGAGGGAAGGGGCCACCGTACGCTCATCGAGCGAAGGGTCGAGAATGACCATCACTTCGTAACGACGCATGCTGGCTTCCAACCTCCTCTGGACTGTTGCGGTCACGACACCGTGCCGTGACAGGAGGACGCTGACGTCTTCACCCGAACGCCCATTTCGGCGATCGTGGTGGAGGGCGGGCAATGACACGCCCATGCAACGCAGCCGTGCCAGCCTACCAGGCTGTCAAGGGTTGGGCGGTCACCTCGCCGGGAACCCCCGTACCAGAGGAAAGAGGGGGTGATGGGTCATGGCGCGTGCGTCTCGTCCTGCCAGAGGCCGGCCGTCCCGGTTCAGGCTGAACAGCGACGGACAGCGGCACCCTTTGGAGAACGTCCTGAGCGTCGTCACACTCACCTGCGGGCTGGTGGCCTTCGTGAGCGCGTTCTTCCCGAGCGCACACGCGATCGGGGCGTGGCTGGGAACAGTGGGGTTCCTCGGGGGCCTCTATTCGCAGTACGTCTCGGCGACGACGCCGGAGCGTGCGCTGAACATCGTGGGCATCGTGGCCTCGTTCGTGGGCGTGGCCCTCGGCATCTACCACGGCGGTTACTACCCGTAGAGCCCAAGGCCGCGACCGGACGCGTCTCGCGGGCTAGCCGCCCAGGCGCAGGTCGACGCCGAGCAGGACGAGGAACCACAGGAAGACCGCCAGCAGTGCCTCGGCGACGTCCTTGAGAAGCCCGGGGGTGATGTAGTCGTAGACCCAGGCCACGTAGAGGCCGATCAGGATGTAGATCAGGCCGATCAGGCTGATTCCTCTGCGGTGGTAAGCCACTTCGACTCCTCGCGTTCAGCCCGCTGGGGGGCGGGCACCGGGGCGCGCCCTGCGACTGCCCCTGGGCGGACCGTTGAAACGGCTACGCTCAGACACATGCCGCGTATCGGAGCTCATGTCGACCAGGACGACCCGCTGTTCCACGCCAGGGCGCGCAACGCCGAGGTCGTTCAGTTCTTCCTCGGCGATCCACAGGGGTGGAAGGGCCCGGTCATCAGTGAGAAGGCCCGGGAGATCAAGGACTCCGACGTGGACGTCTACATCCACGCGCCCTATGTGATCAACGTGGCCACCTCCAACAACCGGATCCGCATCCCCAGCCGGAAGCTGCTGGGTTCACACCTCGCGGCGGCTGCCGAGCTGGGCGCCAAGGGTCTGATCGTCCACGGCGGGCACGTCGGCAAGGACGACGACCCGCAGCAGGGCTTCGACAACTGGCGCAAGGTGTTCGAGCGCATGGAGGATCACGGGGTCCCCGTGCTCATCGAGAACACCGCGGGCGGCGGCAACGCGATGGCGCGCAGGCTGGAGCGCATCGCCCGCCTGTGGGACGCCCTCGACGGCTTCGACGTGGGGTTCTGCCTGGACACCTGTCACGCCCACGCGGCCGGTGAGGAGCTGGCCGACGTGGTCGAGCGGATCATGGCCATCACCGGCCGGATCGACCTGATCCACTGCAACGACTCGCGTGACGCCGCGGGCTCCGGCGCCGACCGGCACGCCAACCTCGGCGCGGGTCAGATCGACACCGAGCTGATCCTCGGCGTGTGCCGGAGCGCGAACGCGCCGATCGTGGTGGAGACCCCGTTCGACGGCCAGGCCGACGACATCGCCCTCCTCAGGAAGAGCCTGTAATCCCCAGCCTGTGGATAACTTTTCTGGATTACTTCGCGCCAAGAAGGGGTAAGGAGGGTCACCCCACCCAGGCACCGTTCATGAAAGTCAGCGTGTTGAGCACCATCAACGGGCCCACCACCAGCGCGTACACGACGATGACCCACTGTCTCCAGCGCGAGCCGGGGGTGCTCGCCCGGGCGATGAGCAGGAAGAGCGGCCACCACAGCAGCGCCGAGCGCGGGATCGACAGGTAGTAGGCGGAGCAGACCAGAGCGCCGACCTGAAGCCCCACGTAAACGAGCTCGCTCCACCGCCGCAGATAGAGCAGCACCAGCACGAGCCCGACCCCGACGACCGCCCCGGCGATCTCCAGCCGGAACGCCCACGCGAACCGGCCGTCCCCCATGGCCGAGTCCAGCGTCGTGACGAACGACTCCCACGGCCACACCATGTGCCGTCCCCAGCCGGCCTCCTGGGCGTGCTTCCAGGCCATCCAGTCACCGTTGCGGCTGTAGTGATAGGCGGAGTAGAGCACCAGCGGCACGAACGGCAGCGCCAGCCATCCCGCCCGCCGTACGGGCTGCCGGCCGGTGAAGAACTCCACGATCAGGGCGAGGGCCAGGAACAGGCCGGTGATCCGCATGCAGGAGGCGCCCGCCCCGAGAGCGGCGGCCAGCGGCCACCGTCCCTGACGCGCCGCCAGCCAGGCCGGGATCGCGAAGGCCAGGAACAGGGCCTCGCTGTACCCCGTGAACAGGAAGACCGACATCGGCCAGAGCAGCAGCGCCAGCACCGCGCGCCACCCGGTTCCCCGCGGTCCCTCGAACTCGGCCAGCCTGGCCAGCGCCACCATCGCGACGGCGCCCGCCACGAAGGAGATCAGCAGCCCGGCGAGCGTCCAGTCACCCACGAACAGATGCACCGCGCGGAGCGTCAACGGCATGCCCGGGAAGAACGCGGGCAATCCCTCGTCCGGCTCCGCGGCGGGGTCGCCGTCGTATCCGTGTTCGGCGATAGTGATGAGGAGTTGGGCGTCCCAGTGCTTCCAGCGCTCCAGGAACGGCGCAACGGTCTCTCCCCCCGTCAGGGCTCCGGCTCCCACGACGGCGAGGACGATGATCCCCAGCCGGGAACTCAGCCAGAGCAGTAATGCCTCCACCGCGGTACGGCGTGAAGGCCCAAGGGGGATGATCATACGGTGGAATTGTGGTGGATTGACCTGTCTTCTGGCCACCCGTGATGTTGTGACCTCGGCCTGCCGGTGAAGCGGCCGCCGGAGCCGGGAGGGCCGGGTGTGCTGAGGGGACGCCAAGGAGGACATCGGGGACGCGGCGGGGCGCCGGGGTGATCTGAGGGCTAGGACAGCGCGATGCGGAACCGGTCAGGGGCTCCGTCGAAGACGCCACCGGACTGGTCGTCGATCCCACCCTGCCTGATCACGTCCTTGTCCGGCCGGAGGATGTCGCGCACGACGAAGGCCATCATGATCAGAATGGTGATCGCGCGACCCCACACGGCGGTGAAGTAGGTGTCGCCGGAGATGCCCAGGGCCTCGTTTCCGGGCTGGAGACCGACCAGGTAGAGCCAGATCGCGAAGAAGTACCAGCACTCGGCGACCTGCCAGAGCGCGATCGGCTTCCAGTTGGGCCGGGCCAGCACCGCGAAGGGGATCAGCCAGAGCACGTACTGCGGCGACCACACCTTGTTCGTCAGCATGAACGCGGCCAGGGTGAGGAAGCACAGCTGCGCCAGCCGGGGCCGGGTCGGAGCGGTCACCGCGAGCACGGCGATCGCCAGGCAGAACGCGCCGAGCGACAGGACGCCCAGCATGTCGAGCCGGTCGGCGTCACCGAGGATCGGCCACTGCTTCTGGTTGAAGAAATACCAGATCGACCCCCAGTCGGCCGGCCGCTCCTGGCTGAAGACGTAGAACCGCTTCCAGCCGTCGAAGGCGAAGATCATGATCGGCAGGTTGACGGCGAGCCAGGTCCCGGCCACGGCGCCGACCGTCTTGAGGAACGGCATCCACTTGCCGGTGCGCAACGTCAGCAGGAACAGCGGGCCGAGGAACATCAGCGGGTAGAACTTGGTGGCGATCGCCAGCCCGAGCAGGACGCCCGCCAGCCACTGCCTCCGCCTGGCCCAGGCGAGCAGCGCGCCCAGCGCGAGGGCGCCCGCGGCAAGGTCCCAGTTGATGTAGGCGGTGAGGATCAGCGCGGGGGCGAGGGCGTACCAGAGCGCGTCCCAACGCCGGGTCGGCCCCGCCAGCGCGGCCGTCAGCAGCACGCCCACGAGCAGGCAGAAGGCCATGAGGATCACGGTCAGGTCGTAGAACCCCGTCCCGGGATCGCCCATCGGCGCGACGATCCGGCGGAAGAACTCCATGATCCCGCCGATGCCGACGGGATACTCGACCGGATGCCCGAAGTAGGGGATCTTGCCCTCGCTGAGCTTCTCGTTCCACCACAGCGGATAGATGTCGGTGTAACAGAAGTTCGTGAACTGGAGGGTTCCGTCGTTCCAGGCCCCGCCGAAGCGGCAGGGCCACTTCCACAGGTAGGCGAGCACCGCCCCCAGCCCCGCGAACAGGGCCAGGGGGGCGTACGGAAGCGCTCGTGCGCCGAGCCCGGACCGCTCGCTCCGCACCGGCTGGATGCTCCTAGTCAAGGACGGCGTCCGGACGGCCGGGGGTTCGGATCGATCGCCGCGCCACCGCTGGTTCCGATGTCGCCGCCGTCGGGATCGCCGGTGTCCTCTCCCGTGGAGTCACAGCTGATGTCCCCGGGCACGCACTCTCCCTCGCCGGGCGGGGGCGTCTGGGTGCCGTCCTCATTGGGGAAGCCGTCGTCGCCGAGGTCGCCGGGGTCGTCGGTGTCGAACGGGTCGTCCGTCGTCGGCGTCGGCGTGGGCTCGGGCTTGGGCGCGAGGTTCTTGTCGGACCCGACGTTGGCACGCGGCGGGAACTGCATGACCTCCTGGCCCTTCATGGCCTCCACCATAAAGGCGTGCCACACACGCGTGGGGTAGGTGGCGCCCTGGATATCGCCCAGTGTCTCCTCGGCGTTCGTCTTCTTGTCCTGCCGGTACATGCCGACGGCCGTGGAGAGTTGCGGGGTGAACCCGACGAACCACGCCTCCTTGTTCTCGTCGTTGGTGCCGGTCTTGCCTGCCACCGGCCGGTCGGACAGGGCCGCGGCCCTGCCGGTGCCACGGGGATCCTTCACCACCTGCTGAAGCGCGACGATGGCATCGGCCGCGCTCTCGCGGCTGATGACCTGGGTGGGCTGGCTGCTCTCCTTGAGCACCGTCACCTTCTTACCCGTCGTCTTGTCGCGGCCGACGACCTTGATCACAACGTGGTTCTGAAAGTGCTTGCCCTCGTTGGCGAAGATCGAGTACCCGCCCGCCTGCTGGACCGGGGTGACCGGACCGGAGCCGATGGTCAGGGCGAAGGAGTGCTTCTCCTTGGTCTCCTTGAGGTTCTTCTCGCTGATGCCCGCCCCGGCCGCGATCTCGATGACCTTGTCCAGACCGACCTCCTCGCCCATCTGCACGAAAGCCGTGTTGATGGATTCGGCGGTGGCCCTGATCGTGTTCACCGAACCGCCGGGTATGTCATGAGAGTTCTTGATCGGATTGGTGCCCGGCGCCGTGATCGGCCCCTTGCCCAGCAGGTAGCTGTTGAGGCTGTTGCCTTCCTCCAGCCAGGCGGCCAGGACATAGGGCTTGAACGCCGACGCCGCCTGCTTCTCGGACATGAACGCGTCGTTCCACTCGCGCTTGACGAAGTTCGGACCTCCGTAGAAGGCGATGACCCGCCCGTTACGGGGGTCCACGGCCGCGAGCCCGGTGTGGATCTCAGGGGAGAGGCTGGAGGTGTTCTCCTGGACGGCCTTCTTGGCCGCGATCATCAGGTCCTTGTCGAACGTGGAATAGATCTTGAAGCCACCCCGCTCGACGTCCTCCTGGCTGATGCTTCTACTCTTGAGCTCCTTGAGGACCTCGGTGATCATGTAGCCCTTGATCCCCTGGTAGTAGTCCTTCTGCTGGTAGGTGATCCGCTTGGGAGCCGTGGGGGACTTGGCGGGCAGCGAGCCGTACTTGGGGGGATCGATGGCGGCCATACCCTTGATCACGTAGTCGTAGCGCCTCTGAGTGGCGGACAGGTCCTTGCTGTTCTCGGCCTTGTCGAACGCGTCAGGGTTCTGGATGCGGCCGGCGAGGTAGGCGCCCTGCTCTGGAGTGAGCTCATCGACGTTCTTGCGGAAGAAGGCCTGCGCGGCGGCCTGAATGCCGTAGGCGCCGCGCCCGAAGTAAATGGTGTTGAGGTACTGCTGCAGGATCTGGTCCTTGGACAGCGTCTTGTCGACCTTGATCGCGACGAAGATCTCCGTGATCTTCCGCTTGACCGACCGCTCCTGGCTGAGGCCGTCGTAGTAGTTGCGGACCATCTGCTGGGTGATGGTCGAGGCACCCTGGACCTGAGTACCGCTCACGGTGCTCCAGGCCGACCGCAACATGCCCTTGAAGTCGATGCCGTTGTCCTCGCGGAAGCTGCGGTTCTCGGCCGCGATCACCGCGTCCTGGACGTGCCTCGGGATCTTGTCGATCGTCACCACCACGCGTTTGACGCCGAGACGGGCGAGCACCGTCTTTCCGTCGCCGTAGTAGATGACGCTCCCCTGGTCGTCCACGTCTGCCTGCTCGGCCTTGGGGATCGGCGTGTTGGCGTAGGCGATCGCGATCATGCCGAAGACGCCCGCGGAGAGGATCACGAAGCTCGCCACGACGATCTTCCAGCTGGGCAGGAAGCGTTTCCATCCCGTACGGCCAGGCTTGTCGTCACCGTCACCGTCCCCGTCCCCGGGTCCCCGCCCACCCGGGCCTGTGGGACCGGCCGGGCCGCCCGCGCCGCGCCCGCCGCGGGCGCGCCTGCCCCGCCCGCCGGCGTTGCCCGGGGAGCGAGTGCCCATCAACTCGGTGGCGTCACCCTGGGAACGAGCGTCCCTCGCCTGGGCGGCGAGCATGGCCTGGGTGTCCTCGAAGGCCGCCTCCGGACGGCGCCCGCCGCCGGGGCCGGTGTCGCGCTGGCGCGTCCCGCCGCTCACGGGGCCGGGCGCGGAGGCGCCGTGCGGCGGCCGTCCCGTGCTCCGGGGGTCGGGCCCCACGCCCTGAGGCAGCCGCACCGTGTCCTGCGAGCCGGACCCGGCACCCTGCTGTGGCCACCCCGGCTGGGCCTGGGACGATCCCCAGCTCATGTCGCCGGTTTGGGACGGCTGGGACGGGGGAACTGCACGGGGAGCCGCGCCTTGGTTCGAGCGACGGCGCCGGCCCTGGCGAGCCGAGGCGTCCGGGCGCTGCTGACGTCCGCCCGGCTCCGGGTCATTGCTGTGGCTGTAACTCACGCGTCCTCGTTCGGTCATTGGGGTCTACGACGGCGTGCAGGCGGGTGAGATTACCTCCCGGGGGCGGAAAATCTCATCACCTTGGCTGACAAGTAGCCGACCTATACGGGTGGATCTCCGTTACCAGGAACGGACGAGATCGTCAGGCGGTTCCGCGAACAACCTTGGCAGACCTCTCCCGGATGCGCCTGGCATTCCCCGCATTGGACGGTGGCCCCGGCTGTGCGGGGGCTATGCCCTATCACCGCTCGCTGCGACCACATAAGCGCCACACTACGGCTTTTTACCGTTTGCCCCCAACCTCTTGGGAAAGTCGTTGATTGCAGAGATATGTTTGCCCGACGTATCCTCACGATGTATCGGCTCGATACATCGACGCGAGAGGTGGTGGTTTCCAGTGGCCGGCGGACGTGGTGGCGTGCTGGAGCTCGCCGTGCTCGGGTCGCTGCACGAGACCCCGCTACACGGCTATGAGCTGCGGAAACGGCTCAATTCTCTGCTGGGCATGTTCCGCGCCTTCTCCTACGGCTCGCTCTATCCCTGCCTGCGTCAGCTCCTGGCCGACGGGCTCATCGTGGAGGACGTCGCGTCCGACGCGGCCTCCGCCGCTACCGAGAGCCCCATCACGCTCACCGGCCGTCGATCGAAGATCGTCTACAGGCTGACCGCGGAGGGCAAGGAGCGGCTCCAGGAGTTGCTCACTCAGGCCGGTCCGTCCGCCTGGGAAGACGAGAGCTTCGGGATCCACTTCGCCTTCTTCCGGCACACCGAGGCCGAGGTGCGCCTGCGCATCCTTGAGGGGCGCCGCAGCCGGCTGGAAGAGCGGCTCGACGCCGTGCGTACGGCCCTGGCCCGCACGCGGGAACGGCTGGACAGCTACACCCTCGAACTCCAGCGCCACGGCCTGGAGTCGGTCGAGCGCGAAGTGCGCTGGCTGAACGAGCTGATCGCCACAGAGCGGCGAGAGTCCTCGGCGAGCGAAGAGCGGCAGCCCACACAAGAAGAACCATCCCGGGCGCCCGCGCCCGGAGCCGATGACACGGGGCGGCACGCCGCCCCGGAAGACAACTGATCACTCAGAACAAGGGGAGCGAGTGCCATGGGTTCGGTGCGCGTAGCCATTGTCGGTGTAGGCAACTGTGCCGCGTCGCTCGTGCAGGGCGTGCACTTCTACAAGGACGCCGATCCCGGCACCCGGGTGCCGGGTCTGATGCACGTCAAGTTCGGCGACTACCACGTCGGTGACGTCGAGTTCGTGGCGGCGTTCGACGTCGACGCCAAGAAGGTGGGACGTGACCTGTCCGAGGCGATCGTCGCCTCGGAGAACAACACCATCAAGATCTGCGACGTGCCGCCGCTGGGCGTGACCGTGCAGCGCGGCCACACCTTCGACGGCCTCGGCGAGTACTACCAGGAGATGATCGAGGAGTCCGACGACGCCCCGGTCGACGTCGTGCAGGTCCTCAAGGACAACAAGGTCGACGTCGTCGTCTCCTACCTGCCCGTCGGGTCGGAGGAGGCCGACCGCTTCTACGCCCAGTGCGCCATCGACGCCAAGGTCGCCTTCGTCAACGCGCTTCCGGTGTTCATCGCCTCCGACCCGGAGTGGGCCCAGAAGTTCACCGACGCCGGTGTCCCCATCGTCGGTGACGACATCAAGTCCCAGGTCGGCGCGACCATCACGCACCGCGTGATGGCCAAGCTGTTCGAAGACCGCGGCGTCGAGCTGCTGCGCACGTACCAGCTGAACTTCGGCGGCAACATGGACTTCATGAACATGCTGGAGCGCAAGCGCCTGCAGTCCAAGAAGATCTCCAAGACCCAGTCGGTCACCTCCCAGATCCCGCACGAGATGGGCAAGGCCGACGTGCACATCGGCCCGTCGGACCACGTGCCGTGGCTCGACGACCGCAAGTGGGCCTACGTCCGCCTGGAGGGCAGGTCCTTCGGCGACACCCCGCTGAACCTGGAGTACAAGCTGGAGGTCTGGGACTCCCCCAACTCCGCCGGCATCATCATCGACGCGGTCCGCGCCGCCAAGATCGCCCTCGACCGGGGCATCGCCGGACCGATCCTGTCGGCCTCCTCCTACTTCATGAAGTCCCCGCCGGAGCAGTACTCCGACGACGAGGCCCGCGAATACGTGGAGAAGTTCATCCGCGGCGAGGTCGAGCGCTGAGCACCCGCCCGCCGTCCGATCAGCGGGCGGCGGGCGGAAGGCCGGCGGGGTCGGCGGCCGGCCAGCGGAGGGGGTCGGCGCCCAGCTCGACGAGATGGGCGACCTGCTCGCGACACCACGGAGAGATCGCCAGACGGTGGCCGAGCACCTCGTCGGCGAACTCCTTCCACGGCATCCAGCGTGTGTCCTCGACCTCGTCGGGGTTGGGCACGGCGTCGGCCCCGGCGACCACCCGATAGACCGGGCAGAGCTCCCGCTCGACGATCCCGTTGTCCATGACCGCCCGGTAGGAGAAGTTCGGCAGCAGCAGGTCGGCCTCCTCCGCCCGCAGCCCCAGCTCGTAGGAGAGCCGACGGGTCACCGCCCGCGGGAGCGGCTCGCCGGGCAGCGGGTGACCGCAGCAGCTGTTGGTCCACACACCCGGCCAGGTGATCTTGTGTGACGCCCGGCGGGTGAGGAGCACACGGCCCTGGTCGTCGAACACGTAGCAGGAGAAGGCAAGGTGCAAGGGCGTGTCCGGGCCGTGCACCGTCGCCTTGGGCGCAGTGCCGATCGCGTTCCCCTCGGCGTCGACGAGTACAACGCGTTCATCAGGTGTCACCCGATCGAGGGTACGTGATCATGTCGGCTTGTTATACCTGATCAGCGTTAGATCATAGAAGGTCTGGAAGTGTCGCGTTCGCGCTTCAGGGATGTTCCCGATGCCTGAACAGGGGTGGTCGCGCGTAGGCTGAGCGCGTGTCATTCGTATCCGATCTACGCGTGGTCCTGGAAGGTCGGGGCTTCCGGCGGCTGTTCGCCACTCGCCTGGTCTCACAGTTCTCCGACGGGATCTTCCAGTTCGCGGTGGCCGGATTCGCGTTTTTCAACCCCGACAAGAGCACAAACGCCGCCGAGATCGCCGCCGGACTGGCGGTGCTGCTCCTGCCGTACTCGATTCTCGGCCCCTTCGTGGGCGTGTTCATCGATCGCTGGTCCCGCCGGCAGATCCTGGTGATCGCGCCGCTGGTCCGCGGGGCCCTCCTGCTGGTGACCGCCGCACTCCTCGCCGCGAACGCCCCCGACGTGCTCTTCTACACCGTGGCGCTCGCCGTCCTCGGGGTGAACCGGTTCTTTCTCGCCGCGCTCGGGGCCTCGCTCCCTCACGTGGTTCCCGCCGAACGGCTGCTGGTGGCCAACGCGGTCACCCCCACCTCCGGCACGGTGCTGACCTTCTGCGGCGTTGGCGTGGGCTATCTGCTGCGGATGGTCTTCGGGCCGGACCACTGGGGCACGGCGGTGCTGATGGTTTTCTCCGGCGTCGTCTTCGGGCTCAGCGCGCTGATCGCCAGGACCATGCCCAGGGATCTGCTCGGCCCGGCCTACGACCCGGACCTCCCGCAGGTCCGCCAGGCCGTGCGCCACGTGCTGAGCGGCCTGGCCGACGGCGTGCGGCACATCGTCCACCACCGGGCCGCCGCCGCCGCGATGGGGGCGATGGCCACCCACCGGTTCGTGTACGGCATGTGCACGGCGATGCTGGTGCTGCTGTCCCGCTACTACTTCGCCGAGAGCGCCGAGAAGGCGCTCGCCGCGGCCACCCTCGTGGTCGCCACCTCCGGGGTGGGCTACGCCCTGGCCATCCTGGTCACGCCGTGGGCCACCGAGCGCTTCGGCATCGAGAAGTGGGTCACGGCCATGCTCGTGACCGCCGGGGTGCTGACGTTCGCGCTCTGCGTGTCCTTCCAGCAGTGGGGTTTCGCGGCCTGCGGCTTCGTGCTCGGCATAGCCGGGCAGAGCATCAAGATCTGCGCGGACACGAGCGTTCAGCGGGACGTCGACGACGCCTACCTGGGCCGCGCCTTCTCGATCTACGACATGCTCTTCAACGGCACCTACGTGCTGGCCGCGGCCCTGTCCGCGGCGCTCCTGCCGAAGGACGGCAAGTCGCTGATGGTGCTGGGGCTCATCGCCGCCGGATATGTGGGCGGCGGGGTGCTCTACCGGGCCGTCACGCCGAACCGAGCGCCCGAGCCGCTGCCGTCATCGCCGTCGTGACCATCTCCAGGTCGTCGCCGATCGAGTAGGGCGGCATCGTGTAGATCAGCCGGTTGAACGGGCGGAGCCAGACGCCGTGCTTCATGGCGATGTCCTGAATTCTCGGGACGTCGACGGGTTCGTGGGTCTCGATGACCCCGATCGCGCCGAGCACCCGCACGTCCTTCACCCCAGGCGCCTCCGCGGCCTCCGCCAGCCCCCGCGTGAGCCCGGCCTCGATCCGCCCGACCTCCTCACGCCATGGGCGCTCCTGAAGGAGCTCAAGGGAGGCGCCCGCCACGGCCGTGGCCAGCGGGTTGCCCATGAAGGTCGGCCCGTGCATCAGGACCCCGATGCCCTCCGCCACCCGCTCGGTGCACAACGTCGCCGCCAGCGACATGTAACCGCCGGTCAGCGCCTTGCCCAGGCACATGATGTCCGGGCGCACCCCGGCGTGGTCGCACCCGAACATCTCCCCGGTCCGGCCGAACCCCGTGGCGATCTCGTCGGCGATCAGCAGGATGCCGTGCTCGTCGGCCAGCTCGCGGAGCCTGCGCAGATAGGCGGGGTGGTAGAAGTGCATGCCGCCCGCGCCCTGCACGACCGGCTCCACGATGATCGCCGCGAGCTCATGGGCATGCGCGGCGACCATCTCCTCCAACCCGGCCGCGTAGCGCTCGTCGAACACGGCCGGAGGTCGTTCGGCGAACACGTGCCGGGGCAGCGCGCCGGAGAACAGGTGATGCATGCCGTTGACCGGGTCGCAGACTGCCATCGCCCCGAAGGTGTCGCCGTGGTAGCCGCCCCTGACCGTGAACAGGCGGCTCCTGCCGGTGAACTGGAACGCCATCTTGATCGCGACCTCGACGGCCACCGAACCCGAGTCGGCGATGAACACCTTCGGCAGCCCGGTCATGGTTGCCAGCGTGTGCGCCAGCCGTACGGCGGGCTCGTGGGTGAGCCCGCCGAACATGACGTGCGCCATGTTCTCCAGCTGGTCCTTCAGCGCCCGGTTGAGCCTCGGGTGGTTGTAGCCGTGAATCGCCGCCCACCACGACGACATCCCGTCGACCAGCTGCCGCCCGTCCGCGAGCGTCAGCCGTACGCCCTCGGCCCTGGAGACCACGTGCACAGGTCCCCTCGGCGGAATCGCGGCGTACGGATGCCACACGTGCTCACGGTCAAGATCAGGCACACCGCTCAGGAGACGAGTCCGTTCTCCCGGGCCCACTCGCGGAGGGCCTCGGCCGCGGCGTCCTTGCCGACGACGCCCTTGTCCAGGCGCATCTCCAGGAGGAACTTGTAGGCACGGCCGATGACGGGACCCGGCGGGACGCCCAGGAGCTCCTGGATCTCGTTGCCGTCGAGCTCCGGGCGGATCTTGCCGAGCTCCTCCTCCTCGGCCAGCCGGGCGATGCGCTCCTCAAGCTGGTCGTAGGTCTGGGACAGCAGCTGGGCCTTGCGCCTGTTGCGGGTGGTGCAGTCGGCGCGGGTCAGCTTGTGCAGCCGTTCGAGCAGGTGCCCGGCGTCGCGGGCGTAGCGGCGGACGGCCGAGTCGGTCCACTCGCCCGTGCCGTACCCGTGGAAGCGCAGGTGCAGCTCCACGAGGCGGGACACGTCGGCCACCACGTCCTTGGGGAATTTCAGCTCCGTCATGCGCTTCTTGGTGAGCTGGGCGCCGACCACCTCGTGGTGGTGGAAGGAGACACGGCCACCGGGCTCGTGACGGCGGGTCTTGGGCTTGCCCACGTCGTGCAGCAGCGCGGCCCAGCGCAGGGTCCGGTCGGGGCCGCTGTCCTCCAGGCCGATCGCCTGCTCCAGCACGATCAGCGTGTGCTCGTAGACGTCCTTGTGCCGGTGGTGCTCGTCGATCTCCAGCCGCAGCTTGGGCAGCTCGGGCAGGACGTGGGAGGCGAGCCCGGAATCCACGAGGATCTTGAGCCCCTCACGGGGATGGTCGCCGCAGATCAGTTTGTTCAGCTCGTCGCGGATCCGCTCGGCGGAGACGATCTCGATCCGCTCGGCCATCGCGGTCATCGCGGCGAACGCCGCCGGGTCCACGGTGAAACCGAGCTGGCTGGCGAACCTGGCGGCGCGAAGCATCCGCAGCGGGTCGTCGTCGAAGGACCGCTCGGGGGGGCCGGGGGTGCGCAGCACCTTGGCGTGCAGGTCGTCGAGCCCGCCGTGCGGGTCCACGAACTCGCGGGACGGCAGGCGCAACGCCATCGCGTTGATTGCGAAGTCACGCCGGGCCAGGTCGCCCTCCAGCGTGTCGCCGTAGACCACGTCGGGCTTGCGCGACCTGGGGTCGTACGACTCGCTGCGGTAGGTGGTGATCTCCAGCAGCCAGTTGCCCTTGCGCACGCCGACGGTGCCGAAGTCGATGCCGATCGTCCAGATGGAGTCGGCCCAGTCGCGGACGAGCTCCAAGACCGTCTCCGGACGCGCGTCCGTGGTCAGGTCGAGGTCGTTGCCGATCCTGCCGAGGAAGACGTCGCGAACGGAACCGCCCACAAGGGCGATTTGGTAGCCCCGTTTCGCGAACAGCTCTCCGAGCTCATCGGCCACAGGCGCGATCTTCCGGAACAGCTCGCTCATGCCGTGCTGCTGGCTCTCAGTCAGATTTGAAAGGGACAAGCCGGGTAGGTCCTTCGGTTACGGAACATGTTCCCCTCTGGGGATTACACCTGAAGCGATCACCAGGTTACGGTCAGTCAAGAGACCGTCGGGGGCCGTGCGTCGAGGCAAGGAGCACATACATGAAGGACGCCCTCGCGATCCACCGCTGGCTCCTCGCACACCAGGTCCACCATGAGATCGTACGCCTTCCCCGCGCGATGACGAGCGCCGACGAGTTGCCGGAGCTGCTGTCGGCGAGCCCGGCGACCTGCGTCGCGGTCACGGTCTTCGAGGTCACGACTCGGATCGGGCGCGAACCCGTCGCGGTCGTCGCCTCAGTCGGATCCCCTCCCCAGCCGGGCCCGATCGGCGGCGTGCTGGGCGCCCGCCGGGTTCGTCCCGCCTCTGCCTTCACCGTCAACTCCGCCACAGACTACGCGGCTGGGCTGGTCTGTCCGCTTCTGCTCCCCGAAGAACTTCCCGTGCTGGTTGACGAGCGGCTGGCCGGGAGCGCGGAGTTCGTTTACACCCCCACCGGAGAACGCCGCACGGCACTGCTGATCCGCGCCGATCACCTGCTCACCCTTGTTTCAGGGAAGACCATCGACCTGGTCCAGTCGCGGTCACGGAGAGAGCCTGCGACCTTTCCGCTCGCCGGATAGGCCATAGCATTACGGGCGTGCGCCGTATTCGATCCCTGGCCGGAACGTGATCCGCAAGGCCGCGCTGCTCACCATGCTGACCGCCACGCTGCTCTCTCCCGCGGCCGTGGCTCTTCCCGGTATGGCGAACGCCCAGGCGACCGCGGTGAGCCGCCAGACCCCTCAGCTTCTGGTGGAGGCGATCGGCCCGGACGTGCCCCGCGAGCCCACCACCGAGATCAAGATCTCCGGGTCCTTCGTCAACGCCGGCACCGAGGCTCTCAGCGGCGTGCGCGTCCGGATGCACTACGCGCCCCAGCCGTTCACCCGGCGCGCCGACCTGCAGGCCTACCAGAGCGGTCAGGGCCCGCAGCCGTCCGCCTGGCGTAACGAGCAGTACCTCCAGCAGGGGGGGACCGTCGCGCCCTCGGCGAAGGCGCCGTGGGAGTTCGCCTTCACGCCGCAGCAGCTGGGCATCTCCCGGTTCGGCGTCTACCCGATCATGATCGAGGCGCTCGACTCCCTCGGCCAGCAGATCGCCGTCCAGCGGACCTTCGTGTCCTACATGCCCAAGAACGCCAAGGTGACCCGCACCAGGCTCGCCCTGGTCCTGCCGATCATCGACCAGCCGCGCCGGGCCGACGACAGCACCTTCATCGACGACACCCTGCCCGCCTCCATGGCCACCGGCAAACGCCTCGGCGACCTGCTGAAGATCGCCCAGGACACCGCCTCGGCCAAGAACATCACCTGGGTGTTCGACCCCGCCGTGCTCGACGACGCGCAGGCGATGGGCAAGCCGCACACGGTCAAGTCCACGCAGGCGCCCGCGAACCCGGCGGCCGCCAAGTGGCTCAACGACCTCCGTACGGCTCTCGCCAAGCCTCCGGTCGTGGCCACCCCCTACGGCGACCCCGACGTGACCGCCCTGGCCCACAACGGCGTCGACGACGTGACGAGGGAAGGGACCGAGGCGGCGAAACTCGTCGCCAGGCAGGCCCTCGGCCGCGACGTCATCACCAACGTGAACTGGCCGGCGAACGGATCGATCGACTACGACGGGCTGGACCTGCTGTCCAGCGGCGGGGTCGGCGGGGTCGACACCGTGCTGCTGAACGCACCGAACCTGCCGAACCCGTCGAGCCCGTCGAACCCGTCGCAGGCGGTTCCGCCCGTCGTCACCACCCCGGACGCCGCCACGACCGTGGCGAGCGTGAACGGCCCGGTCACCGCCCTGGTCGCCGACGCCGCACTGAGCGAGATCATCGACGCGGAGACCTCGACCCCCGGCGCGGCCCTGCTGAACCGCCAGCGGTTCATCGCCGAGACCGCGATGATCAGCTCCGAGCCCGTCACCACGCCGAGAACCGTGGTCGCCGCCCCGGACCGGCGATGGGATCCCGACCCGGCCTACGTGACCAAGCTGGTGAAGACGGCCGCCGCCCTGCCCTGGCTCGCACCGGCCACGCTCGACACGATGAAACCGGCCAAGACCGCCCGGACGCCCCGGGCCGATCTCGCCTACACCGACCAGGACCGGCGCAAAGAGCTCGACAAGTCCTACATGTCGAAGGTCAAGCGCGTCAGCGCCCGTATCGACCTGACCACCGCGGTCACCAAGAACAAAGACCTCCATCTCTTCGACCTGGCGCTGCTCCGGCTCACCTCCTCCGCCTGGCGGGGCAGGACATCGGCAGCGGCGCCGTACGTCAAGCAGATCGGGACGACGGTCGACGGGCGGATCGGCAAGGTCTACATCACCGGCGGCGACCAGCCGCAGTTCCGCACCCTGGCCGGTGCCGACGGAGAAGTGCCGATCAGCGTCCGCAACGAGCTGAGGAGCCCGAACAGCGAGGTCGCGGTCCGGCTCAAGGTCACCTCCGACAAGCCCGACCTGCTGAAGATCGAGCCCTACGAGAACCAGGAAGACCCGATCATCATCCGGAGTGGCCAGAACCAGACCATCCGGGTCCCGATGACGGCGACGCCGACGGCGAGCGGCCAGACCACCGTGACGGTCCAGCTCACCACCAGCGACGGCCGGAAGTACGGCAAGCCGGTCGAGCTGACCGTGCGGACCACCGGCTACACCGGGATCGCGCTGGTGATCGTGGGCGCGGCCCTCATGGTGATGCTGGCCGCCGTGATCATGCGCGTCCTGCGCCGCCGAGGAGCCCGTCGCGCCACGGCTGCCATACCGCCGAGACCCGCGGGCGCACCGGCCGGCAATGAGTCCTGAGCACCTAGCGGAGGAAAGCGCATGAGCAGGGTCCTGCGTGCGAGCGCGATCATGGCGGCGGGGACGATGGTCTCCCGCGTCACGGGTTTCGTCCGTACGGCGGTGCTCGCGGCGGCGATCACCACGGGTGCGCTCGGCGACGCCTACAACGTGGCCTACGCGATCCCGTTCATTCTGTTCGACCTCCTCATCGGCGGGGTCCTGAGCAGCGTGGTCGTGCCGATGATCGTCCGGCGGCAGAAGAGCGACCCCGACGGCGGCCGAGCCTACGAGCAGCGGCTGATGACGATCGGGATCATCGGGCTGACGCTGGTGGCGGTGGTCGCCGTGCTGCTCGCCCGGCCGCTGATCAGCCTCTACACGGAGGGCTGGACAGGCAGGAAACTCGACGTCGCCGTCATGCTGGCGCAGTACATCCTCCCGCAGATCGCCTTCTTCGGCATCGGGGCGATCGCCGGGGCGATCCTCAACACCCGGGACCGGTTCGCCGCTCCGATGTGGGCTCCGGTGCTGAACAACATCGTGATGATCGGCGTCCTGGTGGCCTACTCGCTGATGGCCGGGCAGGCGGGCGCCAACGTCGGCACGGTGAGCGACGCCGACCTCGCCCTGCTCGGCCTGGGCACCACCGCCGGGATCGTGGCCCAGTGCCTGGTATTGATCGTCTCGCTGCACCGGGTGGGCTTCCGGTTTCGGCCCCGGTTCGACCTGCGCGGCGTGGGGCTCGGCGAGATGGGCCGGACCGCGGTCTGGACCTTCGCCTTCGTGGGCGTCAACCAGATCGGCTTTCTGATCACCACCAAGCTCTCGTCCGGCGCGGGTGACGCGGTCCAGGGCGCCGGCAACTCCGCCTACGCCTACGCCTTCCAGTTCTTCCAGCTTCCCTATGGGATCATCGCGGTCTCGATAATCACCGCAATGCTGCCCCGGATGAGCCGCTCGGTGTCCGACGGGGAACTGGGCCAGGTCCGCGAGGAGTTCGCCTCGGGCGTGCGGCTGGTCTCGGTGCTGATGGTGCCCGCCGGGCTGCTGCTGATGGTACTGGGCCCAGCGGTGACCGTGCTGATCTTCTCGTGGGGCACCATGACCGTGGACGACGCGATCTACATCGGCAACGTGCTCCAGGTCTTCGGCCTGGCACTGGTCCCTTTCTCGCTCTTCCAGCTCCTGCTGAGGGTTTTCTACGCCTTCGGGGACACCCGCACGCCGGTCTTCATCGCCGTCGGCAACGTGGCGGTGAGCGCCGTGCTCAGCCTCGCCGCTTACTTCATCCTTCCGGCGAAATACGTCGTGATGGGGCTGGCCTTCGCGTTCACCGTCACCTACGTGGTGGGCACCGTGGTCGCCTGGACCCTCGCCAGCCGTCGCGTGGGGGGCCTTCAGGGCGGCAAGGTGGCCGCCGGGCTGTCACAGATGCACATCGCGGCGGTTCCCGCCGCGGCGATCGCCCTCGGCGTTCTGTGGCTCACGCGGGAACTGGCCGGTCTGACCCCGCTCAGCGCGGCCATCATGCTGGCCGCGGGCGGCGGGCTCGGTATGGTTCTCTACCTGGTCATCGCGAACCGGATGCGCATCCCGGAGGTGAGTTCGATCGTTGGAATGGTCGCGGGACGGCTAGGCCGGTAACCCCAAGACTTGTCCCAAGCGTCTGACAAGCAAGACACGGGCGGAACCGGCGCGGGACTACCATGGTGCGACGCGTGTGACGACATGCGGCTAATGGAAGCAGGAGGGCGTGGGCGGATCCACCCGGCATCGCGTGATGTGTCCTGATATTTCTACCTGGCATGACGCCAGTGCGTGCCCGGTTGAGGAGAGCTCATGAGTTCGCCCGCCGTCGAGCCCGGCACGAAGCTGGCAGAGCGTTTCCGACTTGAGGATCGTGTCCACGAGTCCAGCGGGGCCACGCTGTGGAAGGCCATTGACGAGGTGCTCGCCCGGCCCGTCGCCATCCACACCTTCGCCCCCGGCTTCTCCCGCCTGCCCGAGGTCGTCACGGCCGCCCGTGCCGCCAGCAGGCTGACCGACCCCCGGCTGACCCAGGTCTTCGACGCCACCCAGGATGACGGGCATTCCTACGTCGTCAGCGAGTGGGTGAGCGGAGAGACCTTCGCCGACATGATCGCCGGTGGGCCGCTGGATCCCGAGCGGGCCGCCGCGCTGGTCGCGGAGGCCGCCGAGGCGCTGGCCCACGCCCACGAGGCGAACCTCGCCCACCTCTGCCTGACCCCCAAGCACCTGGTCTGGACGGCGGGCGGCACGGTCAAGCTGCTCGGGGTGGGGATCGACGCCGCCCTGGACAACCGGACGAGCGACGATCCGGCCCGCGACGACGCCGAAGGCCTCGGCCGCCTGCTGTACGCCGGGCTGACCGGCCACTGGCCGGGCGACGAGCAGGAGGGCGGGCTCCCCGCCGCTCCCATGAGCGACGGCCACTTCTGCACGCCGCGTCAGGTCACCGCGGGCGTCCCCGGCTATCTCGACACCATCACCTGCCGCGCGCTGCTGCCGGAGAGCAGGCGAGGACTTGAGCCGCTGACGACACCCGCGGACTTCGCCGAGGCCCTCAGCTCGGTGCCCCGGCCCGCTCCCATGCCCATGCCCATGCCGGCGCTGCACCCGGTGCCGGCCTCGCGACCGGAGACCCCGGGCGCCGCGGCGCCCCCTCAGCGCCCCAGCATTCCCGCCTCCGTGCCGACGCAGCCCCACCAACCGCGCCCGTCGGGTGGCGGGACGCTCAACAAGGTGGCCATGACCCTGGTCGTGCTGCTGGTGATGGTGGCCGTCGGCCTGAGCGCCTGGACGCTCGGCCGCAGCATCGGCAACACCGGAACCCCCGCCGCCGGCGAGACCGCCAAACCCGCACCCACCGCCTCCGCCGTCGCCACCCGCGAGGTGAAGCCCGCCCGGGTCACCGGCTTCGACCCGCTGAGCGAAGACGGCGAGGAACGGAGCGAGCTCGCCCTCAACGCGGTGGACGGCAAGTCCTCCACTGACTGGCATTCCGAGTCCTACAACTCGGTCGACTTCGGCCGGTTGAAGGAGGGCGTCGGCCTCCTGCTCGACATGGGGCAGAACGTGCCGGTGAAGCAGGTCTCGGTCGACTTCGGCGGCGGCTCCGGCGGCACCGTGGAAATCAGGGTCGGCGACTCCCAAGATCTGAAGGCCATGGAAACGGTCGGCAAGTCCACCGACGCCTCGGGCAAGAAGACCTTCAGCGCGGACTCTCCGCAGAAGGGCCGCTACGTCGTGGTCTGGTTCACCAAGTTGCCCACCTACCAGGGCAAGTTCCGTGGCACCGTGTTCGACGTGAAGGTCCTCGCAACGAAGTGACGCCGGTGCGATTTGATCGGTTTTACCCGGCTTCTTGCCGATCATGGGAGATTTCGTGGCACCATCTATCACGTAGTGGTGTTCTCCCCGGACCGGCATAGCAGGACTTTCCTTGTGAATTCCCCACCAGACACCCCGCCAGCGGCGGAACAGCAGATGGCGCGGGCGGCAATGTCCGATGCCGATCTGCTGACCCGGCACATCGCCGGGGATCCGAACGCTTTCAGCGAGATAGTGAAGCGGCACCGAGACCGCATGTGGGCGGTCGCCCTGCGCACGCTGGGCGACCCCGACGAGGCGGCCGACGCCGTACAGGACGCCTTCGTCTCGGCCTATCGCAAGGCCGAGAGCTTTCGCGGCGAGGCGGCCGTCACCACGTGGCTGCACCGCATCGTGGTGAACGCCTGCCTGGACCGCATGCGCAGGAAATCCATCCGGCCGGTCGCCGACGACGAGCTCGTCGAGGCCGCCGAGCGTGAGACCCCGGTGCTCGACCAGACAGCCGAGCGCGAGGTTTCCATGGAGGTGTCGGCGGCGCTCAAGCTGCTGCCCTCCGACCAGCGGGCCGCACTGGTGCTCGTGGACATGATGGGCTACTCCGTAGAGGACGCCGCCCAGGTCCTTGAGGTGCCAAGTGGAACAGTCAAGAGCAGATGCGCGCGTGGACGGGCGAAGCTTGCCCCAATTCTTTCCCATTTACGGAACCGATCCAACCTGTCTCGCGTCTCATCCGCGAAGGGAGCAGAACTTCGTGACGGGTGATACGCACTACGACCTGGAGATCCTCGCCGAGCTGGCCGAGGGTCTTCTCGACGCCGCCACGGCCCTGCAGGTACGCGAGCATCTCGCGATCTGCGATCCCTGTGGCGAAAGCCTCGCCGACCTCGCAGCGGTCCGTGAGGTGCTTGCGGCGACGCCCACACCGGCAATGCCGATGGGGGTCGCCCTGAGGATCGACCGCGCACTGGCTGCTGAGGCCGAAAGCTTCCGTGGAGGTGGAGTGGGCCTGGTGGAAGCACCGGCCTGGGACGACATAATGCGCGACGCGCCGTGGGAGCAGGAGACGACGCCTCTCCCCGAGCCGGAGCCTGTGACACGGCTGGGAGTCGTCGGCGACGACGGCACCGTCGTTCCGGCGAGGCGGCGTAAGGCCACCCGGCGGCGCCGGTGGGCGTTGCCCGCCGTCGCGTCGGCGGGAGTTGCGGCGGCGGTGATCGGCACGGTGGTGATGACGACCGGAGTGCTCTCGGCACCCGGCGCGAACGTCGCTCAGACGCTTCCTCCGGAGGCGTCTGCCAGCAAGCCGGTCTACCAGCTGACCGACAGCAACTGGAACTACACCGAGCAGGATCTCAGCGGCTCGCTGCTGGAATACATCGGTCCGGCACAGATGGCGGACGCCCTGGAGGGAACCAAGGCGTCCAAGATCGAGCAATGTGTCCAGCGGATCTCGAACAAGGTCGGAAAGTCCCCGTTCGCCGTGGACCAGGGCTTCTACAACGGGCAGGAGGCCAACATCCTGGTCTTCTGGCAGAACCAGGCCAAGAACTCGGTGCGTGTCCACGTCGTGGGCCCGCAGTGCGAGGCCGTGCGCAAGCCGGCTCTCGCGCACTGGAACTGACCCGAACTGTCGGCTCATCGGAGACAAGCCCGGTATGGATTCGTCCATGCCGGGCTTTGCCCGTGTCAAGAGGGAATCACCTGCGCCTAGGATCTGTTGTCGCCACTGGCAACGACAGAGGGAAAGGCGTATCAGTGAGCGACGTCCGGAATGTGATCATCATCGGATCGGGTCCCGCAGGCTACACAGCGGCCGTGTATTCCGCGCGCGCCGACCTGAAGCCCCTGGTCTTCGAGGGTTCGGTGACCGCCGGCGGCGCGCTGATGAACACCACCGAGGTGGAGAACTTCCCCGGTTTCTCCGACGGCATCATGGGCCCCGACCTCATGGACAACATGCGCAAGCAGGCCGAGCGGTTCGGCGCCGAGCTGGTCGCCGACGACGTGGTCGAGGTCGACCTGGCCGTCAGCCCCAAGGTCGTCAAGACCGCCACCGACACCTACTACGCCAAGGCCGTCATCCTGGCCACCGGCTCCGGCTACCGCGAGCTGGGTGTGCCCAACGAGAAGCGCCTGTCCGGCCACGGTGTCTCCTGGTGCGCCACCTGTGACGGCTTCTTCTTCCGCGGCCAGGACATCGTGGTCGTCGGCGGCGGCGACACCGCCATGGAGGAGGCCACCTTCCTCACCCGGTTCGCCAGCTCGGTGACCGTCGTGCACCGCCGCGACGAGCTGCGCGCCAGCAAGATCATGCAGGACCGCGCGTTCGCGAACGAGAAGATCCGCTTCGTCTGGGACAGCGAGGTCGTCGAGGTCCTGGGCGAATCCAAGGTCGCCGGGGTGCGCCTGCGCAACCTCAAGACCGGCGAGGAGAGCGAGCTCGCGGCCACCGGCCTGTTCATCGCGATCGGCCACGACCCGCGCACCGAACTCGTCAAGGGCCAGATCGATCTCGACGACGAGGGCTACATCAAGGTCGACTCACCCTCCACGCGCACCAACCTGGACGGTGTCTTCGCCGCCGGTGACGTCGTCGACCACATCTACCGCCAGGCGATCACCGCCGCGGGCACCGGCTCCGCCGCGGCGCTGGACGCCGAGCGCTGGCTGGCCGACCACGAGAACTGAGACCGACCGCAACACCCGGATAGAGGGAGAACAGGAACCTTGGGCGCCATCAAGAATGTGACCGACGCCAGCTTCGATGCCGACGTCCTCAAGAGCGACAAGCCCGTCGTCGTCGACTTCTGGGCCGAGTGGTGCGGTCCGTGCCGTCAGGTCGCGCCGATCCTGGAAGAGATCGCCAAGGAGCAGGCCGACAGGCTGAACGTCGTCAAGCTGAACGTCGACGAGAACCCGGAAACCGCCCGCACCTACGGTGTACTCCAGATCCCGACGCTGAACGTCTATAAGAACGGAGAGGTTGTGAAGCAGATCATCGGCGCCAAGCCGAAGGCCATGCTGCTTCGCGAGCTTGAGGGCATCATCTGAGCCCTTCCCGCAGATCTCACCCCATCGCGGATCAGCCGGGTGGCGCGTCACGACGTCGCGGTGAGGCGCCGTCCGGGCGACCCGGGCGGGAGAGACCGAGGGAGGGCCCGGAAACGCCCCCTGCGGCCTGCCGCACCCCACAGCGCCATGCCGTACCACCCGCTTCCGAGCGGCACACCCACCCAGCGAAAGCCCCCTCGCCTGACGGCAGGGGGCTTTCGTGTCTCCTGGAAGCGGCTCAGATGGCCCTAGACGGGTCGTAGGGCCCGTTCCGGGCTCATGGAGCCCAGAAGCCTCTCCAGCGCGACCTCGACGTCCTCACGCCACGACACGGCGGTCTTGAGCTCAAGGCGAAGCCGGGGGAAGCGCAGATGCGGCCGAACCGTCTTGAAGCCCACCGAGAGCAGATAGTCGGCGGGCATCACACACGCCCCCGGCTGCTCCCACTTCAGGTCGCCGAACGCCTCGATCGCCCGCACCCCACGCCGGGTCAGGTCTTTGGCCACGCCCTGCACCAGCATCCGGCCCAGGCCGCCGCCGGAGAACTCCGGGATGATGTGCGCGGTCATCAGCAGCACGGCGTCCGCGCTGACCGGCGAGGTGGGGAAGGCCACCGAGCGCGGCACGTAGTGCGGCGGCGCGTAGAGCACGAAGCCCGCCGCCACGCCGTCCACATAGGCGATCTTCCCGCAGCTTCCCCACTCCAGCAGCGTGGACGAGATCCACGCCTCTTTTTCCAGCCCGGGGTCACCCGCTTCGACCGCCCGGTTCCCGTTCACGGGATCCAGCTCCCAGAAGACGCACCGGCGGCAGCGGTGCGGCAGGTCGTCGAGATTGTCGAGAGTGACGTTTGCCAGCCGACGCGACACCTGTTGGCCCCAATCCTGGCGAGACGAGTGCAAGCCATGGCGAAAAACGCGCGAAAACGGCGTCTTCAGCTGGCATCGTAGCCCAGTAAGGCCCTTGGTTTCAGGGTGTCCCGTCCCCCCACGCGGGCGACTACAGCCACTGACGTACGCTGGTTTCTCTAGCATGAGCACTCGTGCTCCTCATGATCTAGGAGGTGGACCGTGCCCCAAGAGTCAGATCACGGTCAGACCCTCGCGGCCCACGGGTCGCGGATCGACGCCTATGTCGATCGGTACGCTGCCCGGGCAACCGGCATGGTCGCCTCCGAGATCCGAGCTCTTTTCGCCGTCGCATCGAGGCCCGAGGTGGTCTCGCTGGCCGGCGGCATGCCGTACGTCACCGCCCTCCCCCTCGACGTGGTGGGCGAACTCGTCGCCGACCTGGTGTCCCGTCGCGGCCCGGTCGCGCTCCAGTACGGCTCCGGCCAGGGTGATCCGCACCTGCGCGAGCAGATCTGCGACGTCATGCGCATGGAGGGGATCGAGGCCAACGCCGACGACGTCGTCGTGACCGTCGGCTCCCAGCAGGCCCTCGACCTGATCACCCGCATCTTCATCGACCCCGGCGACGTCGTGCTCGCCGAGGGGCCCTCCTACGTGGGCGCGCTGGGCACCTTCGCGGCCTACCAGGCCAAGGTCGTCCACATCGCCGTGGACGACGAGGGGATCGTCCCCGAGTCGCTCGCCCAGACCATCTACGCCCTGCAGACCGCGGGCAGCCCGATCAAGTTCCTGTACACGATCCCGACCTTCCAGAACCCCGCCGGCGTGACGCTCAACCAGACGCGCAGGCAGCAGGTGCTGGAGATCTGCCAGCGGGCGGGCGTGCTGATCGTCGAGGACAACCCGTACGGCCTGCTCGGCTTCGACGACGAGCCCATGCGGGCGCTGCGCGCCGACAACGCCGACGGGGTCGTCTATCTGGGCTCGTTCTCCAAGACCCTGGCCCCCGGCTTCCGGGTCGGCTGGGCCCTGGCCCCGCACGCCATCCGCGACAAGCTCATCCTGGCGATGGAGTCCGCGGTCCTGTCCCACTCCTCCTTCACCCAGCTCGCCGTCGGTCAGTATCTCGCCGTCCAGCCGTGGCGCGAGCAGATCAAGACCTTCAGGGAGCTCTACCGCGAGCGCCGAGACGCCATGCTCAGCTCGCTCGAAGCCCTGATGCCCGCCGGCCTCACCTGGACCCGCCCGGGTGGCGGGTTCTTCGTATGGGCCACCCTTCCCGAAGGGCTGGACTCCAAGGCGCTCCTGCCCCGCGCGGTCGCCGAGCGGGTGGCCTTCGTGCCGGGCACCGGCTTCTACGCCGACGGCAGCGGCGGACGCCACATGCGGCTGTCCTACTGCTACCCGGAGCCCGAGCGCATCCGTGAGGGTGTTCGACGCCTGGCCGGGGTGATCGAGCAGGAATTACGGCTGCGCGACACCTTCGGCACCGGCTCGTCCGCCGACCACATCGGGGTCGACACTCCGGGGCCCGATCTCGCCTAGAGAGTTCTCCCGGGTCTCCTCCGCCGTGAGCGGCGATCCAGACGGACGCCTCGCAGGGCGGAGGAGCCAGAGGAGCCACCGGAGCCGGCAACCTGAACGGACGCCCGGACGCCTCTCGGGGCTCCGGGGAGAGTACGTGGCGCCGCCACGGGTATCAGTCCGGAGCCGTCGCGGCGGGCGGAGAGCCGACAGGATCGGATGGGGGCGCCGGATCGAGACGACCGTGCCGGCGACAACCAGGCCGCCGACGACCAAACCGGTGTCGCCCGAGCCGATGTCGTCTGAGCCGGTGTCGTCCGGCCCGTCTCAGGGCGTGAGGTCGGTGGCGTGGAGAGCCCTCGGGCCACTGGGGCGGGTCGCGAACCACCGGGCGTCGTCCTGCCCTTCAAGGGCCGGGAGGATGCCGGACAGCGGTGCCGCGGGGTGAAGCGCTTCATGAGATGAAGGCCGCGACCACGCGGAAGATCCACCGAGCAGGCAAAGATCCGCAGGACACGATCCGGCGCCCTCGCATGGCAGACGCCTCGCGAGATGCATCCGTCTGCCGACATGGGGCTCTCGCGTGCACACCAAGGCGGCGAGGTGCCGTACGGTGACTTCCGGCGTCGTTGTGCGGCGATCGCCCCGGTCGTGGTGAGAACGACCCCGCAAGCTCGGCATGGGCCATAAAGGAGAGGTGTTTCGGATGAGTGATCTGGGCCATGTGCTCGTCCTGGCAGGCGGACTGTCCTACGAGCGGGAGGTGTCCCTCCGCTCGGGCCGCCGGGTGAGCGAGGTGCTGCGCGGGGCGGGAATCTCCGTGGAGACCCGTGACACCGACGCCTCACTGGTGCCCTCCGTGCTCGCCGACCCGCCGGACGCGGTCTTCGTCACCCTCCACGGCGGAGCGGGTGAGGACGGCGCCATCCGCTCGGTGCTCGAACTGCTCTCCGTTCCCTACGTCGGTGCCGGTCCCGACGCCTGCCGGATCGCCTTCGACAAGCCCACCGCCAAGACGGTCGTCCGCTCCGTCGGCCTGCGCACCCCCGACTCCGTGACGCTTCCCAAGGAGACGTTCCACGATCTCGGTGCCTCCACGGTGCTGACCCGCATCGTGGAACGGCTGGGCCTTCCCCTGTTCGTCAAGCCGTCCCGCGGCGGCTCCGCGCTCGGCGCGTCGATCGTCCGCGTCGCCGAAGAGCTCCCGGCCGCCATGGTCGGCTGCTTCGCCTACGGTGACACCGCGTTGATCGAGCGCTGCGTCGAGGGCGTCGAGGTCGCCGTCTCCGTGGTCGACCTCGGCGACGGCCCGGTTGCCCTGCCTCCGGTGGAGATCGTCCCCGACGAGGGCGTCTACGACTACGCGGCCCGATACACCGCCGGGCACACCGAGTTCTTCGCCCCCGCCCGTCTGTCCCCCGAGGTCTCCGCCGCCTGCGCCGAGATGGCGGTGACCGCCCACACCGCGCTCGGCCTCCGCGACATCTCCCGTACCGACCTCATCGTCGACGAGAACGGCCTGCCGCACTTCCTCGAAGTCAACGTCGCCCCCGGCATGACCGAGACGTCTCTCTTCCCCATGGCGGTCGAAGCCTCCGGCGACGATTTCGGCACCCTCTGCCGACTCCTCCTGGAGCAGGCCGCCGCCCGCGGCACCGCCTGACGCCACGGCACCGCTCAACGTCGGGGCGCCACCTGACACCACGGTGCCCCGCTTTCGCCGCTCATTTTCGCGGCTTTCGCTGACGGTCCCATCGGGCTTCCCACGGCCCTTCGCCTTCACCCGCGGCGGCGGTCGAATCCGCCGCCCCGGGGCGCGACGCCGTGATCTTCTTCTCGTCCCAGAGAGTCCCGAGAAGTTCCTGATCGACGAAGACAGGCAACGGCAGGCAGGACTTCCACACCCTCCCGTGCGGCGGCAGACAAGCCTTCCCGCCTTCCCTTAGGGGAGGCCCACCCCCGCGGCTCTCCATGCCTCCCGTACGGCGAGACTCACCCCCGCACGCCTCTCTGTGCCTCCAGTACGGCGAGACTCACCCACAGGCCTCTCCGTGCCTCCCTTACGGTGAGACTCACCCACAGGCCTCTCCGTGCCTCCCTTACGGTGAGGTACAAGACTTCAACGCGGCACCCGTACGGCGAGGCGCCTGCGCACCCGTCTCGGACCTCCGTACGACAGCGCTCCTTCCGGGCAGCAGGAGTTCTTCGTACGGCCGGGCGCGGCTGGAGAGCGACCGCGTTCCCCCGGGCACAGAGATCGGCTCCCAGAACCGCTCGCCTAAGCTGGCGATGTGTCGACCTTCCCGCTCTTCCCCAAGAGCTTCGCCAGTGACAACCACGCGGGCGTGCATCCCGCGGTTCTCGCCGCCATCATCGAAGCCAACACCGGAGACGCTCCCGCCTACGGCGAAGACCCCTGGACTCGGGCGATGGAGGACGCCTTCCGCTCCGAGTTCGGCACCGGGGCGACCGCCTACCCCATGTTCAACGGCACCGGCGCCAACGTCGTAGGACTGGGCCTCGTTCTGCGCCCCTATGACGCCGTGCTCTGCCCGGCCACCGCCCACATCAACACCAACGAATGCGGCGCGGCCGAACGCCTGCTGGGAACCAAGCTGATCCCTCTTTCCATGGACAACGGAAAGATCACCGTGGACGCCGTCCGCGACCAGCTCTCCGTTCTGGGTAATGAGCACCACTCCCAGCCTCGCGTCATCTCCATCTCCCAGGTGACAGAGTGCGGCACCTGCTACACCGCCGACGAGATCGCCGAACTCGCGGAGTTCGCCCACGCGCATGGCCTCTTCCTCCACATGGACGGCGCCCGCCTGGCCAACGCGGCGGCCGAACTCGGGTGCTCGATGCGCGCGCTCACCACCGACGTGAATGTGGATCTCCTCAGTTTCGGCGGCACCAAGAACGGCGCCATGGGCGCCGAAGCGCTCGTCATCCTCAATCCCGAACTGGACGCTCCGGCGCTGTTCCTTCGCAAGCAGGGAATGCAGCTCGCCTCCAAAATGCGCTTCGTCTCCGCGCAGCTGACCGCACTCCTCACCGACGGCCTCTGGCGCGAGAACGCCGACCACGCCAACGCCATGGCCCGTCGCCTGGCCGACGGTGTCGCCGATCTCCCGGGGGTCTCGCTCCGCTATCCCGTCCAGTCCAACGCGGTCTTTCCCGCGCTTCCGGAGAAGGCGATCGCCGAACTCCGGCAGCGCTACCTCTTCCACTCCTGGGACGCGGACGAGAACGTGGTGCGCTGGGTGACGGCTTTCGACACCACCCCCGAGCACGTCGACACCTTCATCGCCGATATCCGCCTCGCCGTACTCGGACCGATGGGCGTCTAGAAGGCGACTGTTTCACGTGAAACACAAGGTGGCCCGCCCTTGAGCGGACCCGCCTGGCGGAGAGGCTGCTCCTCCGGGCGCGCCATGTTTCACGTGAAACCAGGAGCGGCTCACACGAGATTCCCACCCCCGCGAAGAAGCCGCCCCTCAGGCAGCCCATGTTTCACGTGAAACATGGAGGCCGCTTCGATACGCGTGCCGCGCGCCGCGCCCTTGAAGAGCCTCTCGCGTGCCCCCGATGCCGCATCCCTAGAGACCGTACGCGGCCTTCGGGGAGAACTCGCGTTTCACGTGAAACACGGAGGCCACCTCTATGCGCGCCGGACGCCACGCCTTCGGAGAGGCTTTCGTGCGCCCCGGCGCCGCGCCCCTGGAGATTCACGCGACTTCCCGGAAGCACCCATGTTTCACGTGAAACATGGGTGCCCTCCGGAGACCGCACGCGGATCTCCGGGGACGTGGCGCCCAGGCCCTCCACCATTGCATGAAAGGCCTTCTGAGAACGTGGCCGCCTGGCGTGCACATGAAAGCGGCCTCCGTGTTTCACGTGAAACACGGAGGCCGCTTCATCGGATCCGTCGGCGAGAAGGCTACTCCTCGACCATCTGCATGGAACCCGGCGCCATCGTTCCGATGATGCGCTCCAGATCGTCGATGGTCGCGAACTCCACCACGATGCGCCCCTTGCGGCGCCCGAAGTCCACCTTCACCCGGGTCTCGAAGTGGTCGGAGAGACGGTCGGCCAGCTGACGGAGAGCCGGGTCCTCGGCCGGCCTAACCTTTGGCGCTCTTTCGGTGGGCGCCGGGGCGGCCTTGGCGTCGCCCATGATCACGATCTCCTCGACCGCGCGGACCGACAGCAGTTCGGCCGTGATCCGTTCGGCAAGGCGCTCCTGCGCGACCGGGTCGTTCAGGGGCAGCAGGGCCCGGGCGTGCCCGGCGCTGATCGTGCCCGCCGAGACGCGGAGCTGGACCTTGGGCGGCAGGCCGAGCAGGCGCAGCGTGTTCGTCACGTGGGAGCGGGAACGGCCGATGCGGGCGGCGAGCTGCTCGTGGGTCGCGCCGAAGTCGTCGAGCAGCTGCCGGTAGGCCGCGGCCTCCTCCAGGGCGTTGAGCTGCTCCCGCTGAAGGTTCTCGATGAGCGCGTCCAGGAGGAGCTTGTCCTCCTGGGTGTTCCGCACGATCGCGGGGATCTCGGAGAGTCCTGCGAGCTTGGAGGCACGCCAGCGGCGCTCGCCCATGATGAGCTCGTAGCGGCCTTCGCCCACCGAGCGCACCACGACGGGCTGGAGCAGGCCCACCTCTCGGATCGAAGTGGCCAGCTCTTTCAAGGATTCATCGTCGAAGATGTCTCGAGGCTGGCGAGGGTTCGGCGTGATGTCCTTGATCGGCACCTCAAGGAAATAGGCACCCGCGACCGGCTTCAGGCCGGACGACTCTCCCGGCTCCGGGGCGACTGTCGTCGTGGCCACCGATGGCGCCGCGCCACGCACCACCGGCGGGCCCGTTGGGATGAGTGCCGCCAGGCCCCTGCCGCCCATCCCTCTCGGCTGCTTACTCACTGCCTCTCCTCCGGCTCAGGTTTCCGCCCTCAGCGACTTCCACGACGATGATGCCGAAAATCTCCCGGCGTTCACACAGCCGCGCCGCGGTGTGCCATCTCACGTGCGGCGTCCATGTAAGCCATCGCACCGCTCGAACCCGGGTCATAGGTCATGACCGACTGGCCGTAGCTGGGAGCCTCGGAGACACGGACGCTCCGAGGAATCAGGGTGCTCAGCACCGAGTCACCGAAATGGGAGCGCACCTCCTCGGCGACCTGGGATGCCAAACGAGTCCGTCCGTCATACATCGTCAGCAGGATGGTGGACAGGTTGAGCGAGGGGTTCAGGTGAGCACGGACCAGATCCACGTTCCTCAGCAGCTGGCCGAGGCCTTCCAGCGCGTAGTACTCACACTGGATGGGAACCAGCAACTCGGTCGCGGCCATCAGCGCGTTGACGGTCAGCAGCCCGAGGGAAGGAGGGCAGTCAATGAAGACGTAGTCGAGCTCGGTCGCCTTGTAGGCGGCCAGCGCGCGCTGCAGGCGAGCTTCACGCGCGACCATGGAGACCAGTTCGATCTCGGCACCGGCCAGGTCGATCGTGGCGGGGGCGCAGTAGAGCCCGGGCATGTCCGGGACTTCCTTCACGACCTCCTCAAGGGGCATGTCCTCCACCAGCACCTTGTACATGTCCGGCACATCGCCACGGTGCTCGATGGACAGCGCCGTCGAGGCGTTGCCCTGCGGGTCGAGATCGACCACGAGGACGCGCTGCCCATGCATGGACAGGGCCGCCGCCAGGTTCACCGACGTCGTGGTCTTGCCCACGCCGCCCTTCTGGTTGGCGACCGTGAAAATGCGAGTCTTGGGCGGCCGGGGCCAGTCCCCGTCCCGGGTCCCCGTGGAGTTTCCAGGAGCGGCCGTAGTCGTCTGGGTCGATGTTTCACGTGAAACCACTGAACTGAGTGCCTCTCGTACCAGCGGCGAGTCGCCGGGGTGAAGGGGGGGCTGGGTCACGGTCGTCGTCCTTTCAACCGGCCTGGCTATGGTGACAGCGGGAGCCGGCACCGTCGGCCAGCCCAGACCGCAGGAGTGTTCTCCCGGTGGCAAGGCGACGGAGGTCGCAGGCCAGCCGAGGCCGCACATCGCGCTGACGATCGCATTTCCACGGTCTTCCACTGGCCTCGTACTCGCTTTGCTCGTTATATCTACTGGCCTCGTGCTCGCTTCGCTCGCGAGCCGCGATCCTTCCGGCGAGAGGTCTGCCGCGTTCCTTCGGGGGCCCGACCGGCGACCACTCGGATGAGAGTTGCGGGCGGATCGACCTTACCGTGCCCGACCGATACAAGCTCGGCGGTTTGCACCCCGCTCGACCGCAATTGCTCCTCGGCGTCCGCCAGCTCCTCCGCTGCCCGTTCTCCCTTCATCGCGAGAAGCTCCCCGCCCTCGCGCAGCAACGGCAGCGACCACGTCAGCAGCCGGGTGAGCGGTGCCACCGCGCGGGCGGAGGCCACGTCGAACTCCCGTTTCCCCGCGAACTCCTCCGCTCGGCCGCGCAGCACCTCGACGTTGTCGAGCTTCAGCGTGTCCACGCACTCTTCGAGGAACACCGTCCGGCGCAGGAGCGGCTCCAGGAGCGTGACCTTGATGTCAGGCCGTACGATCGCCAGAACCAGGCCGGGCAGACCGGCTCCCGATCCGATGTCCACCAGCCTCACCTCGGCGGGGACGGCCTCGGCGACCACCGCGCAGTTGAGCAGGTGGCGGTCCCAGATGCGGGGCACCTCGCGAGGCCCCAGCAACCCGCGCACCACTCCCGGGCCGGCCAGCAACTCCGCGAACGCCTCCGCCCTGGACCAGGCCTCGCCGGTGAACACCTCGCGCGCGACCTCGGGCGGCTCGGGGATTTGGTCACTCACTCGACGCTCACTCTTTTCGGGGAACTGGCTGGGTCAGGGCGTTCTAAGGCTAACGGCCCTCTCCGCAGCGATGTACAAAGGCGGGCCATGAAAAAGGCCGTCGCCCCTGGCGAGCCAGGGGCGACGGCCGGTCGTGTCTCGGCTGTGCCGCTATGCGGGCAGGACCACCACGAAGCGCCGGGGCTCCTCGCCTTCGGACTCGCTCCGCAGGCCCGCCGCCGCGACCGCGTCATGCACGATCTTGCGCTCGAACGGGGTCATCGGCTGCAGCGACTTCGGCTCACCGCTGCGCTTGACGTCTGCGGCGATCTTGCTGCCGAGATCGCTCAGCTCGGCCCGGCGGCGGTCACGGTATCCGCCGATGTCCAGCATGAGCCGGGAGCGTTCCCCCGTCTGGCGGTGGACCGCGAGCCGGGTCAGCTCCTGGATCGCCTCCAGGACCTCGCCGTTGGCGCCCACGAGGTCACTGCCCTTGACGCCCACGACCGACACCACGGCGCGATCACCCTCGACGTCCATGTCGATGTCACCGTCGATGTCGGCGATGTCGAGCAGACCCTCGACGTAGTCCGCCGCGATCTCGCCCTCCTGCTCCAGCGCAGCGAGATCCGGAGCCGCCTTCACGGTCTCCTTCTGGGCCTCGGTCACGTCCAGCCACTCCTTCATGCTGTCGGGGATGAGTCGTCAGGACTTCTTGCTACCGGTCCGCTTGCTGCGCGGCTGGCGGGTCGGCTGCTGGCGCACCTGCCTGGGCTGCGGCTCCGCAGGGGGCGCCTCGGGCTCGGGAGTGGTCTTCTTGACCTTGTTCAGCAGGCTGGGCTTGGGCTCGGGCGTCACCAGGTTGCCCTTGGCGTCGGCCACCGGAGCGGGGTGACGGCTGTAGAACCAGTGCTGCTGTCCCAGAGTCCACAGGTTGGTGGTGACCCAGTAGAGGATCAGACCGAGGGGGAAGTTCAGCGAGAAGACCGCGAACAGCGGCGAGATGTACATCAGGATCTTCTGCTGCTGGGCCATCGGGTTGTCCGGCATCTGCGCCATCGAGCGGCTCACGCTCTGCCGGACGGTGAGGAACGTGGTCAGCGAGCTGATCGCCACGAAGATCGCGAGCACGATCTTCGTCTGGATCGAGTTCGCGCCCAGCGCCTCGATGTGCTCCGCGCTGGTGAAGAACGTCGCGGGAAGGGGCGCGCCGAAGATGTGCGCGGCACGGGCGCTGTCGACGAGCTCCTGCGACATGCCGAACTTGAGCTGGCCGTGGGCCATCGCGTTCAGCACGGTGAACATCGAGATGAAGATCGGGAACTGGGCCACGACCGGCAGGCAGCCGCCGAGCGGGTTGGCTCCCTGACCCTGGTACAGCGCCATGATCTCCTGGTTCATGCGCTGCTTGTCGTTCTTGTAGCGCTCGCGCAGTTTCTGAACCTGGGGGGCCAGCTCCTGCATCTTCTTCGACGAGCGCATCTGCTTGAGGAAGAGAGGGAAGATCAGCAACCGCATCATCACCGTCAGGGTGATGATGGTCAGCGCCCAGGTCAGCCCGCCGTTCGGGTTGAGGAAGCTGCTATAAACCTGGTGAATCCAGGTGATTACTTGAGCGACGGCCGTATACAGCCAGTTCAGCCAGGACAGCTCCACCGAGCTAGCTCCCTTGCATTTCGTTGGACTGGCCCGGGCATGGGGGCACCGGGTCAAAACCTCCGGGATGGAATGGGTGGCAACGCCCGACTCTCCGGACCGTCAACCATATGCCGCGCAACGCACCGTGGACGGCGATCGCCTCAAGACCATAGGCGCTGCACGAGGGATGAAAGCGGCAACGGGGACCCAGCAGAGGACTCACGTAGGCCCGGTAGAACCGGATAGGAACCATCAGGGCCTTGGCGGCCGGAGAGGTTCCAGCGATCTGCTGCGCCGTCATCATCGCCCATCCATGCGAGCCGTGGAAGGCTCTCGCCGCCTGAGTAAACGATCCAGCGCGACGTCGAGTTCGGCGGCAAGGCGCTCGCTTCGCGCGGACGCGGCCGGTGGATTGGCGCGTACAACCAGCAGGCTACCTCGCGGAAGGCGATGCAGACGGTCTCGCATGAGGTGTCTCAGCTGGCGTTTGACTCGATTTCGGACAACTGCGCCACCCACGGCGCGACTCACCACAAACCCCACCAAAGGCATCCCATCCGTGTCATCAGGCACGCTCAAATGCGCGACCAGGGTGGGACGGCCTGCACGGCTTCCCTTTCTGACCGCGTTGGCGAACTCCTCGCCCCGGCGCATGCGGGACCCGGACGGCAACACGAGAGGACCTTGGCGACCCTGGGCAGGTACGGCTATCGCCCGCCGACATCACGGCCGACGGGCGACAAGACGCTACTGCCTGGCCCGGCGAACCGGGCGCGGCGGATGCGTCAGACAGTGATCTCGGCGCGGCCCTTGCGACGGCGGGCGGCCAGGATGGCGCGACCGGCGCGGGTTCGCATACGCAGCCGGAAGCCGTGGGTCTTCGCGCGGCGACGGTTGTTCGGCTGGAAAGTACGCTTGCTCACGAGTGGGCTCCAGGCTCAAGGCGCATCCCCAGCACATGGGGATGCTCGACATTGACTGGCCTACCGGAAGCGGGGCATGCGAAAGAGCCGCCGCGTGATAAGCCGACCGTCGTACGTTACGGGGCACGCGTGTCCCAGGTCAAACCGGCGGGCACGCGAATATAGGTTATCCACGAATCCACAGCCTCTTTTTCCACCGATGCCCCGCCGTCCACAGGATGTGCACTCAGCCTCCCTCCTACTGCCACTAGGCTGTGGACAACGTCTTGAACACAGCTGTGGACAGGGCTACTGTCGGCCCTTCCAGACCCTCTCTCCGCTGCCAGAACGCGCCAGGCGGCAAGTGCGGGCCTGTGCACACCATGTGGATTCGATGTGGATTCCTGACAAGGATCTCGAAGAGACCGCGGGTACGCCGGCATGTGGACAACGGGGAATTCCGATGCGCCCGGCGGCCATCGGTGTGGATAAACAGATCGCGGTGAGCTCGGGCGGGGGCCGCGTCGGAGGAGGTAAGCCGGGCCATGGATGGAATCGACCTCGGCGAGGCGTGGACACGCGCGCTGGAGAACTCTCTCAACGAGAGCGTCCCGCCCCAGCAGCGCGTCTGGCTCGGCATGACCCGGCCCTTCGGCCTCATGAACGACACCGTGGTGCTCGCGGCTCCCACCGATTTCGCCAGGGATGTCCTGGAAAACAAGCTTCGCCCCCTGATCAGCCACGCGCTTTCCCAGGAGTTCGGCCGCCCGATGCGCGTGGCGGTCATGGTGGACCCCAGCGCCGCGGGCTCCACCTCCGGCGGCATGCCCCGCCCGGAGCCCTCTTATCCCCAGGCGCCCCCGCAGGGTTATGCACAGGGTGGTGGGCCGCAGCAGGGTTATGCACAGCCCGTGACTCCCCAGCACCACAACGTTTCCAGTGCCCAGAACCCCTATCCGGCACCCGGCACCACCGCTCCACCGTCCACCGAATATCCACAGCACCAGCCACAGGCTCCGTCGTTCTCCTACCCCTACCAGCACGTGGAGGAGCCGGCCCAGCCGTACCTCCCGGCGGAGCCCTCCCCGGCCGCTCCGCCGGTGGAGCAGAACACCGGATACGGCCGGGGCGGCTACACCCCCCGGCCCGCTCCGCCCCGCCCGGAATCAGACACTTTCGACCGTCCCACGCCGAATCCCGCCTCCGGCCAGGTCGCCAACAGGTGGGACGGCCGCGGCGGCCGTACCCAGGGCGAACCCGCCCGGCTGAACCCGAAATACACCTTCGAGACCTTCGTCATCGGCTCCAGCAACCGGTTCGCTCACGCGGCCGCGGTCGCGGTGGCCGAGGCACCGGCCAAGGCCTACAACCCGCTGTTCATCTACGGCGACTCGGGCCTGGGGAAAACCCACCTGCTGCACGCGATCGGCCACTACGCCCAGAGCCTCTACGACGGCGCGCGGGTGAGATACGTCAGCTCGGAGGAGTTCACCAACGACTTCATCAACTCCATCCGCGACCACAAGGCCGACGGTTTCCGCGCCCGCTACCGGGCTGTGGACATCCTGCTCGTGGACGACATCCAGTTCCTGGAGGGCAAGGAGCAGACCCAGGAGGAGTTCTTCCACACCTTCAACACCCTGCACAACGCCAACAAGCAGATCGTCATCTCCAGCGACCGGGCGCCCAAGCAGCTGGTCACACTGGAAGACCGGCTCCGCAACCGGTTCGAGTGGGGCCTGATCACCGACGTCCAGCCGCCCGAGCTGGAGACCCGCATCGCGATCCTGCGCAAGAAGGCGATCCAGGAGGGCCTGGCCGCGCCGCCCGAGGTGCTGGAATACATCGCCAGCCGGATATCCACGAACATCCGCGAGCTGGAGGGCGCCCTGATCCGGGTCACCGCCTTCGCCAGCCTGAACCGGCAGTCGGTGGACCTGCAGCTCACCGAGGTCGTGCTCAAGGACCTGATCACCGAGGACGCCGGCTCCGAGATAACGGTCGCCACGATCATGGCGTCCACCGCGGCCTACTTCGGCCTGTCGATCGACGACCTGTGCGGCGGGTCGCGCTCGCGCGTGCTGGTCACCGCCCGGCAGATCGCCATGTATCTGTGCCGGGAACTCACCGACATGTCGCTTCCCAAGATCGGCCAGCAGTTCGGCGGACGCGACCACACCACGGTCATGCACGCCGACCGGAAGATCCGCTCGCTCATGGCCGAGCGCCGATCGATCTACAACCAGGTCAACGAACTGACCACGAGGATCAAGCAGCAGTCGCGCAATGGATGAGAATCCACCTCGCACGATGCACAGGCTGTGGAAAACCTTGTGGATCAGTGGTAGGAGCCCGACGGGAGGGTGCGATCGACGCGTCCGACCATGATCACCACTGGATCGGGGGGTTCGAGGCGCTCCGACGGCATGGGGACAACTCTGGGGAGAACCTGAGGAAAACCTGGGGAGAACTCGTGGACAACCTGGGGACGCCCTGTGGGGAGAGTTTTCCCCAAGGACAAAACGACCTCTTACCCCGTGGAGAACCTGGGGAAACCTCGTGGATAACCGGTGGATGAACGACCCAAGATCTGGGGACGGCCTGTGTGTACAGCTCGGTTCTCCCCAGCCCCATGAGTTCTCCACACCTTCCACCCACACCACCAGTGGATGAAAAAACAGCGGTTGACCTGCGAAAATAACGACCTTCCACAGTTTCCACCGCCCCTATGACGATGACCCCTTGTATCTCTAACTAAGAAACTCAAGACCCATAGAGGGGTTCCGGGGAGCGCACGTGCGGGACAGTGAACACTTGAACCCAAGGCACCGAGCGAAGAGCGCTCGACACACAGGAGGCAGATCCACGTGATGTTCCGGATCGAGCGGGACGTACTCGCTGAGGCGGTCGCATGGACGGCACGCAGCCTTCCGGCACGTCCTTCCGTGCCGGTGCTCGCCGGCATGCGTCTTGAGGTCACGGAGAGCGGTCAGCTCAAGCTCTCCGGCTTCGACTACGAGGTCTCCGCCGAGGTGACCCTCGAACCGCAGAGCGGCGAGGCGGGCGTGGTCCTCGTCTCGGGCAAGCTCCTCGCCGAGATCACCAGGGCGCTCCCCGCACAGCCTGTGGACTTCGTCGTGGAGGGCGCGAAGGCGGTCGTCACCTGTGGCAGCGCCCGGTTCACACTTCTCACCATGCCTGTGGAGGACTATCCCTCCCTGCCGACGATGCCCCCGGCCGCCGGGCGGGTGGGCAGCGACGTGTTCGCCTCTGCCGTCAGCCAGGTCGCCGTGGCCGCGGGCAAGGACGACACCCTGCCGATGCTGACGGGTGTGCGCATGGAGATCGAGGGCGACACCGTCACCCTCGCCGCCACCGACCGTTACCGCCTGGCCGTACGAGAGCTGAAGTGGCAGCCGGGCCAGCCCGACTTCTCCGCGGTCGCCATGATCCCCGGCAAGACCCTCGCCGACGCCGCCAAGGCCCTGGGAAGCACCGGTGCCGAGGTCGAGATCGCGATGAGCTCCGTCGGCGGCACCGGCGAAGGCATGATCGGCTTCTCCAGCGCCGGTCGCCGTACCACCACCCGGCTGCTCGACCCGGAGTTCCCCAAATACCGCTCGCTGCTGCCGACGGAGTTCTCCGCCCGCGCGGATCTGTCCACAAGCGCCTTCGTCGAGGCGGTCAAGCGTGTGGCCCTGGTCGCCGAGCGCAACACGCCGGTCCGGCTGGCCTTCCGCGGCGGCGAGGTCGTCCTGGAGGCGGGCAGCGGCGACGAGGCCCAGGCGGTCGAGGTGCTTCCCGTGGACTTCGAGGGCGACGACATCAACATCGCCTTCAACCACCAATTCCTGCTGGAAGGGCTCGGCGCGATCGACTCCGACGTGGCCCGCCTGCAGATGACCACCTCCACCAAGCCCGCCATCCTCACCGGTGGAAAGCCTGTGGACGACGAGGGCACCCCCGACTACCGCTACCTGATCATGCCCATCCGCCTGTCCAGCTGACGCCTGCCGGTCCACAGGTGTGAACACCCGGCGAGACCGGGAAGGGGCCGTGAATGAGCGGGATCATGGTCAAGGCGTGCCTCAACGGGAGCAGGAAGCCCGGTGAGCACCCCGGTCTTCCCCTGACCCCTCTGGAGCTCGCCGAGGCGGCCCGTGAGGCCCGTGAGGCGGGTGCGGCGGCTGTTCACATGCACCCTCGCGACGAGGCGGGCAGAGAGTCGCTCAGCGCCGCCCACATCGGGGCGGCCGTCGGCGCGGTACGGCGGGCGTGCCCCGGCCTTCCCGTCGGGGTGAGCACGGGCCTGTGGATATCGGGCGGGGACGTGGAGGCGCGGCGCGAAGCCGTCCGTGGGTGGGCCGTGCTGCCTGTGGAGGACCGGCCGGATTTCGCGTCCGTGAACCTCTCCGAGCCCGGTTTCTCCGACCTGTGGCACGATCTGCGACGGCTCGGCGTGGAAGTCGAGGCCGGGGTCTGGTCCACCGGCGACGCCGAAGCGCTGGCCGCGACCGGGCTGGAGTGCGTGCGGGTGCTCGTCGAGATCATCGGCGGCCCCGCGGACACCGCGGTCTCCCGTGCGCGCGCGGTGCTCGGGCGCCTCGACGAGCTGGCCGTCCCCGGCCCGCGGCTCCTCCACGGGGAGGAGGAACCGGCCTGGATACTTGTGGACGAGGCGGGGCAGTCGGGTCTGGCCACGCGTATCGGCCTGGAGGACGTCCTCCACAGCCCGGAGGGCGATCCTGTTGACGGAAACGCCGATCTGGTACGGCATGCGCTGGCACGACTGGTGTAGGTGGATGATGGAACCCTGAAGGGGGTGCTCGTATGCAGATCGGCATGATCGGGCTGGGCAAGATGGGCGGCAACATGGCCGAGCGGCTGCGCCGCGGGGGCCACGACGTCGTCGGCTACGACCGCGATCCCGCGGTCAGTGACGTCTCCAGCCTGAAACAGCTCGTGGACCGGCTCCAGGAGCCGAGGGCGGTGTGGGTCATGGTGCCCGCGGGGGCGCCGACGCGGGCGACGATCGAACAGCTCGGCGATCTGCTGTCGCCCGGGGACATCGTGATCGACGGCGGCAACTCGCACTATCTGGACGACCAGAAGCACGCCGCCGAGCTCGCTGCCAAGGGGATCGGTTTCGTCGACTGCGGCGTGAGCGGCGGCGTCTGGGGCCTGCAGAACGGCTACGCGCTGATGGTCGGCGGCACCAAGGACAACGTCCAGAAGCTGATGCCGATCTTCGAGACGCTCAAGCCCGAGGAGGACGGCTTCGTCCACGCGGGAGACGTCGGCGCCGGGCATTTCGCCAAGATGGTCCACAACGGCATCGAATACGGCATGATGCAGGCCTTCGCCGAGGGCTGGGAGCTGCTCGAAGCCTCAGACGTCGTCACCGACGTGGCCGGAGCCTTCAAGAGCTGGCGGCACGGCACGGTCATCCGGTCGTGGCTGCTGGACCTGCTGGTCCGCGCGCTCGACGAGGACCCGGCGCTGGCCGAGCTGAAGGGCTACGCGCAAGACTCCGGCGAGGGGCGGTGGACGGTCCAGGCGGCCGTGGACCACGCCGTCCCGCTGCCGGTCATCACCGCCGCGCTGTACGCCAGGTTCGCCTCCCGGCAGGAAGACTCGCCGGCCATGAAGGTCGTCGCGGCCCTGCGCAACCAGTTCGGCGGGCACGCCGTCACCGCGAAGGAGGGGCAGGTCGACAAGGGTGCCGACGCCCCCGGTGCCGACGTCGTCCCGCCGGTGGAGGTCAGCAAGTAGATCCAGGCGCGCGTACGGCCTGCGCCCGCCCACAGGGCGCAAGCCGTACAAACGCGACGAGGCCCCGGTGACGGGCGGAGGCGACTAATCTTCCTGAGGTGTACGTCGCCCATCTCTCGCTGACCGACTTCCGGTCCTACGACAACGCCGACCTCGGCTTGGAGCCGGGCGTCACGACCTTCGTGGGGCCCAACGGGCAGGGCAAGACCAACCTGGTCGAGGCGCTGGGATACGTGGCGACGCAGTCGAGTCATCGGGTCGCCAACGACGGGCCGCTGGTGCGGCAGGGGGCGGCGCGGGCGATCGTCCGGTCCGTGATCGTCCGGGAGGACCGGCGGGCGCTGGTCGAGCTGGAGATCAACCCGGGAAAGGCCAACAGGGCGCGGCTGAACCGCTCGCCGGTGTCCCGCCCGCGTGACGTCATCGGACTGCTGCGCACGGTCCTGTTCGCCCCCGAGGACCTGGCCGTGGTCAAGGGCGACCCCTCGGAGCGGCGTCGCTACCTCGACGATCTGCTGGTGGCCAGAACACCCCGTTTCGCAGGGGTCCGGGCCGACTACGACCGGGTGCTCAAGCAGCGCGGGGCCCTGTTGCGTACGGCGGCGCAGGCGCGGCGGGGCAGCCGGAGCGCGAGGCGGGCCGACAACGACTCGGCGTTCGCCGCCGCCGGCGCCGGAGACCCGCTGAGCACCCTGGATGTCTGGGACGCCCACCTGGCCAGGCACGGCGCCGAACTGCTGGAGGCCAGGCTGGAGCTGATCGAGGCGCTGCGCCCGCTGGTCTCGGCCTCCTACGCGGCCCTCGCGCCCGACTCCGCCCCCGCCGACCTCGCCTACCGAGGCACGCTGTCCACAGAGGCGGGAGCCGGCCGCGCGGTCCTGGAGGAGCACCTGCGGGCCGCCCTGCTGGAGGTCCGCGGCTCCGAGCTCGAACGCGGCGTCACCCTCGTCGGCCCGCACCGCGACGACCTGTTCCTCGGCCTGGGAGAGCTGCCCGCGCGTGGCTACGCCAGCCACGGCGAGTCGTGGTCGTTCGCGCTGGCGCTCCGGCTGGCCGCCTACGACCTGCTCAGGGCCGACGGCGGCGACCCGGTGCTGATCCTCGACGACGTCTTCGCCGAGCTGGACAACCGGCGACGCCGCCGCCTGGCCGAGATCGTGGCCCCGGCCGAACAGGTGTTGATCACCGCCGCGGTCGCCGACGACGTCCCCGCGGAGCTGGTGGGAGCCCGGTTCGACGTCACCGAGGGGAAGGTGAACCGTGTCCGATGAGAGACCGCCGGACCTCGGGTCGGCGAAGAGCGCGGCGGCCAGAGGCGCGGCGATGGCCAGGGAGAAGCTGGCCCAGGCGAAGGCGGACGCGGCGAAGCGGGGGCAGCTTCCCCGCCGCGCGCCCCGGCTCCGGGCGGCCGGGCCGCGCAGGGATTCCGGGGATCCCCAGCTTTTCGGACGTGCGATCGCCGACCTGCTGGCCGACCGCGGCTGGGAGCAGCCTGTCGCGGTCGGCGGGGTGTTCGGCCGCTGGCACGAGATCGTCGGGCCGGACCTGGCCGCGCACACCACGCCGGAGACCTTCGCCGACGGGGAGGTTCTGGTGGTCGCCGACTCCACCGCATGGGCGACCCAGGTGCGACTGCTGGCAAGAACGCTGATCAGACGGTTGAACGAGGAGCTCGGGGACGGAACGGTGCAGCGGGTGAAGGTGCGGGGCCCGCAGCACGGACCGCGTCCCAGCGGAGGCCTGCGGGTCGCCGGGAGCCGCGGCCCGGGTGACACCTACGGCTGATCGGCCAGCCGCGAAACGGATCAGTTGCCCTTCTGGCGCGACGACCCCCTCCCGCGTAGGGGGATCCTTGAGTGGAGGGTCGACGCGCCAGAAGGGCCTTTCAGCGCTCTTCAATGCCACATCATGAGCCTTGAGCCGCTAGAATGAAGCTGAATTCCGGACACGTCCGTTTGCGTGTCACCCCCGGCACGTAAGCCGGACTCCCCTGGGTGCACGCATCGGGGCATTCACGACGGTGACGGGCACGGTGGGGCTGAGTGTGTTCCCGCCGCGTGTCCGCGGCAGGAGGATTTCACACTTGTCCTACGACGCTAGCTCAATCACCGTTCTCGAAGGACTCGAGGCGGTCCGTAAGCGCCCAGGCATGTACATCGGCTCGACCGGAGAACGCGGTCTGCACCACCTCGTCTACGAGGTCGTGGACAACTCCGTCGACGAGGCCCTGGCCGGTTACGCCGACAGAATCGAAGTCACACTTCTCGCTGACAACGGGGTCCGGGTCGTCGACAACGGCCGAGGCATCCCCGTCGGCATGCACCCCGTCGAGAAGCGTCCCGCGGTCGAGGTCGTCCTGACCGTGCTGCACGCGGGAGGCAAGTTCGACGGCAAGTCCTACGCGGTCTCCGGCGGTCTGCACGGCGTCGGCGTCTCCGTGGTGAACGCGCTGTCCACCAGGCTTGAGGTGGAGATCCGCACCGACGGTCACTACTGGCGGCAGTCCTACGCGGACTCCCGGCCGACGGCGCCCCTGGAGAAGGGCGAGCCGACGGACGAGACCGGCACCTCGATCACCTTCTGGGCCGACCCGACGATCTTCGAGACCACGACGTGGAGCTTCGAGACGCTCTCGCGCCGCTTCCAGGAGATGGCCTTCCTCAACAAGGGCCTGACGATCTCCATGCGGGACGAGCGGCCCGACCACATCGACGGTGAGCCCGTCGAGGTGGTCTACCACTACGAGGGCGGTCTGTCCGACTTCGTCAAGCACCTGAACTCCAAGAAGGAGCCCGCGCACCTCTCGGTGATCGACTTCGAGGAGCACGGCGAGGGGATCTCGGTCGAGATCGCCATGCAGTGGAACAACTCCTACAGCGAGTCGGTCTACACCTTCGCCAACACGATCAACACGGCCGAGGGCGGTACCCACGAGGAGGGCTTCCGCGCCGCGCTGACGTCGATCGTCAACCGCTACGCGCGTGAGCAGAAGTTCCTCAAGGAGGGCAAGGACGACAACCTCACCGGCGAGGACATCCGTGAGGGCCTCACCGCGATCATCTCGGTGAAGCTGGCCGACCCCCAGTTCGAGGGCCAGACCAAGACCAAGCTGGGCAACACCGAGGCCAAGTCGTTCGTCCAGAAGGCCTGTAACGACCACCTGCGCGACTGGTTCGAGCGCAACCCGGGCGAGGCCAAGGACGTCATCAACAAGTCCCTGCAGGCCTCACGCGCCCGCATCGCGGCCCGTCAGGCCCGCGACCTGACCCGGCGCAAGTCGCTGCTGGAGTCCGGCTCCGGCCTGCCCGGCAAGCTGGCCGACTGCCAGTGGAGCGATCCGGAGAAGTGCGAGCTGTTCATCGTCGAGGGTGACTCGGCGGGCGGCTCCGCCAAGGGCGGCCGCGACTCCAGGTTCCAGGCGATCCTGCCCATCCGCGGCAAGATCCTGAACGTGGAGAAGGCGCGCATCGACAAGGTGCTGAAGAACACCGAGGTCCAGGCGCTGATCACCGCCATGGGCACCGGCGTCCACGACGAGTTCGACATCGCCAAGCTCCGCTACCACAAGCTCATCCTGATGGCCGACGCCGACGTCGACGGCCAGCACATCAACACGCTGCTCCTGACGCTGCTGTTCCGCTTCATGCGGCCGTTGATCGAGGCCGGGCACGTCTACCTGTCCCAGCCCCCGCTCTACAAGATCAAGTGGGACCGCCGGGGCGAGGACGCCTCCTACGCCTACTCCGACCCCGAGCGTGACGCGATCATCGAGGACGGCATCGCCCGGGGCAAGCGCGACCCGCGCCTGCACGACGGCATCCAGCGGTTCAAGGGTCTGGGCGAGATGAACGCCGGCCAGCTGTGGGACACCACGATGAACCCGGACAGCCGCCTCCTGCGCCAGGTCACCCTCGACGACGCCGCCCAGGCCGACGAGCTGTTCAGCGTTCTCATGGGTGAGGACGTCGAGGCTCGCCGCTCCTTCATCATCAGGAACGCGCGAGACGTCCGTTTCCTCGATGTGTAGCGGCAGCCGTACAGACTTCTCTCTGAAAAGGATCATTCACCCGTGACGGATGTGAACACTCCGCCCGCAGAGCGCATCGAACCGGTCGACATCCAGTCGGAGATGCAGCGCAGCTACATGGACTACGCGATGTCCGTCATCGTGTCCCGTGCGCTGCCCGACGTCCGCGACGGGCTCAAGCCGGTGCATCGCCGCGTGCTCTACGCCATGTACGACGGCGGTTACCGCCCGGACCGGGGTTACTTCAAGTGCTCCCGCGTCGTCGGCGACGTCATGGGCTCCTACCACCCGCACGGTGACTCGTCGATCTACGGCACCGTCGTACGGCTGGCACAGCCCTGGGCCCTGCGCTACACCCTGGTCGACGGCCAGGGCAACTTCGGGTCGCCGGGCAACGACATGCCGGCCGCCATGCGATACACCGAGTGCAAGCTCGCGCCGATCGCCATGGAGATGATCCGTGACATCGACAAGGAGACCGTCGACTTCCAGCCCAACTACGACGGGCGTTCCCAGGAGCCGCTGGTCCTTCCGTCGCGGTTCCCGAACCTGCTGGTCAACGGGTCGGCCGGCATCGCGGTCGGCATGGCCACGAACATCCCGCCGCACAACCTGCGCGAGGTGGCCGAAGGCGTCAAGTGGGCGCTGCAGAACGCCGACGCCACCGACGACGAGCTCCTTGAGGCGCTGATCGCCCGGATCAAGGGCCCCGACTTCCCGACCGGCGCGCTGATCGTCGGCCGCCGGGGCATCGACGACGCCTACCGGACCGGCCGAGGCTCGATCACCATGCGGGCGATCGTGGAGGTCGAGGAGGACGCCAAGGGCCGCCAGTGCCTGGTCGTCACCGAGCTGCCCTACATGGTCAACCCGGACAACCTCGCGCTGTCGATCGCCGAGGCGGTGAAGGAAGGCCGGATCACCGGCATCGCCGACGTCCGCGACGAGAGCTCCTCCCGGGTCGGCCAGCGTCTGGTGATCGTGCTCAAGCGCGACGCGGTCGCCAAGGTCGTGCTGAACAACCTCTACAAGCACACCCAGCTGCAGACCACCTTCGGCGCCAACATGCTGGCCCTGGTCGACGGCGTGCCGCGGACCCTGCGGCTGGACCAGTTCGTCCGCCACTACGTGGCGCACCAGATCGAGGTCGTGGTCCGCCGGACGCGCTACCTCCTGCGCAAGGCCGAGGAGCGGGCCCACATCCTGCGCGCACTGCTCAAGGCGCTTGAGCGGATGGACGAGGTCATCGCCCTGATCCGGCGGTCGCCGTCGGCGTCCGCCGCCCAGGGCGGCCTGATGACGCTGCTGGAGATCGACGAGATCCAGGCGCAGGCCATCCTCGACATGCAGCTGCGCAAGCTGGCCGCCCTGGAGCAGCAGCAGATCACCGACGAGTACGACGCGCTGATGGTGCACATCATCGACTACCAGGAGATCCTGGCCTCGCCGGAGCGGCAGCGGGGAATCGTCTTCGAGGAGCTCTCGGAGATCACGGCGAAGTACGGCGACGAGCGCAAGACGGAGATCATCGCCTACGAGGGCGACATGTCGATCGAAGACCTCCTCGCCGAGGAGGACATGGTCGTCACGATCACCCGCGGCGGCTATGCCAAGCGCACCAACACCGACCTCTACCGGGCCCAGAAGCGCGGTGGCAAGGGTGTGCGCGGCGCCCAGCTGCGCCAGGACGACATCGTCGACCACTTCTTCGTCACGACGACCCACCACTGGCTGCTGTTCTTCACGAACAAGGGCCGGGTCTACCGGGTCAAGGCCTACGAGCTGCCCGACTCCGGCCGGGACGCGCGCGGCCAGCATCTGGCGAACCTGCTGGCCATGCAGCCGGACGAGGTCGTCATGGAGGTCCTGGACCTGCGTGACTACGACGTCGCGCCGTACCTCGTGCTGGCCACCCGCAGCGGCCTGGTGAAGAAGACGCGCCTGTCGGAGTACGACTCGCCGCGCTCAGGTGGCCTCATCGCCATCAACCTGAGAGAAGATGACGAGGTGATCGCCGCCAGGTTGGTGTCGGAGGAGGACGACCTCCTGCTCGTCTCCCGCGGTGCCCAGTCCATCCGCTTCACGGCCTCCGACGAGGCTCTGCGCCCGATGGGCCGGGCGACCAGCGGTGTGATCGGCATGCGGTTCCTCGAAGGGGACGAGCTTCTGGCGATGAACCGGATGGCCGACGGCGACGACGTGTTGATCGCGACCGAGGGTGGATATGCCAAGCGCACCCCTGCGGATCACTACCCTGTCCAGGGAAGAGGCGGCAAGGGCGTTCTGACGGCGAAGATCGTCAGTGCTCGTGGCAAGCTGGTCGGGGCCGTCATGGTCAGGCCTGAGGATGAGGTTTTCGCAATCACTTCCGCCGGCGGGGTTATCCGGACCAGCGCAGGGGAGATCAAGCAGTCTGGTCGCCAGACCATGGGGGTGCGTCTGATGAATCTCGCGGAGGGGGACAGCGTCGTGGCTCTCGCCCGCAATGCCGAGGCGTTGGAGACCGAGGAAAACGGGGAAGGTGAGTAGCCGTGTGCGCTCAGGCCAGACCAGGCCCACGCCCGGCCTCTTCATCGACACGCGATCAGGTGACGGGGAAGATAGACAAGGCCACCGAAGCGGACGCCGCCGAGGGGGCCGAGTCGCCGGTCGACGGTAGCGAGTCCACGCCGGAGACCGACAGGCCGGTAACCGACGAGCACAAGGGCAGGCAGAGCGTGACGGCTATCGAGGAAGACAAACCAGGCGATTCCACGATGCGGATTCGTCCCGCGTCCGCGGAGGCCGACGCCTCCTCCTGGGCGCCGGGAGGATTGTCGTCGTCCGCGCCGTCACTCGCACAGGAGAAGCCGGGCAAGAAGGGTTCGGACAGCTCCGCGAGAGCGCCGCGCAAGGCACACCTGGTGCTGCGCAGGATCGAGCCCTGGTCGGCCATGAAGTTCAGCTTCGTGGTGTCGCTCGTCTGCTTCGTGGTGTTGTTCGTCGCGGTTGCCGTGCTCTACATGGTGTTGTCCGGACTGGGGGTGTTCGACAACATCATCCAGACGGTGAACCAGCTGACGATGGCCGACGGCAAGTCCACCAACGGCGTGGACGCCGCCTCCTGGTTCGAGCCGGTCCGCATCCTCGGCTACACCGCCCTGATCGGCGCGGTGAACGTGGTGCTGATCACCGCCCTGTCCACCCTCGGCTCAGTGATCTACAACGTCGCCGCCGACCTGGTCGGCGGCGTGGAGGTCACCTTCAGCGAGGCCGAATAACCACCCGGCGCCATGTCCCCGGCTTCAGGCCGGGGACATGGCGCAAGTGGGTGCCGGAACAGGGTAAGCTTTTCCCTGTTCGAGCGAGCGGATTCGCTTCCATCAAGTGGATGCGGTACCGTTCTAGCGCGTAACGAGGGGCTATAGCTCAGACGGTTAGAGCGCTTCCCTGATAAGGAAGAGGTCCCAGGTTCAAGTCCTGGTAGCCCCACATCGATAAACGCCCCGAAGCGATCAAGCTCCGGGGCTTTTTGCTGCAACGGGTACTGTAATGGACTCACACTCTCACCCAAAGAGCCCGTTCACCCTCTTCCCCTATGGCTATGCCCCGTTCGGGGTCACACGACCAAGGGAGAGGACTCCCTGATCCGCGCAGCCGCCGGGCGGCCAGTTCGGCCAGCAGCCGTACGCCGTCGGGCAGCACCACGTCGTCGAACTCCGCTCGCGGTGAGTGGTTCTCCTCCGCCTCGTCAGGACGGAGACGCGCCAGGCGCGAGCCGAGGAACACGAACGCTCCCGGCACCCACGCCAGCACGCGTGAGAAGTCCTCGGAGGCGGGATGCGGATGGAGCAGGCGCAGAACAACCTGATCGCTCTCTTCTCCGGCACCCACCACCATCCGTCGGCCGTGCAAGCGGGTCAAGGTGGAACGCCCGTGTCGCGGCGAGGACGAGACGCCGGCCCTCGACCTGGTCACGATCACTGGATGGTTCAGAGACATCTTCAGCCGTTCACCAGTTGGGCGAGGCGATCCCAAGCCGGCGATGAGGCTCCCGGCTGGGATTGCGCGGCCAACCGGGCGATGGCCGGGCTTTGGACGGAGCAGGTCTCGGATCGGCTGTGGTGATCGGTGAACCAGTTCCGGGTACGCTCCGCGAGGACGGGCAGGCGGGGATCGTCCGGCGACCAGTCGTAGGCGGCGTCATGGTCGAGGTAGAGGGCACGAAACTCGGGATCGGTCATCAGGTCGCGCTTTTCGGCGATCCACAGGGAGGCGTCCTCGGGTGAGGCGGTCTGCATGAGGATCCAGCCGTCCCGTTCCACCCGGATCTGGCGCTCGCCGACGCCGAGTTCGCGCAGATCGTCGAGATAGTCGGCGACTTCCGGAGAAACGAAGAGCCGGTCGCCGCCGCGCAGCTGGGCGAGCTGATCGCGGGTTCGCCGCAGCTGCGCGATGCGGTCTTGGAGATTGCCGTCGATCTCGGCGATGGCTGCCGTGAGCGCGTCCGGGTCGGCGTCGAGAAGGTCCCTGATGCGGGCCAGTGGCACGCCCGCATTGGCCAGGGTCCTGATCTTGACGAGGTCGACGGCGTCTTTGGCGGTGTAGCGCCGGTAGCCGGACGAGTCGCGGCCGGGCTCGGTGAGCAGACCGCGCTCGTGATAGTGGCGGATGGCTTTGATGGTCACTCCGGCGTAGTCCGCGAGCTGGCCAATCGTGAGCATGCAGGACATCCTTCCACTCGGAAGGGTCAGGCCCGTCGGGTCAGGCGGCCGCCGCCGTTGCGGAAGCGCGCCTGGCCCTCGCGGAGGTCGTGGTAGGAGACGAGCAGCAGCCGCAGGTACCCGTCGAACGCCTCCAGCGGATATCCGGCGGGTGCGAAGAGGCCCGGCCGGATCGGCACGTAGCGCTGCGGCGGGGCGGAGGTCGTGCCGCCGGCGAACTCGGTGAAGATCCGCTCCTGCGATTCGTCCGCCGGCTCGTAGGTCGTCCGCTCCTCCAGCTGGCCGTCGACGATGCTGACGTCGATGCGCAGCTGGTTGGAGCGGTAGGTGCCCACGTAGGGGGTGAGGTCGACGTCCTGCTCCAGTTCGGTGACCAGCTTGGGGATCTGGACGCCGAGGTGCTCGCTCAGCAGCCACTGCAGGATCTGGTCCTGCAGCATGATCGCCCCCGGGTTGTTGCCGTAGGCGGCGAGGACCAGGTCGTGCTCGGGGAGCACGCACAGGAGCGAGACCCCGCCGGGCGAGGCGCCCGACATGGCCAGCACGGTCGTGTCGCCGAACGGGTACAGCACCCAGCCCAGGCCGATCGGCGGGGTGTTGGGGCTCTCCATGTCGTAGGAGACCTGCTGCATCAGGGCGGTCGACTCGGCCGACAGGACGCGCGTGCCGGAAGGGGACACGCCCCCCGCGAGGTGGGTGCGCCCGAAGGCGAGCAGGTCGGCGATGGTGCCGATCGGCGTGCCGCCGGCCGGGCCCCAGGTGTCGGGCAGCGTGAACATGTTCGTGGGCTTGGGCGCCATGGTCTCGAGGTCCAGGAAGTGGCCGACCGCCGTGCTGCGCAGGATGGCCTGCTCGGCGGAGGTGCCGGAGTCCTTCATACCGACCGGGGCGTAGATCTCGCGCGCCAGCAGGTCGTTGAAGGGCAGGCCGGTCACCACTTCCAGCAGGCGGCCCGCGACGATCATGCCGCCGTTGGAGTAGCTGAGCTGCTCGCCGGGCTCGAACAGGGTGCCGCAGTTGATCGCCAGGCCCTCGACGTAGGCCTTCAGTGCGTCGCGGCCCTTGTCGTCGGGGAAGTACAGGTCCGCGTCGATGCCGTTGGTGTGTGAGATCAGGTGCCTGACCAGGATCTTGTCCGCGGCGCCCGGCACGGCCAGCGCGAAGTCGGGAAGATATTTCACGACCGGTGAGTCGAGGTCCAGCAGTCCGCGGTCGACCTGCTGGAGGACCAGGGTGGTGGTCAGGACCTTGGTGACGGAGCCGAGGAGGAATCCGGTGTCCTGGAGCATCGGGGCGCCGGTGGCGACGTTCGCGGTGCCGTGGGAGACGATGATCTGCTCGCCCGCGTGGTAGACGCCGGTGACGAACCCGGGGACGCCGTTGGCCTCGCAGTGGGCCGCGACCTGCTCGCGGATCGGGGCTTCGATGGTGTACAGCGCGTTGTTGGTCATGGAGCCATCGTCGAAGGTTGACCTAGGGGCAAGGTCAAGCCCAGGACGAAAGAAAACGGCGAGTTCGGAGCAGCGGACGCCAGCGGCGAACCGAGTGAGCGACGCGTGACGCTGAGCTCGTCGACGAGGGGCTCCAAGTCATCTCGACGCCATGCGGTTCTCGCCCAGATAGAAGGTCGGGTGTGAAGTGTGAACAGCTAAGCGCCTATCCAGAAGTTCTGCGCGTAACAGGGCGTGAGATCGCCGGGGCAGCTGGGCATTGACACGGGCCTCGCCGGGGGTTGGATCGAGGTTGCCACAACGTCCACCCACCGGCGAGGTCGTGGTCAGTATGCGCCCTCCTGTCGTGTTCGCCAACGCTCCGGCCGCCTCGATCGAGCATCTGCAGACGCAGTTACGGGGCCGTTGGCGACAGGCGACGCGCGCAGTGATGGTGCTGTTGTCGCTGCATGGGTTGTCAGCGGCGCAGATCGCCGACCTGCTGGGGTATGACGTCGGCACGGTCCGCCGCTGGATCGGGCGGTTCAACCGGCTGGGGCCGGCGGGGCTGGCCGACCGTCCCCGCCCGGGCCGCCCGAGGCTGGGCGGCCGGCGGCTGACCGACCGCATCGCCGCTTTGCTGGCGCGCCCGGGACCGTGGACGATTCCACGGCTGTGGCGGTTGCTGAACCGACCCCGGCTGAGCAGGCGCACCCTGTATCGGCGGGTGCGGCGGGTGGCCATCTGGCGGCGGCCCAAGCTGATCGCCCGGGGTGATCCCGACCGCTGGCGCGTGCTGGCCGACATCACCGCGCGGCTGTGTGCTCTGCCGCGCGGGGCGGTGGTGTGGGCCGCCGATGAGACCCACGCGCACCTGCTGCCGCACATCCGCTCCGGCTGGACGCTGCGCCCGCGCCGCCCGCAGGTCGCCACGCCGGGCAAGAACCGGCAGGTCACCGTGCTCGGCGCGCTGGAGATGACCACGGGGCGGTGGGCGTATCGGCTGGGGCGCCGGTGCGCGGCCGACTTCCTGCGCCTGCTCGATCAGGTGATCGCCGCGTTCCCCGCCGCCCCGGCGATCATCGTGATCTGCGACAACGACAGCGTCCACCACGCCAGGATCGTCACCGGCTATCTGAAAGAGCATCCCCAGCTGGAGCTGCTGTACGGGGCGCGTTACAGCCCGCACGACAATCCGGTGGAACGCATCTGGGCAGCGCTGAAGGCGTTCATCGCCAACACCGCCGTCACCTGGCCCGGCCGTCTCAGACAGACCCATGCCTTCTTCCGTGCCCGTTCACCGGACCGGTTACTGGCCGCTGCGGCTCCGTGGACCAGCCCCTGGCTCCCCGCCGGTTACAAGCGAAACTTCTGGAATGCCGCTTAGACCTCATCGCCTACAGCGACGGAGAGGTCTGCCGCCAGTTCAACGTCTGCCTCACAGCCCGCGTCGTCGGTGGGTCACTGTGGTCTGATCGATCTGACCGAGGCCGTCAAGGGTGCAGCTCGGCGTCGCGGATCGCATGGCCCAGGCGGTGCATGGCTGGGTCGCGCGGTTGGGATCGGGTTTCGCTTATTCGCCGGGAGCAGCACCGCAAACCGTCAGTTGTCGCCATGTGGTGTGGGCTCAGGGCCGGCCGGCGAGGTTCGGATCAGGGCGCGGGTTCTTTCATCAACTGCTGGACCCACCTGGACAGCCCTGCCAGCCATTCGGCGTCCGAATCCAAGTCATGACCGCCACGTAGCGGGATGAGATCGGTGTCTTCCGACCGCGTTCCGGAGGCTCTGGACTCTAGGGCATGCACGATGAGGGTGGCTTGCACGAAGCTTTCCAGATCCGATTCGGATAAGCCCTGTCCGACCCCGATCGTCCGTGCCTGCTGCGCGACCTCGTGATTGTAGTAAGGGGCGAGTTGGACGAGCCCGTCGCGAATCTCAATCACGCGACGGTAGTAGCCGCGATGGATACGCGGCCATCCCAGTGCCTCGCGCCACCGCGACTTCTCGCCCGCAATCAAGGCAAGATCGGGAAACACTCTATGCAGAATGCGCCACAGCGTCTCCAACTGCCGGTACAGGTCTCTGTGCCGAGCCCAGACGGGCACCTCCAGGATCATGCCGGCGACCAGCGGGTAGCCAAGCCCAAGCGCGAACACAGCGATCCCGATTCCGACAAACAGCAGATAGCCGGTATTCGAGATCTCCAATAGAGGCAACCCCACCGCCACTCCCCATCCTTGCAGGAGCAGGACGACGACTTTGAGAACCGCCCCAGCGATGAGGAGATAGAGCGAGACATGAAAGATCCTCATCCCGAAACGCACATGGCGGCTGGCTGCCGTGCGGGCGTACTCCTTCACCAGACCCAGCGACATCGTGAGGGTATATGCCATATAGGCCAAGGCGGTGACGAGAAAGATCCTGGCCTGGAGGTTGTAGCCGTTCTGAAGATCGGCGGGTGCCTCACGCACCCCGGGCGGGGCGATGAACCAAGTAGTCACGAGTATGCCGCACGTCAGCAGTAGCAGAACGCGCTCACGCCGCATGCGGCGAATGGCAGTCTGACCGTAAATCGCGTAGAAGAAGAACGCGAGCACAAAATACGTGCACAGAAGCGTGATGAGATTGACGAACAGCTTCGCTACGCCGGCTTGCATGCCGTCGAGAATTGTCCGAACGCCTGGGAGGTTCACGAGGGCGGATAAGAAGATGCAGCTCACTCCGGCGGTGGCGGCTCGTAGCGGCAGGTCTTCCGGGGCGCGGCGTACCTGAACGACGTTGACAGCCAGGATCGCGAAGGTGACGAGGGTGACGATGAGGAGGATGAAGGAGGTGCTCATAGCCATCCCTGATGGTTGATCAGCGATGTATTCAGCTGCTCCCCGTGAGGGGCATTCTCATCGAGGAGGAGGGTGTGGGTGACGTTGAGGACACTGGCCCATTCAAGGATGATGGTGGCGATAAGTTCAGCTTCCCTCTCATGGTCCGTCTCATAGCATGTCCGCCGCAATATTCGCCTGATGTGGGAAGGCGGGCTTGACGTGTGCAGTTCGTAGCTGGCGATGTCCAGCTCATCGCTTGGATGGTCGGCGAAGACGTGGCCCAGCTCATGCAAAATAATGTGATCTTGGTGGGGGGCGGAGGTTCTCTCCTGGTAGAAGATGTAGTCGGCCGATTCAATCTGTATCCACAACCCTGAGGGGCCCGGGACCTCGAAAGGGTAGGGCACGAGCTTGACCGGTCGGCCACGCCACTCACCGAACCGCCGGCACAGGTCAGCAACATCAAGCGGAGGGCGGATGCCGAGCTGCCGGAGCAGTTCACGGCACCTCCGTCGTACTGTGCGCTCCCGCATATCGCCGTCCCTATATCTGTCTTGTTCTCCATGATTGACAGGGGCTACCATCCCGATCATGGACTGTGGGCTTTCCCCCAGTCCTGCGTGGGATCCGCCGTTGAGCATGAGTGAATGAGGGGTCATGAACCATCCGACCATGCACCCGCGTGACATCAACACTATGATGATCGAGAAGATTATGCATATGCCCCTTCAGCCTTACAGTGAAGAGGCATATGCATTGCGCGTTATCCAGACGCGCGGCCGTCACACCGGGCAACTCCGGCAAACGCCCATCGCCATTGTCCAGCTCGCTGGAAAAAAGTACTTGGCCGCACCGAACCGGCAACGGCAATGGGTCCAAAATCTCTTCGTCTCCGGCGAATGCCATATTCACGGCGAGGAGAGCGGTCCGTCGCGGGCTATCCTTGTCGAAGGTGAGGAGGCGGCCAGAGTCATCAAAGCGTACTTGTCTGTGCTCGACCTTCCCTTCGCGATCGAGGCGTTTCCGTTTGGCGCGGACGACAGCCTGGAGACGATCATTCCTCACACCACACACACCGCCGTCTTCCGCCTCGAGCCACCGGAGGGCGCGGAGAACGTGGCTCCCGGCTGCCCCGCCGCGGACGCCTGAATCTCGCTTACCGGAAGCGTGCCTTGGACCGCATCTGGGCGCCATCAGGGTGCGGTCAGCTCCTCAAACAGGCTGAAAATGGAGGCGTCGCCCGAGGGCATCTGCCCACTCGCGACCATCGCCTTGATCACATCGGCGCCGTCGCGAGCGTTACGCTGGATCAGTTCGCGCATGGCCTGCTCACCGTCGACGTCCCCGTCCAGAAACAACAGTGGCCACCACGTCCAACAGCAGCTCCACATCGCCGGAAGCCCGAAGCGAGCCCGCGGGGTCTATCCCGGCATCAACGACCAGACGCACATGACGATTGATCAGTTCTGGTAACCCGATCCCGCCCGGAACCGCCAGGCCAAGCGCGTCAGCCGGGGTGTGCGACGCCACCTCCTCTCGCGGGCCGGTCGCCGTGATGACGTCGCCCTCCACCAACGCTGCCCCGTTGTCGATCCACTCGCCTGCCGGACCAGTGAGTACCCGCCCGGCCGAGACCAGCAGATTCACCTGTCACTCTCCCGCCCCCATTGCAGGTGCCTGTCTAAGCAGGTCACAGGTCAACTACGGTTGAGTGTTGGTGTCCGCCTCGGACTCGAATGGCGGCAAACCTTCCATCTCACGAATCACGTTGATGATCTTCGTGAGGCTTTCCACCCCCATTGACGACAACCCCATGGCCCGCATCGCGACCTTGCGCACGCCCACGTTCTGCATCGCGACCCGCAGCTCGAGCTCGGCGTCGATCTTGGCGGCATAGATCTCATCGAAAAAGTACGCCAGGTCAACACCGAAGAAGTCGGCGATGCCGGCCAGGTGGGAAACCGACAGATCGTCGGTCTTGCCGGTGCGTATCCGCCAGAGTGTCGTGTGTGAGATCGCGGTGCCTCGCTCGGTGATCTCCTTGGCGGCCTGCTCATAGCTGTACGGGGTTCCGTCTTGTTGGCGAACGGTCCGAAACAGATGATCAACTAGCTCCGCCAGCGGCCGGCGGTAGGCCCTCACAGGCATGGCTGCCTCCAGCTGTAGCACGTGAGAGTGAGACTCCTCCGGATACTTCACGCAAGCTTGACACCCTATGTCGTGAGGTGCAAGCTTTCGGTGCGTTCATAACACCCCAGATATGGAAATTCCCTTGGATCACCATGATGTTAGGACGTATGACTATTCATTGCCCTCGCCCCAAGCACCTGGCGGCCCAAACCGGCGCGCCGGCCCCTGGCTATCGGCGACTGAGGGACGCTGCCCTCTGGTCGAACGAAGCCAGTCCGAGGGGGGCGGCTTGGCGAAAGGTCGCGACCGTTCAATCGAACAATATGGAGTCGATCTCATACATATGCATTGGGGTTTTTCTCCTCGAAAGGCTTTCTGCCGCGTCGCCCATCTAAGGGGATTGCGGCGTACGCATTTAGGAGATTCGAGTGTGCCGGACAGTGCCGGACAGTGCCGGACAGTGCCGGACAGTGCCGAACGGTGCCGAACGGTGACCCATTTCTTAATATCGTAGATCATAGGCTGACGTCAGCTCACCGGGCATGACCTACAAATAAGAAACTCTTGTGGAGGGTGCCGACTGAGATCAACCATCGCATTCGGCAGCTTCAGCGACGCTCCATCGTGCTGCGTTCGCTGTCCTCCTCGACTATGTCGACTCGGCAAAGCGATCTTTGCTCTTCAGACTCGTGAAGTCGCAGCACGTCACCTCGGACAGGAAAGGCGCCAGACCGATGGCAACATCGATTAACTCATCACGCCAGAAAACTGTGGAGGGAGTTTCTCAAGCCGACAACGAACACACATCCACCTCGGCGCGGACGCCGGCCCGACTCCCCCGCCAAGGCGCAGACGGGAGCGGCATGTGCGCATCACAAGAACACAGCGCGGTCAGGCGGGAATCGGCCATATCTGTGTTGCAGGCCACATACCCGGACTGGACGATTTGGCGAGCACGCCAAGATGACGGAAGCCCCGGATCCTGGGTTGCCACACGGGTCCTTGCGCAAAGAAGCGATCCGGATGTGTGGCGGACGCTGGCCGCTGATACCCCACGCCAACTTGAACGTCTTCTTGCCCTTCACAGCCGATCGATGCCCTGCCCGGCCATCGCCGACGACGCGGTGGATGCTACGTCCGATCTGCACTTTCCCTAGTGAACCCATGAACAGACGACAATGCTTCCACCGCGACCGCTCATTCCTGATGCACCACCATCCCAGGGATCGACTGCGCTGTGCCCGCACCGAACCCGTCATTCACGTTCAGGAACCCCTTCGCTCAGGTCGGGCCGTACCCAGCCCTTCTCGCTCAGCTTTTTGGGACCGGTGACACCTTCAAGACCACCCGAAACGCCCAGCGACAGCCCATGCGAGAAAGGAGAAGGTCGGCTTCATCCGACAGCACGGTATTGACGCGGCAGGCTTCTCTGAGCCTGCGCGACGGGCTCGATGTTGACGAATGGAAGACGAAGGACCCGCGGCCCCGTGAAAGCCGGCGCCTATCCGAGATCCTCGGGCGGTACGCCACGCCAGATGGTCGAACAGGATGATCGGTCGGAAATTTCGCGCCGAACCGGTTACTCGGGGTGATCAAGGTGTGAGTCATCGGGGGTAACCGAGGGAATGCTGTCGACCTTTGCTATATCGCAATATACATTGATCGAATCGACTGGAGGACCTTTGGGATGCCGAGAGCATGCGAACTGTACTCATCCATTTGGGCTATTTACTGTAACGCAAAGGTGAGCTATGGCAGCAAATGTGACGGCGCCATTCCGCATCCTTGGCCCCATTGAATTACATAACGGCGAAGCACCTATTTCCATTCCGCCCGGCAGGCAACCGATCATCCTCGGAACGTTGCTGCTGGAAGCCAATCACATTGTCAGTACCGAGCATCTCATCGACGCCGTCTGGGACGAAGATCCTCCACCCAGCGCGCGCGGCCAAGTGCAGATCTGCATTTCGGCGCTGAGGCGACTGGTGGCCCTCATCCCGGCCAGGGGAGAGATCATCCGGCGTCCGCCCGGGTATTGCTTGCAGGTATCGCTGGAAGACCTGGACTCTCACCGATTCGACATGCTGGTGCGAGAGGCCAGGCATCTGACACAGACAAATCCCGTCGAGGCGGCAGCCTCGCTACGGCAGGCGCTCGCGCTATGGCGCGGCCCAGCTCTCAGCGGCGTCGTCAGCCGTGTGCTGGAGAGCAAGGCGCTGCGGCTGGACGAAGCCCGGCTGGCCGCGCTGGAGTCCTGTATCGACATCGAACTGGGACTGGGCAGGCATCGCGAACTGGTCGGCGAGCTTACCGACCTGGTGGAGCACACTCCACTGCGCGAGCGGCTGCGCGGTCAGCTCATGCTCGCCCTGCACAGGTCGGGACGGCAGGCCGAGGCCCTGGAGGTCTACCGCGTGGGGCGTGCCCAGTTGGTGGACGAGCTCGGCCTGGAGCCGGGTGAGAAGCTGCAACAATTGGAGATGGCCATCCTGCAGGGTGACGATTCGCTGCTGCTCGCCGGTTCGCCGAGGGATTCCATCACGCTCACGCCGGATCAGCCGGCGATGCTCCTGCCGATTACCCCGCATCAGCTGCCAGCCGATATCCAGGACTTCACCGGACATCATGACCTGGTGGGCGCGGCCGAGGGGTTCCTGCGCGTCAGCGGTAATACCGCTATGCCGGTCGTAGTGATCAGCGGCAAGGCCGGCGCTGGAAAGAGCTGCTTGGCCGTACATGTCGCACACCGCCTCGCGCAGGCCTTCCCCGACGGCCAGCTCTATCGGGACCTTCGGGGCGACCAGTCGCAGAGCGTGCCTGTGGCCGACGTGCTCGGCACCTTCCTGCGCTCGCTGGGGATTCATGGTCCCGCCGTACCCAGCAGTGTGGAAGAACGGACCGCCATGTACCGCAGTCTGCTGGCCAACAAACGGATGCTGGTGGTTCTTGAGGATGTGGTCAGTGAGGCCCGGGTGACGCCGTTGCTGCCGGGCAGCGCCAGTTGCGCCGTCATCATCACCAGTAGGACCCGCTTGACTGGTCTGCCCGGCGCGCTGCAGCTCGAGGTGGACGTCATGAACGAGGCCGACTCCCTGGCACTCATCGCCAAGGTCATCGGAGCCGATCGGGTGGCGGCCGAGCCGCGTGCCGCCGTCACCCTGACCCAGATGACCGGGGGGTTGCCGCTGGCCTTGCGGATCGTGGCGGCCCGATTGGCCGCCCGTCCTCATTGGTCGCTGATCTCGATGGTGCGCAGGTTAACTGACGAGCGGTACCGCCTCGACGAGCTGGCCCACGGTGAGATGGTCGTCAGGAAGAGCCTGTCGCTCACCTACGACGGAATGAGCGAGACGGCCCGTCGGTTGCTGGGCCTGCTCGGCTTGGCCGAAGGCGAGACCATCCCCTACTGGTTCGCCGCTGCCGTGCTCGACGGTGAGGCGCATCGAGCCGTGGATCGGCTGGAGGAACTCGTCGACGCCCGGCTGCTGGACGTGGCGGGTATCGATGACGGCGGCTACCCGCGGTACAAGTTCCACGGTCTCATCCGTGCCTTCTCGCGGGAGCGGCTGTACGAGCACGAAGACGACGCGAGCAAGATGGCCGCTCTCGAGCGCGTGATGGGCTGCTGGGTGCACCTCGCTGAGGAGGCGCATCGCCGGCTCTACGGCGGTGACTACACCCTGTTGCACGGGTGCGCACCCCGCTGGAAGCTGCCCGACGACCAGCTTGACCGGCTCCTGGAGAGCCCGCTCGACTGGCTGGAGCAAGAGCGGGCCAACCTCTGCGCAGCGGTGATCCTGGCTGGGGAGCACGGCTTGGTCGAGGCGTGCTGGGATCTGACAGTCACCCTGGTCACTCTCTTCGAAACACGCAACTACTTCGAGGATTGGCAGCACACTCACGAGAACGCTCTCAGCGCCGCCCGGCTGGCCGACAACAAGCGAGGTATGGCGGCGCTCATGTGCTCGCTCGGCTCGATGCACCTCAACCAGCGGCGGGCAACCCTGGCACGGCCGCTGCTGGAGCTGGCACTCACTCAGTTCCAGGAGCTCAGGGAGATTCACGGAGTAGCGTTGGCATCGCGGAACCTGGCGATGCTCGAATACCACCAAGGCTCGCCAGAGAAGGCCGAATACCTGTACAAGCAGGCGCTCACCGGTTTCCGGCAGGTCGGGGACCTGGTCGGGGAAGCTCACGTCCTGGCCAAGCTCGCCCAGATCGAACTCGACAGGCAACGGTACGGCGAAGCGGAGACACAGCTGGGCCACGCGCTGAACATCGCCAGGCAGACGGGCAGCCTCCGCGTGGAGGCCCAGGTGATGCACAAACTCGGCAAGGCGTACCTGCTGAGTGCGAACTACGAGCAGGCCGAACAGATAGAGAGTACGGTCCTGCGAATGGTGCGCGAGAACAGCGACATCATCGGCGAAAGCTACGCCCTGCACAGCCTCGGCGTCGTCTACGGCCAGCGCCAGAAGTTCGACTTGAGCGTGCAGGCCCTGCGTCACGCGGCGGAGATCCGTGAAAGCGTCATGGACGACCTCGGTGCCGCACAGGTGCAGCTCGACCTGGCCCAGGTTTTCGCCGCCAAGGGTGACATCATCCAGGCGCGGGAGCTGGCAGAGAAGGCTCGGGAGATATTTCAGGAGCGAGAGGTGGAGCAGTGGGCGAAAAAAGCCGAAGAAATCATCGCGACGCTCATCGCCCAGGCGTGAAATAGAAGACCTGCAGGGAGGTGAACAGCCCACAGCTCGAAACGGTGAACACGTCGGCGAAGCTCACCTGCTCGCCGGCGTTCGACCCCATCGTGTTGCCGATGACGACAACATGCTCCCCCGACCCCGAGGTGATGACCGTGGTCACCGAGTGATGATGGAGGCCGACCTGCTGTTGGTGATAGCGCTCCAACTTGTCCCTCCCGTAGACAGTCAACTCCGGGCGACGCAACACGGCGTCCTCCTCGAAGAGGGAGACGTAGGCATCGACATCACCGGAATTGAGGTACTCGTAGCTCAGCCGAGCGTGGTTGGCCGCCACAGATGCCAGGTAGGCGCTGCGCGTACTCCTGAGGGGCTGCTTGTCGTGTGACATGGCTTTGCTTCTCTCCGGAGATCGGTTCAACGACTCTTCTGAGCCAGGTAGACGACGGTGATGCAATGCTCTGTTACCTGACCGCCGAGCGCTCCTGCCGCAGCTTCGATGTCGCACAGCAGGGCGGCCCGGACCGGCTCGGAGAGTTCCCGGACTGCGGCAAAGGTGGCATACAACCGGATGAGCCGCTGGGCCGACATCGTTATCGACCACTGAATGGTCTCCACTCGGACGTTCCCAAAGGAGGCGGCGCTCAGCGCGCCGATCCAGGCATCGCGGTCGAACGGCCCGAGAACCCCTAAAACTCCGGCGGGACGGTGATGCTGGAGAATGGCATTGAGTGCCATGCGAAAAGGGGTGGGTCTTGCGGGGTTTCCGTAGACGGTCCACCACGCGGCGATCCAACTCCCAGGGCGGAGCAGTCGCGCGATCTTTTGCAGAGCGGTGGATCTGTCCAGCCAGTGCAGGCTCGAGGCGCACACCACAAGATCAAAATCCGCGTCGATCTCCGTGAGGGAGTCGAAGTCACCTTCGATCACGGTGAGCGGCCGGTCGCTGAATTCGGCACGGAGCCGGGCTGCGAAGTTGGCGCCTAGCTCCACGGCACAGACGCTGGCGCCGCGGTCCAGAAGTTCCCGGGTGGCCTGCCCGCTGCCGGCGCCGATCTCCAGGACTCTGGCACCCGGGCGCAGCGCATCGACCTCTTCGAGAAGCTCGAAGGCACGGCCAGGGTAGCCGGGCCGCGATGAGCGGTAGCCATCGGCATCCTCATCGAAAAGCTCACGGCGTCGTAAGCGGCTGTCGGTGACATCCATAGTGATCATCCCTTCATGTCTTGTTCGGTCCTTCCAGCCAGAGCACGGAAGGCACCTCTCCCGGGGCCACCAACCTCAACAGGGACAGACAGGCTCCTGCCCTTCCTGTGAGCAGCCCAGGAAAACGACTACTGTGTGCGTGCGTGACGACAGTGCCGCCCGCCACGAGATCTCGCCTCATCTGCCGGTACGGCTCTCGTCCGAGCCAGGGAAGGCGTTCGGCGGCGAGCCCGAGGAACTCCAGACTGCCCAGCTCTCCATGACAAAGGCCGGGGCCGGTGAGTAAGCCTTTCGCCGTGACCGCCGACAGGGCTCTGGCTACCTCTTCGACGAAGGCCGCGGAGGGACACAGATGGTGGGCGAGTAGTCGCGAGATCCCCGTTCCCGCGGTGCCACGGCACCAATGAGGCTCCGGCATCGCCACATTCCGGCCAGAGGCCAGGGCTCGAATCCCCGTTTCCTCGATCTCGGCGTCCTTCAGGACCCGGCCCGCCCTAAGCAGCGCCCACCCGATTCCGGCCTTCCCATGGGCGAAGCCGTCGCCTGTGCCATCCCATGACGAACTCCGCGTCAACCGCTCGGCGCAGAGGGCGACCGCCGCCTTCAGCTCAGAGAGACCATGCCTCTCGTAGAGGTCACAGGCCACCACAGCCGCCCCGGCCAGACCCGAGACCAGGCCGAACTCCTGCCGCTCGCCTATGTTCCTGACAAAGGACGGGATGCATCGATCGATGATGTCGATGTAGGTCTCATCGGCGGTCAGGACGGCCAGGTGCCCCAGAACATAGAACGTGCCCGCCATTCCCGAGTAAGCGCCGACCCGCTGTTCGTTCCGAAGCTCGGAGAGAACCGGGTGAATACTCCGTAACGCCAGCTGGAGATAGCGTTCATCTGCGTATATTTTCGCCGCGTAGCCGAACATGAGCGCCATGCCGGACAGCCCGTCATACAGTCGCGTTGGGAGTGCCCCGTAGGTGCGTGGTTCGTCGCCCACGCTGTTTCCGGCCAGACCGATCCAGGTGCAGTCCGCCCTTCCATGAATCGCCTCATCGGCCAGCGCGTCAACGGCCTCACGCGTGCTGTCTCGGAGATTTCTCCGCTGGTCTGGCACCCGTGCAAGGGAAGGCGAAGAGTGCGGCAAGGTGCTGAGAGCGGCCGTCAGGATATCCAGCTGAGCGGCGCGGTCCTCTTCACCGAACATCTGTAGCCGGCGCTCGACCACCTCGAGGCCCGTCTCGCTGAAAAAGCCGCTGATCTCACCGTCATCCCCGAAACGGAGCGAGGTCGCCGAGGCTCTGGTGAAGAAGCGGGGAATGTCTCCGACCAGCAGCTGGCTTCGCTCCGCCTCGGCCAGTCCGGGCCAGAGCCTTTCCGTTTCGAGGGTCTCCCGCAGACGACGAGGGTGATGGAGCTCGCTCAGCAGTAAGCCATAAACCTCGGTTGGCCGGACCAGGTAGCGGATCTCGGCGTCGGAAAACCGGCGGATCAGCTCGCGGAAGGCCGGCTTGTTCGCCGTGATGGCGTCGTAGGCGTCCAGGAATCCCTTGACGATGTCGGGGACATGGGCCGCCGGCTGGATCCGCCCATGGTTCAGAAAGGGCAGATTCTCGGCCTTCTCCAAGGTTGCGGGCACCAGCTCTGTCCGCATCACGTCGGTGAACGGCGCGACCAGAGCGAGCCTTCTCAGCGACTCCGGGCTGCTCAGGCCGCCGCCTATCGCGCTGGTTTCCAAGGCGAGCTGACGCCCGGGGATCAACGCGGTCGCCAGGACGCTTTGAGAAAGCAGCTCGAAGGCCTTGTCCGCAGCAGAATCCATGCCGGCCGCGGAGGCGGGTGAGGGCTGGAGGATGGTTTCAAGGTCGATCGGAATCGGGAACTCGCCGGCGGCCCGGAGGTTCTCCATATGGATGTCGGAGCCTGCCAGGCACGTCAACAGCGCGGCGCAGGAGCCAATCCGGTGGTAGAACCGGCCGATCCCTTCGTGGCTGGGAGCGGGGCTGTGGCCGATGAACTCGCACCAGCCGTATGAACCTCGGTTGATGACCCGCATCGCCTTCAGGCTGATCTCGTCGTCGAGGCTGTTGAGCAGCGTGACGGCCTGGCCGTACAGCTCCTCGGCGTCGAGCGGCCGGGGCTTGTAGATGACCTGCTCCCCGCTGCAGAAGGTCACCTCCGTGACAGATCGGCCACCGTTGTGCGGATCGCCCAGGCCGGAGCGGAGCGAGCTGGCTGTCGCTATGTCTTCCGATACCCATCCATGCCGCCGTAGCAGGGGCAGGTCGGCAGCGAGCCGGGAAAGCAGCTCCAGAGAGTTCGTCAGCCAGTTTCGGGCACAGCGCACCAGCGCGGGACCGAGCACGGGGTACTTTCCGAAGAGAAAGGCCAGGTACGACGGGTCATTCAGCAGGTGGTCGCTGTAGTGGCGATATCTGTCTCCGGGTGTGTCCCCGGTGAGCCGCCCGCTGGCCCGTGACCCGTTGAGCTCGAAGATCAGCGTCCGGTGGCTGATGGAGACCAGGTCGCCGATCAGGTTCGCCGTCAGCGAGTCCCAGGCTTCCCGTGTGAGCACACTCTGGAAGGCTGCTGCCTCCGACCTCAGGAGCACCTGGTAATGGTCGGCGAACTTTCCCATCAGCCCGCTGAACGGGATCTGGTCATAACGGGTTCCATAGAGTCTCACCGAGATCGGACCCCATGCCCGCGGAGCGCGACGTGAGCATATCTCCTCGATCATGGTCTTCCTCAACCGCGCCGGTCGGACAGGAGCTGGCTGCCGACGAGTTCTCGGTAGAAGCCGTCTGTCGCGAGCAGGTTCTCGTGGGTTCCGCTGGCGCGTACCCGCCCGCCCTCCAGGACCACGATGTGATCGGCTCCCACCACGGTGGAGAGCCGATGGGCGATCATTATGACCGTGGTCGTCTCCGCCACGGCGGCCATCGTTTCCCGCAGCGCGAGCTCATTGGCCGCGTCGAGCTGTGAGGTCGCCTCATCCATCAGCAGTATCCGCGGACGGCGCAGCAGGGCTCGTGCGATGGCTATCCGCTGGCGCTGACCGCCGGAAAGTGTCGTTCCCCGGTGGCCGATCCGCGTGTCGAGGCCGTCGGGCAGGCTCGCGACGAACTCGGTGAGCCTTGTCCTGGCCAGCGCGTGCTCCAGCCCCTGTTCCGAGACCGCCTGTGCGGCGTAGCACAGGTTCTCCCTGAGCGTGCCGGCGAGGACGGGGGCATCCTGCTCGACGTAGCCGATCTGGCGGCGCAACTCGGCCAATGGCCACTGCCGTACATCTTTTCCGTCGATCGTGATGATTCCCGACGACGGCTCGTAGAAGCGTTCCAGCAGTGAGAAGAGGGTGGTCTTTCCGGCACCGGACTCGCCCACGATCGCCGTGACCTCACCGCCTGCGACGGTGAGGGTGACCTCGCGCAGGACGGGCTCCTCGCCGTAGCTGAAGGAGACGTTGTGGAAGGCGGCCGTGGCCTGCTGGTAGATCGGCTCCTCAGCCGTCGTCGAGGGCTGCTCCTCCGCTTCAACCGGCAGGTCGTCCACCTCACGCATGCGATGCACAGCGGCCAGGCCCACCTGCACCTCTGTGGCGCTCTGCACGAGGGTCGCGATTGGCTGGCCCATGTTGAACAGGTAGAGCAGGAACGCCACCAGCGACGATACGGCGAGATCGCCGGAGGCGACCCGGGCGGCACCGGCTCCAAGCACGACGAGAAAGGCCACCTGAATGGCGAGCCCTGAGGAGACCCGCGCGAGCGCGGCCCACTTTGCCGCGCCGGTGGTGTGCCTCCAGGCCTGCTCAACGGCGGCTTCCAACCGTGAGATCTCGGCACCCTCCATGCCGCTCGCCTTTACTGTGCGGAAGGCGCCCAGTGCTCGTTCCAGCGCCGCTGCGATCTCCCCGACCGACCGTTGCACACCCTGCTGAGCGCGGGAGATCTTGGGCATGGACAGGCCGGCCACTCCCAGAATGAGAACCAGGATGCCCGAGGTGATGGCGAGCAGCGGAAAGTCGAGGACGGCCATCAACGTGATTCCGCCGATGAGCATGAGAGCGCTGCTGAGCGGCTCCACGAGGGCCTGCGAGGCGGCGCCGCTCAGAAGCGTCGTGTCGGAGGTCACCCGGGAGATCAGGTCGCCCGGGCGGTCCAGCGCGTCGATCCGTAAACGCATGATCCTCGTAATGAGCCTGCCGCGGGCCTGGCGCACGACAGCCGCCGCCACTCGTTCCAGCAGATAGGTGCCCCACGCAGCCGAGAGCGCGCTGAGGAAGACGAGCCCGACGAGCGCCAGCACCGGGCTCCACGACATCCCGCCCGCGCTGATCGAATCGATGACCTGCTTGGCGACCAGCGGCTGGGCCAGCCCGGCCACGGTTCCTGCGAGGTTCAGGGCACCGCCTGCTAGAAGCGGCCCGCGGTGCGGGCGGCTGTGACCGGCCAAAAGTCGCCAGGCCGAAGGGTGCATCTGGGTGCCACCCGTTGTCGCGTTCATCAGACCATCTCGAATCGGTTGAGGCTTCTCATCGCCGTGCGAGAGGCCACCAGGCACCCGGCAACGGCAGTAATCAGTCCGACCAGCCCGAAGACGGCGAGGGTGCCCGCAGGCAGCGCCTTCACGGCTGCCGTGACATCCCCGCCTGCCATGAGGAAGGTCATCCATGCGGTCGCCGCCACCCCGAGCAACCAGGCCGGAACGACCGTCAGGACCATCTCCCAGACGACCATCATGGTGATCTGCCGTGGAGCCGCGCTGATCTGGCGGAAGGAGTGGAACTCCCCGGCACGGTCCACCGCGCTCAGCACCAGCGCGCTGACCGCGGCCAGCAGCAGGAAACCACCGACCAGTACTACGGCGAGGATGCCGATGGTGGAGGTGCCGACTACGCGCTCCGCTACGTACTGCTGGCGGAACTCGTCCATCGATTCCACCCTGACCAGTCCGCTCTGTCCGGCGACGCTGTGGAGCTGCGGGCTGGATCCGGCCCGCACCAGGATCCGGTTGTAGGCGGGCATGGCCACATGACCGGAGAGGGCGCTGCTGGGCAGTACCAGGCCTTCCTGCCCGCCCTTGTCTCGGCCGAAGATGGCCGTAACCGGCAGGACGACCGGGTCCGACGCACCCGTGATGCGCACTTCCACCTGGTCTCCGAGCGAGATGCCGCGCTGCCGCGCGTAGGCGGCTCCCACGGCGACGCCCTCGTTGGAGAGCTTGCCCCGCTGTATCTGGAGATCGAGCAGGTGGTCGGCCACGCCCGTGGTCACGGTCGCGTAGGTGGCCGCGGTGTCCTGGATCCCCTTGTCCGAACCCGCACGCAAAGGCGTGGCCTGTGCCCAGGCGTCCCACAGGCCGACGGCGGCTGTGACGCCGGGAACGTCCGACACCGCCTGCCGTACCTCTTCACTGAGTCCGATGTAGGCGTCGCGGATCAGCGGCGTCCTGAGGATGTAGTCCGCACTGACCCGCTCCACCGCCTCCTCCGTTGTGCTGAGCGTGTAGAGCGGGAGGCTGCTCAGAGCCCATCCTGCGATCGCCACCCCTACGGCGAGCGGCGCCACCACCCCCGCGTACCGGCGATGCCGGAACCGCACGTTGGCGGCGGCCAGATAGCCGCTGACCGAGGAGAGCGCGGCGACGGGGGCGCGGCTGACATAGGTCAGCCCATAGACGACCCAGGAGCCGATGAGCCCGATGCCGATCATGACCAGTCCGCTCGCCAGCACGCCATAGACACCACGGAGGGCGGGAGGCATCAGACCGGCCATGCCGAGGACCTGGATGGTGCCTGCACCGGCCAGCGCCAGGACACCCGTCACGATCTTGAACGTGCTCTTCCCGGTGCGCTCAGCCACTGCGGCGGAGTCGGTGAGCGCCTCCGCGGGTCTGATCTTCAACGCCGCGCGCGCGGCCAGCCAGGCGGCCACCTGGCCGGCCAGGATGGTGATGAGGAGAGCCAGGACCATCGGCTGCACGCTGTAGCTCACCCGGAAGGCCGGATTGAAGATCTCTCTGGAGCGCAGGGCGATGACGAGCAACTCGGCCAGCCCCAGCCCCAGAACGCTTCCGGCGACCCCGCCCACCAGCGCGAGGATCAGTGCTTCGGCGTGGCAGAGCGATCTGATCTGGTGAGGGGTGGCGCCGATCGCCCTGAGCAGGGCGAGCTGCCTGGCACGGCGGCGGATCGAAGTGATCAACGCGCCGCTGATCACGGTGATGGCCATGAATGCGACTATCGCGGTCAGCATGCTCATGGTCTGACCGGTCGCCCGATCGTTGGGGAGGCTGCCTTCCAACTCGCCGCGGTCGGTCCCCGCAGCCACGTGTAGGGTCGGCAGACCCGCCGGTCCGGGAGCGTCACCTTGGATCGTCTGGCCCAGCAGGGAACGGACCTCCGCCGCGACGGCTGCGGGGTCGGATCCGGCGTTGACGAAGATTCCCAGTGCGTCCACCCGTCCGGCGCCGCGCCCGGCCAACTCGACGGCGCGCTTGTCGGTGAAGAAGAGCGTGCGCTGGTAGGCCAATGGGCCGGTGGAAGCGCCTGGCTCGGCTATCCCGGCAAGCCGGTAGGTATGGCTCGCGCCGGCGACGAGCACCCGCACCTGCTTGCCGAGCGACACTCCGGCCGCCTTGGCCAGCTCCTGGTCCAGCACCACCTCGTCGTGGCTGGTGGGCCAATGCCCTTCGCGGAGAGCGAAGGGAGTGAGCTTCGCGCTTGTCGAGGCGTGACCGAACTGCGCGATCTTCGTGGGCGAGAGCACCGGCTGCCCGTGCTCGTCCAACACGATCGCGATGAACGTCAGCTCTGGGACGACCTTGTGGACCGCCGGAAGCGGCTGAACCCGCTTGATCGCATCCGGGGTGAACAGCCCCGCGGCTCCTCCCGCCACGACGGGGACGGCCGAGTACCGTTCGACCGGTGCTTCTGCTTGGGTTGCCGAGCGCTGGATGACGGTGAACGCGTTGATCAGGCCAGACCCGATGGCGATCATCAGGAATGCCCCGAGCAGTACACCCGGCTGGCGCCGTAGCGTGTGCCATGCAATGGCCAGCATCAGTCTTCACCCGCCAGGCGTGTCATGGTGGCGGCCACCCGCTCAGGAGTGGGTGTCTCCATGACGTCGACGATTCTTCCGTCCACGAGGAAGAGCACCTGGTCGGCGTGGGCCGCGGCAACCGGATCGTGGGTCACCATGATCACGGTCTGGCCGAGCTCGTTGACAGCGTCGCGTAGCACCGACAGCACTGCCTTGCTCGAGGCCTTGTCCAGAGCACCGGTCGGTTCGTCGGCGCAGAGGACGCGTGGCTTCGTGATCAGCGCCCGGCAGATGGCCACCCGCTGCTGCTGCCCGCCGGACAGCTCGTGCGGCCGGTGGCTCAGGCGGTTGGCGATGCCCGCACGCTTGGCGAGCTCATTCATCCAGGCCTGATCCGCTGCACGGTGTGCGAGCCGGAGAGGGAGGGTGATGTTCTCGGCGGCGGTGAGAGCCGGCATCAGGTTGAAGGCCTGGAAGACGAAGCCGACCAGGTCACGGCGGATGATCGCGAGCTTCTTCTCCGGCATCCCATTGAGTTGGTGGTCGCCGAGGAAAACCGAGCCGGTGGTGGGTTCGAGCAACCCCGCCGCGCACTGCAGCAAGGTCGTTTTGCCGGACCCGGATGGACCCATCACCGCGGTGAAGGTGCCGGGTGTGAAGTTCCAGGTCACATCATTCAGCGCGGTGACGGCGGTCTCTTTCACGCCGTAGACGTGGCGTACCTGCGTCAGGCTCACGGCGGGCGACAGCCGTTGTCCTGTGGAGATCTTCTGCACAGTCATGAGCGGGCCGACACTTTCATGGTGACGAAGAAGTGAATGATCTCGTCGGGGTTCTCACCGATGGGCTTGTCTTCCGCCTCGACCCACGCGTGGGCTTCGAAGGGATGGGTGCTCACTCCGGTACACCAGTCCGGCCAGCTGCCGGTCAACCGGCACATCAAGGCGATCGCGATGGACCGTTCGAGGCAGCGTGGGCCGCTGTGCCGGACGCTCAGGCCCACGATCGCGTTCCGGGCGCGTTCCGCCTCCTCCACCGTCGCCGCTCTGGCTCCTTTGCTCAGGAACTGGAGCACGGCGCGTAACCGATAGGGGGCGCAACGAGCCAGCGGCCAGGCCAGGGCGATAACGAGCAGCACCACGGGGCGCAGACGCCAGGGGGGAGCGGCGGCCCTCTGGAGCGCCACCATCTTGGGACTCATGGGACCACCAGCTTGGCTGCGGCCAGCTTCTCGATCATGTGCTGGACGTCGGCAGTAACCCGTTCGGCCGCGTCCGGATACCGCTCACGCAGCGCTGCGACCGCCGGTCCGATCTCCCCCTCGTGTAGGAGGCACTTCAGCACGATCGCCGCCGTGTCGTTGGTCTGCCAGTACCGGCCGCGGCGGTTGTCCAGAAGAACGGCTCCGGTATCGGTTTCGGTGAACGTCACATGTGCGGGCAGGCGCCAGGCCATCACATTGCTCCTTCACGATTGGCTGTGGATCGAAGCCAGAGTTCGACGCCCAGCGTGGAATCAAACGGCATGAACGGCCGCGCGTCCACGTGCTCTCCGAAGAGAACCGGACGGATCGCTTCCAGGTCGATGAGCCCCATCCGGGCCAGATGCGAGTCCTCGCACAAGGCCCAGAGCTCCTGCCGGTGCTTGCGCAGCCCTTCGTAGAAGTCGGTGCTTCCGTCGGCCTTGGTCTGGCGATCGAGGACATGGGGAACCAGTCCCCGCATCGCGGCGGCGAGGACGGGTTTCATATGAGTGGGCGAGATCCGGTCTTCGAGGCGGATCGAGAGCGCCGATTCGAGAACACGGTCGTCGGTGTACGGCGCTTCCAGAAGGATGCCGAACTGCTCCGCGATCCGGGAGAGCCCGCGTATGATCCAGCCGTTCGCCTGTACAGCGCGAATCATCTCGTGCTGGACCGGCAAGGGAGAGAACGGTTCGGGATCTGCGGCCGCCGCCTCGCGGATCAGCCTCCGCGCGGTTTGAACGGCCTCCTTGGTCGCCCAGGGCGGCATGCGGAGGGACGGTTCCCATCCGGTCTCATATCCCCACACCCGCTGGTCGGTGAGCTGGTCGGTGCTCTGGGCCAACCAGCGGGCGTAGGGCTTGATGGCAGACAACTGGCGCACCGTAGTGGCCAGGCTCCAGCGATATCGTGACGCGGTGGCCCTGATGTGCCGGATGGACCGCCGCGGATGTTGGCGTGAAAAGCTGTGCAGGCAGGTGGTGGTGGCGAAAAACAGCTCGTCGCCACCCGTTCCCTGCATGTGTCGGGTAGCACCTGCTTCGGCGGCCAGCCGCAGCACGTGCTCGATGCGCGCGCGAGGGCGGGCCAGGGGGGCGGGTCCCTCGAGGTCGAGCCGGGTCTCGGACAACGGGGAATACAGGGTGGGGCCCGTGCCGCGCGGTACGGTCAGATGCCGGGCATGTGGAAGGTCACTCTTGCAGAGGTCGGCCCAGAGCTTGTCGTCGTTCAAGCTGCCCGAGGCCTCGTAATGGATGGTCACCAGCTCGCTGTGCTTCCTGGCAGCCAGGAAGCACAGGCTGGTGGAGTCCACGCCGCCGGAGAAGTCCGAGCTGATGACGCGGGCTTCCCGGCTCCTGGCCGCGATCGCGCCCTCCAGGGCATCGCGGACCCGGGCCGCGCCGTCGGCCAGGGAGACCTCAGCCTCCGGAGGCGTCCACCAGCCCACCTGGCGTCCGGCACCATCGGCGGAGATCTCCAGGTAGTGTCCGGGCGTCAGGGCGCGAACGCCCTTCCACAAGCTCACCTCGTTCAGTGGCCATGGAGCTCCGAACGGGGTGAGCAGGTGCAGCGCCAGCCGCTCTTCGTCGATCCCGGCCCCGGTGAGCTCGGCCAAGCTCTGCGGGCGATCCGCGGCGACGGTGATGCCCATGACCGTGCCGTAGAAGATCTGCCGGGCGGTCGAGATGCTGCCCTGTGCTCTTACCTTGCCATTCACGGAGCCGATCAGGTGAAACGACCCCGGGATCGAGCCTGCCAGGGAATCGAGGTCACGCACGGAACGAACCTGGCGGAGCCGTTCGGCCAGCGTGGCTTCGGTGATGGCCGCGGTGCCCAGGAGAGCGACTCTGGCGTGTGCCGACTCGGCCTGGACGATGTCGGAGCCGGGCCATTGACCCAGCAGCCATGACCGGCCGGAACGATGCGTCAGGACTTTCTCGCCGAGTGCGGTGGGAAGGATGTTCCTGATCCTGTCCGCCTCCGGGCTGTCCGGAAATACGACGAATTTCATCCCGGCCTCCTCTTCCGTGTTGGGGACGGTGTTCGGCGGTAATTCCGCCGAACACCGTCGCGATTAGATATCTGAATTAGTCGAAGTAGTAGCCCCAGATGCTGTCGGCCCACTTGCCGCGGTTGGTGAGCTGGGTGAGCTCAGAGAAGTCGCCAACCTCGGCCAGCGCCGGAACCTCGTAGATCTCCTCGTTCATGGCTCTTCCTTTCATTTACGCGGGTCGCGTGATTTTCGATTTTCTTGAGCGGAGTGTTTCTTTGTTTCGCCCCGCTCTTGCTGACACTTGAAACTTTCGCAGGCCCCGTTTCCCGCACGCTTCCCCGTCACTTCTTCGCCCGGCAGACGGCGCCGGAGGGCAGAACCAGGCTGGTCAGATAGCGGACGGCGTGCTCGATCACGCAATGCGCGCCCGGCATTCCGCCCAGATAGATGACGTGACCCGGGCCGTCGTAGCGCACGGTTGCCGAACCTGGGATGTGCGCGAGCAGGTCGCGGGTCGGCTCGTAGTCGCCTGGATGGGTGCCGGCTCCGAGAAAGGCGGGAAGCTTCCCCGCAGGCAGCGACTGAGGTGGATTGGCGAGAGGAGCGGTCCAGCCAGTACACGCCAGAGTGGGATAGGACAGAGCTCCGAAGTCGGGGGAGAGTCGTTCCGAGAGACCACGGCTTCTGCGGAGGTCGAAGTAGCCGGTCCTGCCCCAGAGGCCGTCCGGGCACTGCAGGGCGAGGATGACCGGCCTGGTCCAGTGCCGCAGATTTCCGAGGCTTGGCGTTCCGAACCCCGAGGCATCTCCACGCAGAGCCTTGTCGACGGCCGCGGCGAAGGCGCGCCAGGAGAAGTCTCCGGCGGCGCCGGGGAGCAAGAAGACCGGAGCTGAGATCTTGAAGTGCCATCCGGTGAGCTTCCGCTTTGCAAAGGCTCCCTCCATCACCGGGATGGGGGAGACATCGGCCCGGTGGATCAGCCGGCGCCAGGCCACCCGAACATCCCTGCCGTGCAGCTTGCAGGCGGTGGTGGCGGCACACCAGGAGACGAAACGGTCGAAGGCCTTCTCGGTGCCGGTAAGCCACTCACGGCCGTTGTTGTCCCACGCGTCGATGTGGTCGGGCACTCCGTCGAGATAGGCGGCGCGGATGCGCTGGGGAAACAGGCGAGCGTAGGCCGTCATCGGCACCCCTCCGTGCGACCTCACGGTGAAGGTGAGCTGGGTTTCACCGAGGGCCTGGCGGACCGCCTCCATATCCCTGGCTACGGAGATCGAGTCAAGGTTGGTGAGCAGGCCGGTGCGGTCGTCACGCCTGCAGACGGCAACCCCCCTGCTCAGGCTCCTGGCCTGGCCGGCGTAGGCGTCGCGGCTGCGCGGGTCGGTGAGCGAGGACCAGGTCCGGGTGCACGAGGCGGGCAGAGCCGACAGGGCCACGGCGGTGCGCGGGTTGTAGCTGACGACGTCGAATCGTTGACGCAGTGCCGTATAGATGGCCGCGGGCCGCTTCAGCGCCTCCGCGCCGGGTTCCCCTGGCCCGCCGGGGATGTCGAACAGGGTGCCGATGCGCTTCTCTGGCGCGAGGGCCGGGAGCCTGGTCAGTTCCAACGTGATCGTCCGGCCGTCCGGGCGTGCCCAGTTCACGGGAACCCGCAGGTTCGCGCACTGTGCGGCTGCGTTGTCCGGGCATGGTTTCCAGACGGTCACAGGGCCCGCCGAAGCCGGCGTGACCATGGACAAGGTCGTCGCAGCCATGAGGAAACCGGCGGCCAACAGTTTCATAGTGCTCTCCATGGAGAAGCCGTGTTCTGCGGACTTCTTCAGGATTGCCGTCGGCCGGTGGGGTTTCCTCCCCCGTCAAGAGGGTCCTCGCCCTGGGACTAGGCTCCCAGGGATCGGACGCCGTGGGAGCCTAGTCCCCCGGTTTCACGAGTCCCACCTCGTAGGCCAAAATCACCGCCTGGGCTCGGTCGCGTACTCCGGTCTTGGCGAAGAGGCTGGTCACGTGATTCTTGACGGTTGACCTGGTGACCTTGAGGGCGGCCGAGATCTCGGCGTTCGAGTAACCACGTGCGATCAGCACCAGCACATCCTGCTCACGGTCGGTGACACCTGCCAGCCGGGGACGGTGTCGTGGTAGCGGTGAGCGGACGAAGGCCTCGATCAATCTGGTCAGCAGCCGGGGGGCCACCACGGATTCACCCTCGTGAGCGACCCGTACCGCACGCACCAGTTCTTCGGGGGAGATCTCCTTGGAGACGAAGCCAGAGGCTCCGGCGCGCAGCGCCTCCATGACGTACTCGTCGAGATCGAAGGTACTGATCGCGACCACTCGCACGCCGGGATGCTCGCTGGTGATGCGCCTGGTGGCGGTGATGCCGTCGACGCCATTGGGCATGTGGACGTCCATCAGCACCACGTCCGGAGCCGATCGCATGCACAGCTGGTACGCCGCGTCACCATCCTCGGCCTCGCCCACCACGGTGATGTCCTCCTGAGCCTCGAGAATCATCCCGAAACCCGCACGGATCAGCGCCTGGTCATCGACGATCAACACCTTGATCGGCCGGGATGCGAGCGCGAACACGGAAACCTCCCTCTGGAACGGACCCAATCTGCAGTTCCCCGCCGCACAGGGCGACACGCTCGGCTATCCCCCGCAGCCCGAAGCCGCCTGTTTCCGTCGTGTGCTGCACGGCTGGGCCGTCATCACTCACCTGAACCTCGACCGCTCCGGGCAGGTACGCCACCGTGACGGTGGCCGTGGCTCCGACGGCGTGTTTGCGGGAGTTGGTCAGCGCTTCCTGGACGATCCGATAGACCGCGTTGTCCACGGTGGTCCCCAGCGGGAAGGGCTCTCCGGTCATTTCCAGACGGACCTGCTGACCGGTCTCCCGCGCTCGATTCACCAAGGCGGGCAGGATGGCGACCCCTGCCGCGTGATCCTCGCTCTGAGGCCTGCGCGTCTGCTCGGCTCGCAGCACATACAGCAGGTGCCGCAGCTCCGCTATGGCGTCACGGCCGTTCCGTTCAGCCGTGGCGAGCGTCGCCTCGGCTCGTTCGGGATCCTTTCTCATAATCGTTCGTGCCGCGCCGAGCAGGACGTTCACCGTGCTGATGTGGTGGGCCACCACGTCGTGAAGCTCCCGCGCGATACGCATCCGCTCTGTCCGTACGGCTGCCGCCTCCAGCTCGGCCCGATCGCGTTCCTTTAGCTCGTGGCGCAGCCGTACCAGAGTCCCCAGAGCGACCAGCAGAAAGAGTGGAAACAGCAGCAGCGCGGCGATGATGAAGGCCATGGGCAGCTGCCCGCTCGCATCCCGGCTGAGAACCGGCAAGCCCAAGGCGTGCAAGACCACGAGCATGCCACCGTAGATCAGACCGGCGATCGCGGCTACTACCCAGGAAACACTGGGCCGGGCGTGCCTGCCGATGGCATACAGGGCCACCGCCAACGCCCCTGGCAACACCGGATGCGACACCAAAAGCTGCATCGCCAGGGTGCACACGAGGTTGAAGGAGAGGACTGGGACGGGCCGCGTCTGTCGCCAGAACAGAGCGACGGAAGCCAGCCCGCCGATGAGCACCTGGACGGCGAGAGCAGACCCGCTTGCTCCGGAGGAGGACAGCACCCAGGCGAACAGGACCACCAGGCAGTCTGCAGTCCGCGATTCGCTGAAATGCCTACGCCGCACCGCTCTGCACTCTGCCTCTCCGCCGATCTGAGGGTCACCGGGGACCGATCGAGCTCTCCACCCCTGCGAGAACGCGGCTGACGGCCGCGTCGAGCTCGGCGACTGGATCTTCGGTCAGGGCCCGTTCTCTTGAGTGTGCTAGCACCATGGTGGGGCAGCGATAGGTGAACTGACCACCGGTTCCCACCCCGGAAACCGTGAGCAGCCGTGCGTCGACGAGAGCCTCGATCCGCCATTCCGCTTCGGTCGGCGAAATCTTCTCCAGGCGCGAGACCTCCCAGGCCGAGATCTCCTGATTTCCGTAGTAGCCGATCTTCCGAAGCAGTGCCCTGGCTTCTGAGGTCAGGGCGAGGTAGCCGCAGTCGAGGGCGGCGCGGATGTCGAGGTCGTCATGGTGCAGTTCGGACAGGATCCTGTCGCGGCCCTCCAGGCGGGCCGCGAGGGTGGCGATACTCCAGTGCGGCTTGGCGGCCAGCCTTGCGGCGACGATGTCCAGTGCTAGGGGCAGGCCGTCGCACAGCTCGATCACCCGGCGGGTGGCCGCCGGATCGGCTACCAGGCGATGGGCATCCGTGCTGCCGGCAAGGAGCGCCCACGCGTCATCGACGGATAGCCCGCCCAGCGTGACGTGGATGGCTTCGCGCAATGAGGCCAGGGACGAACGGCTGGTCACGATGAGCGCGCACTCCCGGCAGGCCGGAAGGAGCGAGCGGACCTGCGCCGCGCTGATCACATTCTCCAGCACGATGAGGATTCGCCGGCTGGCCAGGAGCGTGCGCAGGCGACCGCTCTGTTCGTCCTGCCGCTTCGGCACATGCCTGTCACCCAGCGCACGCAGCATGCCCGGCAACACGTCACCTGGCTCGGGACTGTAAAGGTGGCCGTCGGGAAAGAGCTCCGCCGCTCTGTGGGCCGCTTCCAAAGCGAGTGTCGTCTTGCCCGAGCCGCTCGCTCCGGTGATCGCCACCACGCGGCTGCCGTGTTCCAGCACCGTCTGGACCTGCTTCAGCTCCCGGTCCCGGCCGATGATCTTCAAGGGGCGAGGTGGGAGCTGCCGGGGAAGCGGCGCCTCTTCCGCCAGTACGGGTTCCTGGCGGAGGATCTGCTCGTACAGGTGCCGTAACTCGGGAGAGGGATCGATGCCCAGCTGGTCGGCGAGCTCCTCGCGAAGCCTGGTGTAGGCGGCGATGGCCTCCCCGGCTCTGCCGGCCCGGTAACAGGCCGCCATGAGCTGCCAGGAGAAGTGTTCGCGCAGAGGATGTTCGCTGGTCAGGCGACGGAGTTCGGGGATCAGCTCGTTGTGGTTGCCGAGAGTCAGGCCGGCTCCGATGCACTCCTGAACTGCCGTCAGGCGTCGTTCCTCCCACTCTTCCGCCGCAGTCCGGAATACCTGGCTATCCAGCCCGGCCAGGGCTGGGCCACGCCAAATCTTCAGTGCCTCCTGCAGGAACCTGACCTTGTCCCGAGGTTGTGCGGCGGCCTTGGCCGACTCGGTCAGGCTCCTGAACTGCCATGCGTCGATCACTTCTGTGGAGATGTCGAGCAGGTACGAACCATCCCGCTCGACGATGAAGACGCCCTGCTGGCGAAGCTCACCGACCCCGCGGTGGACCTGATTGCGTGCGCTCTTGACGGGATGCTCGCCGTAAAGCCCATCCACCAGGGCATCCACGCTCACCAACCGGCCCGGAGAGAGAAGCAACCGGGCCATGACCGTCTTCGACCGTCTGGTGGAGAGCCTGACCTCCCCGCCGTCTTTCCACAGCGCTACGACGCCCAGGAAGCCGAAGCGCCTCGCTTCCTGGCCTTGTCCGGGAACGTCGGCGGACCGACTCATCCTCGCGCGTACCTGCCCTCGGGCCCGCTCCATCTCTTGACTGCCTGCCCCTTTTACCATGATCTGCCTCCAGCCGGTGGCAACCCTTTCGAGATCCACGATGGGCAAACGGCTGTCATGGCCCTATCGCCGCTCTATCGCGGATGGTTCATGCAGGCGAGTAAGACACGAGATAGGCCCATAAAGGATTTTTTCCCTACGTTTCTGGCGTCGCAGTCAGCGAGCTCAACCGAGGCGAAAGAGTGTGAACCATGTCGGTCAAGGAACTGATCATCACAGCCATCATCACTGTCGCCGCCCTGTTCTGCGCCACTACCGCCGCCCACGCCAACCCTCTTCAACCCTCATCCACCCTCACCGACACTCCCTGGGACTAACTACTTCGGCGCTCGGGAATCACGGCGACGACGACGATGGCGGCGGGCCGGAAGCGGCGCAGGGCGTGGATGGCGGCACGCATGCTCACGCCCGTCGCCAGGCCGTCGTCCACCACGATGACGATCTTGCCGGTGAGATCCGGCGGCGGGTGATGTCCGGGCCGTGCTCGCCTGGTCAATGTACGGCGAGGCGGCGAGGTAGGTGAACATCGCCGACGCGATCCGCGTCCGGCGCGGGAGAACGTGGATCCATGAACACCTTCGTGGACCTCGCCGAGATCGTGATGCGGGTGCGGCGCGAGGACGGCTCCTGGTCGGCCAGGCCGATCTGGGTGGTGGCGGTCGACGGCGACGCCTACGTCCGCTCCGCCTTCGGACACCGCGGCGCCTGGTACCGCGAGGTCCGCGCCGGTGCCGCGGCGGAGATCGAAGCGGCCGGGATGATTCTTCCCGTGCGGTTGGAACCGGTGAGCGACCCCGCGCTGGTTCAGCGGGTCTCGGACGGTTACCGGGCGAAGTACGCGCTCAGCTGGCCCGGCCCGGCGGAGACGATGGCCGCAGGCGAAGCGTGCGCCACCACGATGCGCGTGCTTGTCGTCTCCCGTGCGATCGGCGAGGGCCGCCCCGGAACCTCCCACGCGATCGGCGAAGACCTCCCCGGCCGCCCGGCTGATCGCCCGCCTGGAGAAGAACGGAGCCTCAGCGGATCTCGGGCAGGTTCCTGAGCTGCTTACGTGAGGTGAGGCCGAGTTTCCTGAAGATGTTGCGCAGGTGGGCGTCGACCGTGCGGGGGCTGAGGAACAGCCTTGCGGCGACCTCCTTGGAGGTCGCGCCGTCGGCGACCAGGCGCGCGATGTGCACCTCCTGCATGGTGAGCTGCTCGCTCGCCTGCGACGAGCGGCTACGGGCGTGTTCGCCCGTGGCTCGCAGCTCACCGGCCGCCCGGTCGGCGAACGCCTCCGCCCCCATGCCGGACAGCAGCTCGTGCGCGAGGCGCAGCCGCTCGCGCGCGTCTCGGCGCCGTCCCTGGCGCCGCAGCCATTCCCCGTACAGCAGGTGAGCTCGGGCGCGGTAGACGGCCGCGCGGCAGCCGTCGAGGTGTTCGGCGGCCTCGCGGTAGGCGTCCTCGTTGTCGGTGACCAGCGCCCTGGCGTACGCTTCCACGCCCAGTCCCCAGGCGGCGCCTCCGGCGCGTGTGCGCTCGGCCAGCGACTCCAGTGCCGACGCGGCCAGGTCGTGCTCGCCGCACCGGACCGCCGCCTCGACCAGTTCCGGCAGCGCGAGCCCGCTGAGGGCCAGGTCGTCGAGCTCGACGGCCCGCCGCGCCGACTCCAGCGCGGCCGGATAGTCGCCAAGGCCGTTGTTCAGTACGGCCGTCGCCCAGTGAACGCTGAGGCTCATGCGCTGGCTCGCCGCGAGCACGGCCGTGAACAACTCGGTGGCCTCCTGCCGGCGTCCCCGCAGCGCGGCCAGGTGGAGCCGGGAGTAGACCAGCGGCGAGGCACCGGTGACCTCGGCGATCGCCTCCCCTTCCGAGATCAGCTCCATTGCCGCCCCGAAGTCGCCCGCGTGCGCGGAAGCGGCGGCCAGCATGGCCAGCCCGATGGGCAGGAGATGGAACGAGCCGGACGAGCGGCCCACCTCCACGAGGTGTTCGGCGGTGCCGATGTAGGCGTCGAAGTCCCACACCTCCACCGAGAGCAGGGACGCCAGCGAGGGCCGTCGGACCCACACCTCGTCGTGCACGTCGGCGACGATCGGCCGCAGCGGCGGGATGGCGACCCGGTGGCCGTCGGTGGCCAGGCTGACCAGGCCGTCCAGCACCGCGTCCGCGCTGTCCGGCGGCTGGGGAGCGGGAGGCGCGGACCGGGCCGCCGCAATGATCGTGTCCATTCCGCCGGTGAGCATGCCCATCTCCAGCGCGTCCAGGTAGCAGGCGCGCGACCACTTCGGGTCCGAATCGGCCAGGCGCCGGGCGGCGCGGAGCAGGTAGGTGGTGGCGCCGTCGCCACCTCTGTGCCGGACGAACGAGATCCGGCCGCGCAGCAGGTCGATCCTGGCGAGCTGCCGTTGGTCGAGCGGTCCGGTCTCCGCGGCGGTCAGCAACTCGGCCGCGGCGTCGAAGGCGCCGGCTATGAGCTTGGCCTGTGCCGCGGCGAGCACGCGTTCGGTGCGCCGTTCGGGGTCGAGGGTGAGCTCCGCCGATCGTTCGAGGAAGGCCGCGGCGGCCGCCACTCCTCCGCGGGCCTGTGCGCGAGCCGCGGAGTGTTCGAGTTCGGCCGCCACGTCCTCGTCGGGGCCTGCGCCGGCCTGGGCTCGATGCCAGGCCAGCCGGTCGGGATCCGCCATCGGGTCGGTGGCCGCGGCCAGCGCGTGATGCGCCCTCCGGCGCTCGTCCAGTCCGGCGGCCCGATACACCGCGGATCGCGCCAGGGGATGGCAGAAGCGGATGCGGGTGCCGAACTCGACCAGGGCGGAGGCCTCCGCGGGCCCGGCGCTCGTCACGTCCAGGCCCAGCAGCCCGGCGGCCCGCCACAGCAGGGCCGGGTCACCGACCGGGTCGGCCGCCGCGACGGTCAGCAGCAGCCGCGTGCCGGCGGGCAGGCGTTCCAGGCGGGCCTGGAAGCTCTGCTCGATCCTGCTCGACAGGGGACTCGACAGGGGTGGCGTGTCGGGAAGCGCGAATCCGCCGGCCATTCCGGTCAGTCCCACGCTTCGGGGAAGCTCCAGCAGCGCCAGGGGGTTGCCGCGTGCCTCGGCCAGGATGCGGTCGCGCACTCGCTCGTCCAGCGGGGCGCGGATCTCGGCGGCCAGCAACGCGCGCGCGTCCGCCTCGCTCAGCCCTTCGACGGTCAGGCTCGGCAACCCGTCGAGTTCGGGCAGTCGGCTCGGCTCGCGCAGGGAGAACACCACGGCCACCCGTTCCGCGGCGACCCGGCGAGCGAGGAAGGCCAGCGCTTTGGCCGAGGCGTGGTCCAGCCACTGCGCGTCGTCGACCACGCACAGCAGCGGGCGTTCGCGCACCGTCTCGACCAGCAGCCCCAAGGTGGCGATGCCCACAAGGAACGGGTCGGGCGTGCCCGTGTCCAAGCCGAAGGCGATCTCCAGGGCCTTGCGATGGGGCGCCGGCAGCGCCGCCAGATGGTCCAGCGCCGGAGCGCACAGCTGGTGCAGGGCGGCGAACGGCAGTTCCATCTCGAACTCCGCGCCGGAGGCGTGCACGACCTGGAACCCGGCGGCGGTCTCCCGTATGTGGCCGAGCAGCGCGCTCTTGCCGACGCCGGGTTCGCCGCGCAGGACCAGGGCTCCTCCTCGGCCCTGTCCGGCCGCGTCGATCAGTGTGCCGAGTTGCCGGATCTCATCGTGCCGGCCGATGAGAGGTGAGCGCTGTGCCACCGATCGCCCGGTGCCGGTTCGCATATCCAAAAACGTCCAATCATGTCTGCTTCATATATATCTGCCCCTGCTGCAGGGAAACGTTAGGCGGACGCCGGCCGAGCGGAGTCCAGGGTCGGCGGTCTGGGCGGGATAGGCGATTTCTACCGACGCGAGCGTCGACGCGCCGATGCGAACGTGATCGGCGTGAACAGTCTCCACCTCGAACGGCCGGCCCCGCGGTCCGGCCCCTGGCTGCCGCTGGCGGTCCTGGCGACCGCCCAGTTCCTCGTCGTGCTGAGCACCTCGATCGTGAACGTCGCGCTCCCGGAGATCCGCGCGGGCCTGGGGCTGTCTCCCGCGGGGCTGTCCTGGGTGGTCAACGCCTACGTACTGGTCTTCGGCGCGCTGTTGCTGCTCGGTGGCCGATCCGGCGACGTGTACGGCCTGCGCCGCGTCTTCCTGATCGGTGCGGGCCTGTTCGCGATCTCCTCGCTGGGCGCCGCCCTGGCGAACGGGGCAGGGGTGCTGATCGCGGCCAGGGCCGCCCAGGGCGTGGGCGCGGCGTTGCTGGCGCCGACCGCCCTGGCCCTGGTGCTGACCTTGTTCCCTGCCGGACAGGGGCGCGGGACCGCGCTGGGTGTCTGGGGCGCGGTCTCCGGTGCGGGCGGCGCGGCGGGCGTGCTGCTGGGCGGCATGCTCGGGAACGCGTACGGCTGGCGGTCGGTGTTCCTCGTCATGATCCCCTTCACGGTGGCCGTGATGGCGGCCACCTGGCTGCTGGTCGCCGCCGACCGGCCGCGCGGCGGCCGCCTGGACGTGCCGGGGGCGCTCATGGTGACGGGTGGCCTGGTCGCCCTCACCTACGGCCTGTCCGGCCTGGGCACGCTCACCTCCTGGGCCGCGCTGGGCGCCGGGCCGGTGCTTCTCGGCGCCTTCGTGGTTCTTCAGCGGCGGGCAGCCGACCCGCTGGTGCCCGCGCGGATCTTCGCGGTGGGCTCGGTGGCCGCGGCCAACGCGCTGATGGCGGTGCTCGGCGCGGTCTGGCTCGGGTTGTTCTTCTTCCTGCCGCTCTACCAGCAGCGGGTTCTCGGATACACGCCGATGGAAGCGGGCCTGACCCAGCTGCCACTCGCCTTGATGATCACCATCTCCTCCTGGAGCACACCACGGCTGGCCAGGCGGATGTCCGCCCGGACCCTGCTGGCCGGCGGCCTGCTGGTGCTGGCAGCCGGGCTCGCCTGGCTGTCCCCGGCCCCCGAGAACGGCACCTTCCTCATCGACCTGCTCGGCCCCTCGCTGCTGGTCGGCGCCGGCCTGGGGGTGGCCTTCGTCCAGCTCACCACCCTGTCCTCGGCCGGTGTCCCGGCCGAGGACAGCGGCCTGGCCGGCGGCCTGATCAACGCCACCCGCCAGATCGGGGGCGCGATCGGGCTGGCCGTCCTGACCGTCGTCTCCGTCACGAGCGGGTACGGCGGAGCCTTCCTGGCCTCCGCCGTACTCGCCCTGCTGACCGCACTGCTCTCCGTTGTCACTGTCAGAAACCGAAAGGACATGATCCGTGAGTGATCTGCCCGTGCCGTATATCACCGGCCATTTCACACCCGTCACCGACGAGATCACCGCACATGAGCTGACCGTCCATGGCACGCTGCCGCAGGAGCTGAACGGGCGCTACTTCCGCAACGGTCACAATCCCAAGCCGGGCATCACCCCCACCCACTGGTTCAGGGGCGCGGGCATGATCCACGGTGTGCGCCTGACCCAGGGCCGCGCCGAGTGGTACCGCAACCGCTGGGTGCGCACCCCGTTCCTGGACGGTGTGCCGTTCACCGGGACGGAGCTGGAGGTCAGCGCCGCGGCCACCAACATCATCTTTCACGGTGGCCGCTACCTGGCGCTGCAGGAGGCCAACCTGCCCTGGGAGGTCAGCGCCGAGCTCGACACGATCGGCGTCTACGACTTCGGCGGCAAGCTGACCAGCGCGATGACCGCCCACCCCAAGGAGGACCCGGTCACCGGGGAGCTGCACTTCTTCAGCTACAGCCCGTTCCCGCCGTACCTGACCTACTACGTCGCCGCCGCCTCGGGTGAGATCATCCGCACGGAGATCATCGACGGCTCGGGGCCGTCGCTCATGCACGACTTCGCCATCACCGAGCAGCACGTGGTCTTCCTCAACTCTCCCGTGGTGTTCGACCACGCCGAGCACTCCGGAATCCCCTACCGCTGGCACGACGACGTCCCGTTCCGGATCGGCGTGATGCCGCGCACCGGGCCGGCCAAGGTCACCTGGTTCGAGGTGGAGCAGGCGGCGCTGCTTCACGTCACCAACTCCTACGTCGATCCGCAGGGGCGCGTGGTGCTCGAAGGCCCTCGCTACGACCGCGCCTCCTGGGAGAACTCGTGGAAGTGGTGGGTCGGCGCGCCCGGCTACGGCACCAGCCCCGACGCCGGATCGACCTTCCACCGCTGGGTCCTCGACCCGGCCACCGGCAAGGCCACCGACGAGCCCCTCGACGACCTGGCCACCGAGTTCCCCTCGATCAACGACGCCCACACCGGTCTGGTCAACCGCTACAGCTACGCCGTCGCCTTCCCCGGCGCGGGCCTTTCCGGATACGCGACCATCAAGTTCGACACCGCCACCGGACGGCAGCAGCTGCTTCGCCACGGTGAGGACCGCATGCCCGGCGAGGCGGTCTTCGTCCCCGCCGCCGGTGCCGTCAACGAGGACGACGGATACCTGCTCACCATCGTCAGCGACCTCAAAGCCGACGCCTCCCAGCTGCTCGTCCTCGACGCGAGCGACATCCGCCGTGACCCGGTCGCCGTCGTCGAGCTGCCCCGCCGGGTTCCCGCGGGCATTCACGGCCACTGGATCCCCGACACGGAGGAGTTCTGATGATCACTGGAATCGACACCGAAGCGGCCGTCGTCGTACGTCGCGGCATCATGGTCAACGCGCCGCTGGGGAGAGTCTGGGACCTGCACACCGACGTGTCGTCCTGGCCGTCGTGGCAGCCGGACATCACCGCCGCCCGCGCCGATGGGCCCCTGGTGCCGGGAGCGGTCTTCCACTGGCACACCGCCGGGCTGGACATCGCCTCCACCGTCTACGCGGTCGAGGCTCCCTCCCGCATCCTCTGGGGCGGCCCCGCGCACGGCATCACGGGCATCCACCAGTGGACGTTCGACGAGGAAGACGGTGCGGTGCACGTGCGCACCGAGGAGTCGTGGGACGGCGACCCGGTCCGCGCCGACGTCGAGGGCCTGCGGGTCGCGCTCGACGGCTCGCTGGCGGCCTGGCTCGAACACCTCAAGAAGGCCGCAGAGAGCGCCTGACCAGCGCGGAGAGCGGCTGATCGGCACCGTGTGGCGGCATCCCGCCGCCACACGGGTCACTCGGAGAGGTTGTGGGTCATGCGCTCAAGGACACTGACGGCCGTCTGGTACTCCTGGAGGGAGATGCCGCGCATCGACAGGTCGCGGAAGGCGTCGACGCGTTCGGCGACCGTGGCGAGGCGGGCTCTGCCGTCGTCGGTCAGGGCGAGCAGGGCCGGTTCGGGGCGGGACACCCAGCCGCCGGCGAGTACGGTGTCGATGGCGGCGGTCAGGGTGGGCGCGTCGGCGTTCGCTCCGAGGACGGCCAGGACGTCGGCGTCGGTGGCCTGGGGGGTTTCCTCGACGACGTTGAGGACCTGCCAGGCGATCCGGGTGAGGCCGAACTCGCCCAGCATCGAGTTCATGTAGCCGGTGAGGGCCTTGTCGGTGCGGTTGAGCCAGTAGCCGATGGGCTTGGCGGTGTTCATGGCTGCTCCTGAGGGTGCTCAGTGGTGGTTGGACTGCGCCTTGCGCGGCAGAAGCCGGACGAGAGCGCAGCAGGCAAGAGCGAGGGCGGTGACGACCGCCAGGCTCCGCTCCGTGCCGTGGGAGGAGTGGAAGTAGACGGTGGTGATGGCGGCGGCGCCGATGCTGTTGGCCAGCTGCTGGACCGCGGAGAGCGAGCCGCTGGCGCTGCCGGACTCCTTCGGGTCGATGTCGCCGAGGGTGACCTGGTAGACGCTGCCGAAGCAGGCGCCGAGGCCGAGGCCGGAGACGAACACCGGGACGATGAGCGCCCAGGTGGTCAGGGCGGCGCCCTGGGCGTGGACCAGGATGAGCAGCGAGGCCGTACCGGCCAGGACGAGAGCCAGGCCGATCATGATGAGGGTGCGTCCCAGGCGGGCGAGAAGGTTGTGCGCGGCGATCGAGGCGACGATGATGCCGGCCGCGATGGGCGCGAGATCCAGGGACGCCTGACCCGGTGTGTGGCGCAGGACGTCCTGCACGAAGAGAGAGAGGATGAAGAGCAGCCCCGAGACCGCGGCGTAGAAGACGAGCCCGAGGATCAGGCCGGAGGTGAAGCCGCGGTTCTTCAGCAGCGACGGCTCGATGAGCGGGTTCGGTGCGGTGCGCTGACGGCGGCAGAAAAGGCCGAAGAAGACGACGCCCAGGATCAGGGACAGGATCGGGGCGATCGTCCAGCCGTGGCTGGAGCCGTCGATCAGCCCGTACAGCAGGCCGAGCATCGTGACGGCGAGGAGGCCTGAGCCGGGACCGTCGACGGTGACCGTCCGGTCGCCGGTGTCGCGGGGCAGGAGCCGGACGGCCATGCCGATCGCGAGGCCGCCGAGCACAATGTTGATCAGAAACATGGGGCGCCAGCCGAGGCCGAACAGGTCGGCGTTGATGAGGAACCCGGCCAGGACCGGGCCGCTGATCGCGGACAGGCCCAGGGCGGGGACGAACACGCCGAAGGCCTTGCCGATCTCGTCACGCGGGAACACCGCGCCGAGGATGCCGAACCCCTGCGGGATCAGCAGGGCGCCGAAGGCCCCCTGGAGCAGCCGGAAGACGACGACGGACGTGGGGTCGAAGGCCAGGCCGCAGCCGATGGACATGAGTGTGAATCCGGTGATCCCGGTCAGGAACAGGCGGCGGCGGCCGTACTTGTCGCCGAGCCGTCCGCCGACCACCAGCAGGACGCCCATGGCCAGGGCGTAGCCGGCGCCGAGCCACTGGACGAGGGCGTCCCCGCCGTGCAGGTCGGCGGCGATGGTCGGGGCTGCGATGTTGGTGATCGTCGCGTCCAGCAGGTCGAGGATCGAGGCGAAGAGGACGACGGCGAGGACGGCCCACCGGCGGCGGCCGGTGGTCTGCGGTCCGGCCGGGGGCGAAACGGTGGTCATGGAGATGCCTAGGGGGAAAGGGACGGGCTGTGCGGCCCGTCCGGATCAATGCTGGGTGAAGGCCGCGGCGTTCTCGCGGGCCCACTGCTCGAAGTCGCGGGCGGGCGTGCCGAGGAGGGTCTCGGTGGTGTCGGCGATGACGGCGGGGCCGGCGGAAGCGGCCGCCCACAGGTCGAGCAGCGAGCCGACCATCGGAGCCGGCATGTACTGGCTCATCTGCTGTTCGGCTTCGGTGCGGGTGATCTGCTCGACGGGGATGTCGCGGCCGAGGACGTCGGACAGGATGACGAGCTGCTCGCGGAAGGTGAGCGACCGCGCTCCGGTGAGGGTGATCTCGCGGCCGGTCAGTGAGTCGCCGGTGAGGGCCTCGACGGCGATGTCGGCGATGTCGTCGGTGTGGATGGGCGCGATGTGGGCGTCGGGGTAGGCGAGCTGAATGGGCATTCCCTGCCCGATGAAGTAGGCCCAGCCGAGCGCGTTGCTGGCGAAGGCGTCCGGGCGCAGGAACGTGCGGGTGAGCTCGGAGCCGGCCAGCGCGCGCTCGACCTGGAGGCTGTGGCCGGCGAGCGGGTCGCTCTCGGCGCCGGGGGCCAGGACCGAGGACGACGACAGCAGGACGACGTGCTCGACGCCGGCGGCCTCGGCGGCCTTGATCAGGTCATGGATGCCGCTCGGCTCGGGATAGAGGAACACCTGGCGGACGTCCCGTAGTGCGGCTTCGAAGGTTTCGGGCCGGGACAGGCCCAGCTCGGCGACCTCGACGCCGTCCGGGACGGTCAGCTCGGCGGGGTTGTTGCTGGCGGCGCGGACGCTGTGGCCGGCGGTGTGCAGGCGCTTGATGATCGCCTGGCCGACCTTGCCGCGGGCGCCGGTGATGAGGATGGTCACGTTCAGTTCCTTTCGTCGGTGAGGACATATGCATGCTTACATGCACACGTTTTCATGTCAACACATGTATGTGTGATGTGGTGGATGTAGCATGTGCGCATGACGACGAAGGAGCCGAAAACAGCCGATGAGCTGCTGAACGCGGTCGGGCCGGCGTTCGGGAAGCTACGCCGTTCCTCCCTGCTGGAGGTGGAGAGCCCCATCTCCGCCAAGGACCTGAGCCGGACCCTGGTGCTGAACATCGTCTTGGAGGCCGAGCAGGACGGTGGGCGCGAGATGACCGTCGGCGCGATCGCCGAGCACCTCGGCGTGGACCCCTCGGTGGCCAGCCGCATGGTCAGCGACTGCATCTCCGCCGGCTACCTGGTCCGCGCCGCCTCCCAGGAGGACGGGCGCCGTACGGTCCTCCACCTCAGCCCAGGCGGCACCGACCTGATGGCGCGCTTCCGCCGCCACCAGCGCGCGACCTACGAGCACATCACCGCGGACTGGTCCGAGCAGGACCGTCTGGAACTCGCCCGCCTCATGCTCAAATACGTCGCCGCCCAGGACAGCCTGCGCCACCGGGCCGCGTCGAAGGGAAGAACCCCGGCCTCCTGAGCACGGCGCCACACGGCGGAACTCGCCGGTTCCGGTGGGATCACCGGCCGGCTTCGGTGCCCGCCTGGCGCAGGGCCTCATCGCGGCTGGTGTGCTGTTCGAAGGCGTTGTGCAGTCCGGTGCGATACAGCAGCCGTTCCAGGTTCCCGTGAACGCCGCTGAGCATCAGCCGTACCCCGTCGGTCTGGCTGCGGTGCAACGCCAGAACCAGCTCGCTCATCCCGACCGAGTCGCAGAAGGAGACCTCCGACATGTCCACGATCAGCACCGGCGTGGCGGGAGGCAGAGCCGCCGCGCGCAGGTGCTTGCGCAGCGTCGGCGCGGTGATCAGGTCGAGTTCGCCGCTGACGGAGATGACGGTCACTCCGTCGCACTGGTGTGATGAGACGCGGAACATCGGCGGGTGTTGCCACTGTGATGTCATGGCCGGCTCTTCATCGTCGCGGTTCGCAGGTCGGCATCCGCTCGACACCGCGAGAGGAGGGCGTCAAACCCGTCCTCGTCCACATTGTGATCACTGGTATTCACCGAGGGTTCCCTCACCACCGGCCGCTGTCCTTACCGGTTACCTCCCCACGCCCACGGATCGAAACGAGCGGAGGGGTCTTTTTGCCTGACCATGGAGATTCGCGCCCGCTGGGGGCGCGACTCCACCATGGACGGCCGTCGCGGTCCGAGAAGGACCGGCGTCATCAGGCCGGCAGGCCGAACGCGGCCTGGCGGTGCCGTCCCGTGGCCGGACCGGCGGACGACGTCCTGCCTCTGGTCCACCTGACGAGAAAAACGACGCAGAGCAATGCCGTCACAGCCACCGCGGAAACCGTGGTCTCCTGCATGACAGGCAGATCGCCGAAGTCGGATCCACTGAGCGCGCCGCTCGTGCTCGCGAAAGCCCGCACGGTCGGCGCGGCGTCGGATCCCGCCGCCATGGCCTGCGGTTTCGCCGGATCGTTCGGCTTCGGGAGGCCGGCGACGGCCTGATCCCCGTCCCTCGCCTCCTGGGCCTCCTGGGGTGCGTTTTCCACCTCCCAGGTCTCCTGAGGTGTGTTATCCGTGTCCTGGATCTCCTGAAGGTCGTTCTCCATCTCCCGGATCTCCTGAGGTGCGTTCTTCACCTCCCAGACCTTGCGTTGCCCGTCCTTCGCCTTCCAGACCTTGCGGGGAAGGCCGTAGCCCACGACCTTGCTCTGATCCCGCACCTTTCGCTTGAGCCATACGCCGTCGACGTTGGCCTCAATGGTTTTGATCTTTCTGCCGTTGACTCTTTCCACGATGCCGACGTGGTCGATGCCATTGATGTTCTTGGAGCCCGACCAGTCGTAGAACACCAGGGCACCCGGCTCGGGCTTGTCGCTCCAGGCGTCATGCCTCCGGAACCACTTCGCGTGGTCGACGGTGTAGGCGAACTCTCCGACGTAGTCCTGAATGCCTGCCTGGTGGGCGGCCCAGGTGACGAACATGTCGCACCACGGTGCGGTTTTGAAGGACGGCGTGCTGGTGTCGACGTTGGTGTAGTACCAGCGGCCGAACTTGGTGGAGCCGTTGTTCTTCTCGCGATAGCCGAGAGCTTTTCGGGCAGCCTCAAGCAGCCCCTCGGGGATGGAACGCACGGGGATGGGGGTCTTCCTCTATCGGACGGAGCTATCGGACGGAGCGACCGCGCGAGGGGACGGCCGACGGCTCGGGTCCGTGGCCGGCGCGGTGGGGGATCACGTCGTGGGTCCGGTCAGGCTGTCCCGGACCGGAGGTCTCTCACGGCCCGCCATCCGATGGGGTACTGCCGCAAGCGCGGCGTCCGATGGGGCGAGTGGGGTGCTCCACCCGTCTCTCCTCTCCTTGACCGCTTACCGGGTTAGCTGACGGGTTCGGGCCAGGAGTTGCCCTACCGCCGCGTGCGCGGCGGATTCACCCCGGGCGAGACGGGAGAGTCTTCGGTCTCGCATATGGGTCCCCGGTTCCCGTGACGGAGCCGTCTCCGTCACGCGTGGGATTCAGCGGCAGACCGGCTGCCTTCCGGGTGAAGGCAGGTCGCCGGTCATTACGGTGGAATGTAGTAGTAAAATCTCGCAAAGGTAAATAAATCACCACATAAAGGACAAAAGATCTACCTCCTCATCGGCCCACGGCTTCGCCCTCGAACTCGGCCATCACGCGATCTAGAGCCGGTCGAGGAGCTTCTGCATCTCCTGGATCTCCGCCTGCTGGGCGTTCTCGATGGTCCCGGCGAGTTCCTTCGCCCGAGAAGTGGCTCCCTGCGCCTGCTCCATCTTCGACATCTCGATCGCCCCCCCATGGTGGGCGATCATCATCCGCAGGAACATGCGGTCGAACTCCGCGCCCGTGGCCGCCTCAAGCTCCTCCATGTCCTCATCGCTCATCATCCCGGGCACGCCGTGGCCCTTCATTCCCGGGGACATGCCGTGCCCCTCTCCTCCGGAGGACGCCGAGGGCTCACCCCACTCCGACAGCCAGCCCGTCATGGTGGCGATCTCCGGCTCCTGGGCGGCCTTGATCCTGGCTGCCAGATCCTTGACCTCCGGACTCCTGGCGCGCGTCTCGGCCAGCTCGGCCATCTCCACGGCCTGCTTGTGGTGCTCGATCATCATCCGCGCGAACATGACGTCGATGTCGCTGAAGGACGTGTCCGCCTGCCGGCTCGGGGAGGTGGCCGAGCTGCTGGGCGTGTCGACGAGCCCGGCCATGGCGCCGTCGCCGTTTCCGCAGGCGGTGAGCAACACGAGCGCGCCGGCTCCCGCCGTGACGGCCAGCGCGAGCCCGTGCGTGACGGGTCGGTTGATGAACATGGGCGTCGTTCCCTTTCCGGATCCTCGAATCCCGTCACGCCTTGCCGGGGCAGGCCCCGGGCTCCCGCGCGTGCACCCGGCCTGTGTACGGAGAACCGGAAGCCGTGCCAGACGTAGCGCGTATGTGCCCGGAGACGACCTGGCCATACGGGGTGACCTACAGGTTTTGACAGGGCCGAAGAAAGCTTGACGTTTTGACCGGAAAGTGCGGAGACAAGTGATTATGAACTGCCCGGCCATGCCGTCCGCCCTTCGCCGGCGATGGGTACGGAGGGCGGTTCTCACGCGCTGTGCGGCGTCGCCTCGGCTGGACGCGCCAGGAGTCCTAAGCTGTCTGATCGTGCGCTTCCTCCCGCCCGGTGCCGGCTCCCCGCTTCTCCGACGCTCGGCTGCCCTCCCGCGACGGGCCCTTATGGCGACCCTGGCGACCGTGTGCCTGACGGTCCTGTCATCGGGAGCCGCATGGGCCGCCCCGTCCGCCTCGCCTGCCCCATCCGCCCCGTTCGCCTCGCCTGCCCCATCCGCCCCGTCCGCCTCGCCCAAGAGCCCGCTGCTGAAGACGGGGAAGCTGGCGGTCACGTCGTGCCCGGAGCCGCCGATCATCGACGGAGGCATGCCTCGGACGCGTGAATATCTGACGGCGGCCATGAAATGTCTGAACAAATCATGGTCCGCCCACTTCGCTCGCGCCGGGCTGAGGTTCCGCGCACCCGCGGTCCGCTTCTACGAGGAGCCCGCGCAGCGCGTGTGCGGAGTCCGCTGGCCCGCCAACGCCGCGGCCTTCTACTGCACGGAGCAGGCCACCTTGGTGTTCCCGCTCACGGGCAACTGGATCGAGGACCGGACCGACCTGTACCCCCTCAAGGTGGCGGCCCACGAATACGGCCACCACCTGCAGAGCCTCACCGGCGTCAGAGACGACTACGAGGCTCGTGCCCGCTCCGATCGGGCCCGCCAGGCCGAGTTCGGCCGCCGCTACGAGCTTCAGGCGGACTGCCTGTCGGGCGTGTTCCTGGGCAGCGTGCAACGCTCCCTGCCACGCACCGGGCAGGACTGGGAGGCGCTGTCCGACATGCTTCGCGCCAGCGGTGACGACGGCGAGTACCGCACCCACGGCACCGGCGCCAACCGGGTCCGCTGGTTCAATCGCGGTTACCACGCGGTCTCTCCCACCGCCTGCGACACATGGACCGCCGTGCCGTCCATGGTGTCCTGACCGGTGGAAACACCCGTGGGAGCACGGCCGGGGCCCGAAGCGGGCACACGCCTGTCTCGTCGTCGGAACTCCCGCCAGGGAAGCGGGCACGTCCGCGGCCGGACGTTCGTCAGCCGCCGGCCAGGTCACGTCGCTGGAATCCGGCGATCCCGGCCAGGACCAGCGCCACGGTGACGCCGGCCAGCCAGAGGAGGGGCGCCGCGGTCACCTCCCCGCCGGGGACCCGCGGCAGGTGGGCGAAAGGCGAGAGGTCGCGGATGCGCTCGTCGATCCGGAGTAGTTCGCCGAGCTGGCCGAGCAGGACGAACGCCACCAGGGCCGCCCACGCGAGGGCGGTCAGCCTGGGCAGCAGCCCGAACAGCAGCGTCGTGATGCCGGCCAGCACCCACACCGCCGGCGCCTGGACCATGGCCGAGCCGAGAACACGCACGACCTGGGTGGGGTCGCCGACGCGCAGCCCGTGGGCGAGACCGGCGGCCAGGCCCGCCGCCGTGAGGATCACCGTGGCGCCGCCCAGCGCCCACACCAGGTGGCCGGCCAGCCATCGACGGCGGAGAACCGCCGTCGCCAGAATCGGTTCGGCGCGGAGTGCGGTCTCCTCGGCGCGCAGGCGCAGCGTCGCCTGTACGGCGTAGCCGCCGGCGACCAGGCCGAGCAGGCCCATCTCGGTGGACAGGAAGGCGTCGACGATCGCACCTTCGCCGCCGAGCCTGGCCATCAGGTCGGCGAGCTGCGGATTGTCGCCCACGAGGTCGCCCACGCTCGCCGCCAGCGAGCCGAACACCGTTCCCACGACGGCGAAGCCGACGGTCCAGCCGAGCAGCGTGCCGCGGTGCAGCCGCCAGGCCAGCGCCAGCGGGCTGCCCAGGTGCCGGGCGGCGGTCGCGGGACCGCGCCGGGGCGGCAGCAGCCCCGCGCCCACGTCGCGGCGCCTGGCCATCAGGTCGGCGGCGATCACCAGACCCAGCCCGGCCAGGGCGAACAGGCCGAGCAGCCACCAGCGTTCGCCGGCGAAGGCCCGCACCCGCTGGGCCCAGCCCAGGGGAGACATCCAGGACAGCGCGGCGTTGTCGGTCGAGTCGCCCGCCGCCCGCAGCAGGAAGGACAGGCCGAGCGCGGCCGAGGCGACGGCGTTGGCCGTGCGGGCGTTCTCGGTCAGCTGCGCGGCCAGCGCCGCGACCCCGGTGAACACCCAGCCCGTCCCGGCGACCGCGAGGCCGAAGGCGAGCGCGCCGGAGGCGGGAAGTCCCTGCCCGGCCAGGCTGAGCGTGACGAGCAGGGCGATGCCGAGGTTCGCCCCGCCCACCACGGCCACGGCCGCCACCGGGAGCGCGTGGCGGCCGACCGCCCCGGCGCCGATCAGCTCGGCGCGGCCGGTCTCCTCCTCGGCGCGGGTGTGCCTGGTCACGACCAGGATGCTCATGAGGCTCGCGAGGACGGCGGCGATGGTGGTCACGCGCCAGGCGGTCAGGCCGCCGACCGAGGCCGGGTCGAAGACCGGGCCGGTGAGCGCCCGCAACGCGGAGTTGGCGCCGATGGTGACACCAAGCGCGAGCCGCTGCTCCATGTCCGGGTACAGCTCGGCGATCGCCGAGGCGGTGACGGTCACGATCCCGGTGACGGTGGCGATCCAGATCGGCAGCAGGAGGCGGTCGCGGCGCAGGGCGAGCCGGATCAGCGTGCCGGCCCCGGTAAGGGAGATCATGATTCGGCCATCTGGTAGTGCCGTAGGAACAGCTCTTCCAGGGTGGGCGGGCGGCAGGTCAGACCACGCACGCCGGCCTCGGTGAGCACGCGCAGGACGCCGTCGAGCTTGTCGGCGTCCACCTCGAAGCGCACGCGCGAGCCGTCGGCGGCCAGGCCGTGCACGCCCGGCAGCGCCGCCAGCCCGGCCGGCGGCCGGACGAGCTCGGCGGTGATCGAGGTGCGGGTCAGGTGGCGCAGCTGGGCCAGCGTCCCGCTCTCGACCGCCCGGCCCTCGCGGATGATCGTCACCTGGTCGCACAGCGCCTCGACCTCGGACAGGATGTGGCTGGACAGCAGTACGGTACGGCCGTTGCTCCGCTCCTCGGCGATGCAGTCGCGAAATACCGCCTCCATGAGCGGATCCAGTCCGGATGTCGGCTCGTCCAGCAGTAGCAGTTCCACATCGGAGGCCAGCGCGGCGATGAGGGCGACCTTCTGCCGGTTGCCCTTGGAGTAGGTGCGGCCCTTCTTGGTCGGGTCGAGGTCGAAGCGCTCCAGCAGCGTCGCCCGGCGCCGGGGGTCGAGCCCGCCGCGCAGCCGGCCGAGCAGGTCGATGGCCTCCCCACCGGACAGCGTCGGCCAGAGCACGACGTCGCCCGGCACGTAGGCCAGCCGCCGGTGCAGCTCGACCGCGTCGTCCCACGGGCGGCCGCCGAGCAATTCGGCGTGGCCGGAGTCGGCGCGCAGCAACCCGAGCAGGATGCGCAGGGCCGTTGTCTTGCCCGCGCCGTTCGGGCCGAGGAAGCCGTGCACCTCGCCCGTCTGGACGGTGAGGTCGAGGCCGTTCAGGGCGTGGACGGTGCCGAAACGCTTGGTCAGGCCACTGATGAGGACGGCAGGACCGCCTGGCATGGGACCTCCTCGAAGCCGGTCCGATATGTCGTTGCCGACCAGGCTTCCCGGCGCTCCGGGCTTGACAGTAACAGCGCCGGACGGGCTTATCCAGGCCCGGATTCACCGTCGCGGGCCGGTCCTTCTCCCGTTGGCGCCTGGTTGATCGAACCGCCGTTCGGAGCGATACGTGGTGAGAGCATGAAGCACCGGATTCTCGCCGTTCTCCTGTTTCTCGCCGCCACCCTCGCGATCGCCCCCGGTACGGCATGCGCCTGCTCGTGCGCCCGACTTGAGCCGAAGGCCCAGGTGGGGCAGTCGGCCGCCGTCTTCACCGGGACGGTGGTGGCCGTTCGCCAGGTCGAGGGCACTCTCTCCGGGCCTCGGCCGCCGATGGTCTACACCTTCCGCGTCGACCAGGTCTACAAGGGGAAGGCGAGCGTCGAGTTCGACGTCGCCACCAACGCCGACGGGGCGTCCTGCGGGTATGACTTCGACACGGGGTCCCGCTATCTGGTGTTCGCCTCCGAGGGGGAGTCCGGCACGTTCGAGATCGACCCGGGCGTTCCGCTGCGCACCACGCTGTGCTCGGGAAACCGGAGGGTCCAAGCGGGCGAGGCCCCCTTGCGCATGGGGGACGGGGTTCAGAACGCGGAGCCTCTCACCGCCGAGCTTCTCGCCGCTCTCGGTACGGCCACGCGTCCGACGGCGGTCGCGAAGCCTTCTCCGCCGGATGCGGCCGGGGACGGGCCGAGCCCGTTCTGGATCTACGGAGGTGCCGCCGTGGCGGCACTCGGTCTCGCCCTCGCGGGGTGGCGTCTCCTCAGGCGGCGCAGGGTCTGAGGAGACGCCATATCGGCGCACGCTCCGGCATCCCGAGGCGATCCCTCATCTCGTGGAGGAGGACATGCCCAGTGACGTGTAGTCCATGAGCTCGATGTTCGTGGCGAACATGTCGGTCATCTTCATCAGCGCCTTGAACAGCAGCCTGCGCTTGAACATCCAGTTCCGCATTCTGATCCCTTTCCGCGTCGCCGGGGCGAGGAAGGAACCGGCGCCGTTGCCCTGCTTGGACACCTTGGCGTAGCCGCGGAAGGCCTCCTCGTAGTTCCGGAACGCCACCCGGTGGTCGCCGCCGGCCGCCGCCAGCTCGCCGGCCAGCACGTACGCGCCCACGAGGGCCAGCCCGGTGCCGAAGCCGCCCAGGGTGTTGCCGTAGGCGGCGTCGCCGAGCAACACCACCCGGCCCTTGGCGTAGTGGTCGATCTCGACCCGGCTGATCGAGTCGAGATAGAGCTCGCGCGCGTTCGGCATCTTGGCCATGAGTTCGGGGATGCGCCAGTCCCCGCCCCGGTAGGCGTCGATCAGGATCCGCTTCTGCTGCTCGACGTCGTATCGGTCATAGTCCAGTTGCTCGGAGGCGAAGACGAAGAACGCGGGCGCCTTGGGACCGCCGAGCGCCGCCATCCTGCCCGGCTCGTTGTACATCATGCTGCCGGAGTCGATGCCGAGGTCGGCCAGCGCGTAGTGGTAACCGAGGAACCGCACGTACTGGGACTCGGGGCCGAAGGCCAGCCGCCGCACGTTGGAGTGGATGCCGTCCGCGCCAACCACCAGGTCGAAGGTGCGCGGTGCGCCGCGCTCGAAGGTGACGTGCACGCCGCCGGCCGTCTCGGTCAGCGAGGTGATGGAGTCGCCGAAGACGTACTCGCAGTTCCCCGCGGTCTTCTCGTACAGCAGGGCGGCCAGGTCGCCCCGGGAGATCTCGATGGCGCCGCCGGTGAACTCACCCGGCATGACCGCCAGCTTTGTGCCGTTCGCGTCGACGATGACCTGGTCGGTCCCGCCGGTCTGGCGCCGCCGGACCTCCTCCAGGATTCCCATGCGCTCCAGCACGGTGAGGTGGACCGCGCCCTTGAAGTCGACGTTCTGGCCACCGGGGCGGAGGGCGGGTGCCTTCTCGACGACGGTGACGGTGCAGCCGTAGCGGTTCAGCCAGTAGGCGAGCGCGGGGCCGGCGATGCTCGCGCCGGAGATGAGGACCGTGGCGTTCTTCATGTCCACGAGCTTCGCGGGGGGCGCTGACAGCTCGCCGACTACCGGCTGACAGTCACGCGCCCTCGCCGTCGAGCACTGTCAACGCCTCTTCACGGCTCATCGCGGCCCCCCGGGCGAACGCCGCCGCGAACGCCTCCACGCCGATGAGATCCCGGGCGTCCGCGGCGATCCTGGCGACGTCCCGGTCTCCGGTCACGGCCGTCCCGCGCAGCACCACCGCCGCGCCGAGCAGCAGCGCGGCCCGCTGTCCCGCGCCCGCGGCCTGCTGTTCCGCGCCCGCGGCCCGCTGTTCCGCGCCCGCCAGCAGGGCGGCTCCGGCCTCGCCCTCGGCGGCGTCGGCGAGGTCCGACGACGGCGGCGGCCTTCTCGCGGTGGCCAGCGCCTCGCGATGGCGGAGCAGGGCCTCGGTGACGTCGCCCTCCGCCTCGGCCAGCCGACCCAGCGCGGTGAGCACGCGCGCCCGCGTCCCCTCGGCGCCGAACCCCCCGGTCTCCGAGGCGGACAGCGCCAGCTGGAGCCGGTGCCGGGCCTCGGCCAGGTCGCCCTCGAACCGCGCGATCTGCCCCAGCCCCAGGTGGATCGCGGCGGGCGCGCCCGGCTGCCCCGCCCTGTGGGCGAGTTCTTCGGCGTGCCGGTAGTCGACGGCGGCGGCGGCGAGGTCGCCCCTGCGCACCAGCCCCTCGGCCCGGCGCCCCAGCATCTCCGTCCTCTCCTCAAGGGCGCCGAGCTCTTCGAGCAGTTCCAGCGCCTCCCGCCACAGGTCACGGGCGCGTGCCCACTCCCCGCGCCAGCTCGCGAACAGGGCGAGCCAGTCGAGCGCCTGCGCCGTCGCCCAGCGTTCCCCCAGGGAACGGAAGTCGGGCAGCACCTCTCCGAGTTCCCGCTCCGCCTCGGCCAGTTCGCCGTTGAGCGACCTCACCAGGGCCAGGCTCAGCCGTCCCAGGGCCAGGTTCCACGGATCGGTGCCGAGCATCCGGCGCAGCTCGGGGTCCACCGACTCCACCGACTCCGGCGGCCCGGCGATCATGCCCCACAGGACGGCCACGAAGGGATTGCGCAGTGGCCGGTCGAACGACTGAATGATCGCCTCGGCCTGTGTCCGGTGTTCGGGGAGGACCTGGGGGATGGCATAGGCCACGCATGCCACGTACTCCTCCTCCAGTCCCGGGACGGGCTGGGCGATCGTCCGGAGGAGCTCCGCGGCGGCCTCCGCGGCCTCGCTGCGCCGCCCGCTCAGCCACCAGTACGCCGCCAGCGCGGCGACCAGCCGCAGCGCCGTCTCCTGGTCGTCGCGTACGGCCCAGCGCAACGCGGCCATCAGGTTGCTGTGCTCGGCGGAGAGCCGGTCCAGCCACTGGAGCTGTTCGGCCCGGTGGAGGTGGGGGCCGGCGAGCTGTGCCAGGTCGAGGAAGTAGCGGGCGTGGGCGGCGGACAGGAGCTCGTGCTCTCCGGCCTCGGCCAGCTTCTCCGAGCAGAACAGCAGGATCGTGTTGAGCATCCGGTAGCGGTCACCGTCGGCCTCGACCAGCGACTTGTCCACCAGGGCGGCCAGCAGCCCGGCGGCGTCGTCCACGTCGCAGACCGTCTCGACGGCCTCCAGGGACGCGCCCGCCGAGAACACGGTGAACCGCCTGGCCAGCGCCTGCTCGTCCGGTGTGAGCAGGCCCCAGCTCCACTCCACCACCGCGCGCAGCGTCTGGTGGCGGGCCGCCGCCGTACGGTCACCGCGCGACAGCAGCAGGAACCGGCCGTGCTCGGCCAGGCGGGCGGCGATCTCCTCGACGGTGAACGACCGCAGTCGCGCCGTCGCCAGCTCGATGGCCAGGGGCAGCCCGTCCAGTGCCGCGCAGATCCGGGCGACCGTCTCGACGTTGGCCTGCCGTACCTCGAACGCCTGCCGTACGGCCGCCGCCCGGTCGGCGAACAGCCGCACGGACGGATAGCCCAGCGCGTCGGACGGTGCGGAGTCCGGTGGCGGGACGGCGAGCGGTGTCAGCGGCACCAGTGTCTCGCCGGTGATGCCGAAGGGCTCCCTGCTGGTGGCCAGGATGCTCAGCCCCGGGCATTCGCCCAGCAACCTGCGGGTCAGGGTGGCGGCGTCGGCGATCACGTGCTCGCAGTTGTCGAGAACGAGCAGCAGCTCCTGCTCGGCGAGCGCCGCCACCAGGCGCTGCGCGGGGTCGGGCGCGTGTGACGGCTGGAACCCGGCCTCGCGCAGCCCGAGCGCGCCGAGCACCGCCTGGGGCACCTGGGCGCCGCCGTCGAGCGGGGAGAGGTCGACGAAGCACACGTCGTGCGGTGCGCGTCCGGCCGCCTCGATCGCCAGCCGGGTCTTGCCGGTGCCGCCGGGGCCGATGATCGTGATCAGCCGGGAGCCGCGCAGCGCGTCGATCTGCGCGAGCTCTCGCTCACGCCCCACGAAGCTGGTGAGCTGCGCCGCGAGCCGCTGCCGTGGCGCGGGCGGCGGTTGCTCGGCGCGCAGGAGGGACAGGTGGAGCGCGGCGAGCTCGGGCGAGGGGTCGGCGCCGAGTTCCTCGGCGAGCAGCCGCCGGGTCTCCTCGAACACCGCCAGCGCCTCGGCCTGCCGCCCCGTCGCCCGCAGGGCGCGCATCAGCTGCCCGCTGAGCCGTTCCCGCAGCGGATGCGCGGCCACCAGCCGCTGCAACTCGGCCACCGACGTGCCCTCGGGAAGGGCGAGCTCCGCTTCGACGAGATCTTCCGTCGCCGTCAGCCGGAGCTCCTCCAGCCGGGCCACCTGCGCCTGCCCGAAAGGCAGGTCGGTCAGGGCGGGTCCCCGCCACAGGTCGAGCGCCTCCCGCAGCAGCCTCGCGGCGGCGGCGTGGTGGCCCGCAGTCAGCAGCCGCCGCCCTTCGCGGTCGAGCCGCTCGAACCGGTGGACGTCGACGTCGTCGGGGTCGATCGCGAGCCGGTATCCGGCCCCGTGAAGTTCGATCAGCTCGGCGGGCAGGTTGCGGCGGAGGCGGGACACCTGTGCCTGCACCGCGTTGGCGGCACCGGAAGGAGGGGCGTCGCCGTACTGGCCGTCGATCAGCTGCTCCATGCCGACCACCCGGCCCGCGTTCAGCAGCAGCATCACCAGAAGGGCGCGCGGCCGGGGCCCACCCACGATGATCGTCTCACCGGCGGGGGACCGGACGTCCAACGGCCCGAGGATGCCGAACTGCATGGCGTTGATTGTCCCCCATGCCCGCTGCCGCGCGACATCCACCCGAACACCACCCGAACACCGCCCGGACACCGCCGGGACACCCGCCTGTGGGCCCGCAGCCACGGGAAGGACGCGGGCATGTAACTGACATTCTCTAAAAAGAGAGTTACGATTGGATCATGGATCAACAAATGCATCCGCTGCCCGGCCTGGTACGTCGCTGGCAGGCGGGTTGGGGCCGGTGCCGGGGGCTTGATCCTGCGAAGGAGGCTCGCGGAGCGCTGCACGTCACTCTCGGACTGCCCAACCGGCACCGGGAGATCATCGCGCTCCACGCCGACGACGACGCCGAATCTCTTCGCGGGCTCGTCGCCGAGGTGTCCGAGGCGTCGAAGCCGACGTGGCTCACCGTCCCCACGCGCAACCCCGAGGCGATCGAGGTTACCCTGAGAAAGGCGGGGCTGGAGCTCGTCGCGGCACCGGAGCGGCTGATGACCGTCGACCTGCGGAGCCGTCCTTCGCGCACGCCGCCGGAGCCCTACACGGCGGAGACGACCGTCACCGGATCGGTGGCCGAAGCCCATGTCAAACTCCCCGCGGGCGAGGCGGTCGCCCGTGGTGTGATGGCCGTGGTGAATCGCGACGCCGTCGCGCACGCCATCGAGACGGTCCCCGCTCACCGCCGCCGTGGCCTGGCCGGCGTGATCATGTCCTCCCTGTGCGAATGGGCCGTCGTGTGTGGCGCGGTGACGGGCCTTCTCATCGCGAGCCCGGAGGGCGAGCGCCTCTACTCGTCGCTGGGGTGGACGTCCCAGGCCGCGATCCTCACCGCGAGGATGCCCGTGCCGGTCTGATCCTCGATCCAGGCGCCGGTGGCCGGCCCGGCACACCTGATCAGCCGGGGCGGTCCTCGCGCGCCCGGAAGGCGGCGACCTTCGTGCGGTTCTGGCACGCGGTGGAGCAGAAGCGCTGCGTACGGCTACGCGTCGCGTCGAGGAAGAGGTTGTCGCAGCGCTCGGCGCCACAACGGTGCAGCCGGCTCACGTCGGCGCTGCCGACGAGCACGGCCACGGCGGTGACCAGGTCGGCGAGCCACCCGCCGGCCTCGGAGGCGTCAGAAGCCGCGAAGTGCAGGTGCCACGGATCGCCGTCGTGGCGCACCAGAGAGGGAGTGGCCCGGGTCTCCTTGAGAAGGGCGTTGACGGCCCGCGCCCCGGAGTCCTCATGCCCGTCGGCCAGCAGTTCGAGCGCCGCGTAGATCTGCGCGCCCCCGCTTTCCAGGTCACCGAGCGCCTTCTCGTCGACGGGGGGCATGCGTCGCGTGGCCAGCCTCAGGGCGTCTCCGATCGCAGAGCGTTTCTCCGCCTCGTCGCCCAGATCCCGGTCGCGTCCCTGGCTTTGCCTGGCGCCGAAGTGGTTGGCCAGGGCGATCGCGGCGTCAAGGGAGGCCCTGAGGTGACCGGTGACGTCCATCCGGAAAGTATCGCGACTCCCGCAGAGCATTGCCAGGCACTCCACAACGAGTCATACCGCTCTCGACTCGCGTCCCCTCTGCAGCTCCGGTGGCACGCTTCGATTCGGTCTTCCGCGATCTCACCCTGCCGACCGATAAATGCCTGATTTAGTGCAATGCGTGTGATTGGCGCGCCATCCTCTACTATCGTCCACCGGACACAGGGCATCCCGGCTCGATACGCGACGGTGTGCGCCCGTACCTCGCGAAGGGAGAAGCGTGACGGCTGCATCCTCCGGGATCCGGCGTCACGGCGTATTCCGAGCCCTGGTCCTGACGCTCGTCACGGTGATCCTGTGCACCGGCATGACCTCGGCGAGTCAGGCCAAGCCCAAGCCCACCGCCAAGGAGCTTCGCAAGGAACTCGCGCAGCTGCAGAAGCAGTCGGAGACGATGATCGCCGAGTACTACGCGGGGCGGGTCGAGCTGCAGAAGATCGAGAAGGTGGAGAAGGTGGCCCGCGGCAACCTGCGGCGGGCACAGCAGGACTTCGACCGGGCCGCCGAGGAGATCCGCCTGCTGGCCGCCGAGCAGTATCGCACCGGCGGGTTCGGGGTGATCTCCTCTCTGGTGGGCGACGTCGACCCGGCCACCTTGATGAGTCGCCTGGCGCTCACCCAGCAGATCACGAGCGAGCAGGACGCCAAGCTCCAGGGGTTCGTCAACGTCCGGGACGCCTACCGGCGGGCGCAGGAGGCGGCGGAGAGGCGTTCGGCCGAGCTGCGCGCGTCCCTCAAGAAGCTCGACGAGCAGAAGAAACGCGCCGAGAAGCTGATCGACAAGATCAAGGACAGGATCGACCGGGTCTATCCCACCCCGGGACTCCGGAGGGCGGACGGGACGTGGGTTCCCCAGCTGCCGTCGGGGCCCGACAACATCACGCCACGGATGCGCCTGATCCGGCAGCTGATCGCGCAACGGTTCGGCCCCCGGTTCGGGATCGGCTGCTACCGGGCCGACGGAGGCATCGCGGGCGGCGGGGAACACCCGCTGGGACGCGCCTGCGACTTCATGCTCAGCCGCGGAGGGGCCATGCCGTCGGCGGCCGAGACCAAGCGCGGGTACGAGATCGCAGCCTGGGCGATCAAGAACGCCCGGCGGCTCGGCATCATGTACATCATCTTCCGCCAGCGCATCTGGCACGTCCGCACCGGCAGCTGGCGCCTGATGTCCGACCGCGGCGGCACCACCGCCAACCACTTCGACCATCCCCACATCTCGGTCTACTAGGGTCTGTTCTGTGGATCTTCGCCGTAGCGGAAAGATCCACAAAACAGACCCCAGGCAGCGCCTGGCGGTTTGCCCTGCGGTTTCGCGGGGCCGCCCCCTCAGGGAGTCTCCCGGGCCTCCGGCGCCGTCGAACGATCGGACGGGGGGCGTCCGGTGCCGAGCCGCCGCATGTGGCGCCGGAGCCTGAACGGCATGAGGGCGGATTCGAACTGGACGCCGAGGCTCATCTTGCTGTGGCCGTCGTGGCGCTCCTCGAAACGGATGGGGACTTCCACGATCTTCAGGCCGCGCCTGACGGTGCGGTAGTTCATCTCGACCTGGAAGGAGTATCCGTTGCTGGTGATGCTGCCGACGTCGATCGAGCGCAGGGTCTCGCGGCGCCATATCTTGAAGCCGGCGGTGACGTCGCGGATACGCAGGTGGAGCAGCACGCGAACGTAGAAGTTCGCCCAGGCCGACAGGGCCTTACGGTGCAGTGCCCAGTTCTCGGCGAGCTTGCCGCCCGTGGCGTAGCGGCTGCCGATGACGACGTCCGCCTCGGTGGACAGCAGCGTGCCCAGCATCTGCGGGATGGCCTCGGGCGGGTGGGAGAGGTCGGCGTCCATCTGGACCACGTAGGCGGCGCCCTGGTCCAGCGCGTGACCGATGCCGTGGACGTAGGCGCGGCCGAGGCCCTGCTTTCCGGGGCGGTGCAGAACGGACAGGCGATCAGGGCCGTACTTGTCCCGCGCGAGGTCTTCGGCGAGGCCGCCGGTGCCGTCGGGCGAGTTGTCGTCCACGACGAGCACCCGCAGGGCCGGCAGGGGCAGGGCGAACAGAGCGTCCAGGACGACGGGCAGGTTGTCGGCCTCGTTGTAGGTGGGTATCACCACGGTGACGGCCGCCGACGCCCAGGGCTCGGGCAGGCGTACGGCGTTCGCGGCGCGCACGCCCGCGGGGGTGCCGTCCTCCGATATGGCTCGCGGGTCGCGTTGGGTCATCAGGTCCGGTTTCTGTTCGAGGCGTGCGTTCACGGGTGGTCCCGTCGCGGCGTTTCGTGTTTCGGGACCAACCGGTTCGGGACCAACTGGTTCGGGACCAATCGGTTTTCAGGACCAACCGGTACACGATCGAGCCTATCCGGCGGCCTCGGCGATCGGCGCGGCCCGTGTGCCGTGGGCCGAGGCGCCCGGGGAATCCGGCGACGGCGACGGCGACGGCGCCGGCACGTGGCGTGCGGGCACGCGCGAGGGCCTCCAGCACCGTGCTGGAGGCCCTCGGAGTCCGGCTTGCTCGGCCCGGCCTGCTCGGCCCGGCTTACTTGAAGCCGCGCAGGCGCAGGCTGTTGCTCACCACGAAGACCGAGGAGAACGCCATGGCGGCTCCGGCGATCATCGGGTTGAGCAGGCCGAGAGCGGCCAGTGGCAGGGCGGCCACGTTGTAGGCGAAGGCCCAGAACAGGTTGCCCTTGATGGTGCGCAGGGTCCGGCGGGACAGGCGGATGGCGTCGGCGGCCACTCGCAGGTCGCCGCGGACCAGGGTGAGGTCGGAGGCCTCGATGGCCGCGTCGGTGCCGGTGCCCATGGCCAGGCCGAGGTCGGCCTGGGCGAGTGCCGCGGCGTCGTTGACACCGTCGCCGACCATGGCCACGGTACGGCCCTCGGACTGCAGACGCTTGACCACGTCCACCTTGTCCGCGGGCAGCACCTCGGCGATCACCTCGTCGATGCCCACCTCGGCGGCCACCGACCTGGCGACGGCCTCGTTGTCGCCGGTGAGCAGCACCGGGGTCAGCCCCAGCGCGCGCAGCCGGGCGACGGCCTCGGCGGAGGTGGGCTTGACGGTGTCGGCGACGACGAGGACCGCGCGGGCCTTGCCGTCCCAGCCGGCGGCCACCGCCGTACGGCCCGCCGCCTGCGCCGCCTCCAGCGCCCGTTCCAGCTCGGCGGGCAGGTGCTGCGACCAGTCGGCCAGCAGCCGTGGCCGCCCGACGAGCACGGCGTGCCCGTCGACGATGCCCTGGACGCCGAGTCCTTCGATGTTGGCGAAGTCTTCCGGTACGGGCAGCTGCCCCACCCGCTCGGCGGCGCCCCGGGCGATGGCCTGGGCGATGGGGTGCTCGGAGGCGTGCTCCAGCGCTCCGGCCAGGCGCAGCGTTTCCGCGGCGTCCTCGCCGTCGGCGGTGTGGACCTCGACGAGGGTCATCCTGCCCTCGGTGACGGTGCCGGTCTTGTCGAGCACGACGGTGTCGACGGTGCGGGTGGACTCCAGCACCTCGGGACCCTTGATCAGGATGCCGAGCTGGGCTCCCCGGCCGGTGCCCACCAGCAGCGCGGTCGGGGTGGCCAGGCCGAGGGCGCAGGGGCAGGCGATGATCAGCACGGCCACCGCGGCGGTGAAGGCCGCACCGGCGCCGCCGCCGGTGCCCAGCCAGTAGCCGAGTGTGCCGACGGCCAGCGCGATCACGATCGGGACGAAGATCCCCGAGATGCGGTCGGCCAGCCGCTGCACCTGGGCCTTGCCGGTCTGGGCGTCTTCGACCAGCTTGGCCATCTGGGCGAGCTGGGTGTCGGAGCCGACCCGCGTGGCCCGGACGACCAGGCGGCCGCCCGCGTTGACGGTCGCGCCGGTCACCGCGTCGCCGGGCCGTACTTCCACCGGAACCGACTCGCCGGTGAGCATCGAGGCGTCGACCGCGGAGGAACCCTCCTCGATCACGCCGTCGGTGGCGATCTTCTCGCCGGGCCGTACCACGAACCGGTCGCCCACCTTGAGTTCAGCGGACGGGACGCGGACCTCGCGGCCCTCGCGCAGCACGGCGACATCCTTGGCACCGAGCTCCAGCAGGGCGCGCAGGGCGGCGCCGGCGCGGCGCTTGGACCGGGCCTCGAAGTAGCGGCCGGCCAGGATGAACGCCGTCACACCGGCGGCGGCCTCAAGATAGATGTTGCCCGAGCCGTCGGTGCGCTCGATGGTGAACGCGAACGGGTGGGTCATGCCCGGCGTGCCCGCGCTGCCGAAGAACAACGCCCACAGCGACCAGCCCAGCGCCGCGATCGTGCCGAGCGAGACGAGGGTGTCCATCGTGGCCGCGCCGTGGCGCAGGTTGGTCCAGGCGGCCTTGTGGAACGGCCAGCCCGCGTAGACCACGACCGGGGCGGCCAGGGTCAGCGACAGCCACTGCCAGTAGGTGAACTGCAGCGCCGGGACCATCGCCATGGCGATCACCGGTACGGCGAGCACCACGGAGGTGATCAGCCGGTTGCGCAGCGGCTGAAGCTCGTCCTGCGGCTCGCCCGGCGATCCGTCCGGCTCCGGGCCGCGGTCCTCCTTCGGAGGGAGCGTGGCGGTGTAGCCGGCCTTCTCCACCTCGGCGACCAGGTCCTCGGGGCTGACGTCCCCGGCGTAGGTCACCTTGGCCTTCTCGGTGGCGTAGTTGACGGTCGCGGTCACGCCGTCGAGCTTGTTGAGCTTGCGCTCGATCCGGTTCGCGCATGACGCGCAGGTCATGCCGCCGATCGAGAGTTCGACCGCGCCGCCGGCCGCCGGTGGCCGGTCATCGGTGACGGAGGACATCATCTCTCCTTTCTCGCGTCATGCCGGGCGTCAGTGGGTGTGCTCGCCGTGCGAGCCGGTTTCGGAGGGGGTGGGTGCGGGCGCGGAGGGGGTGGCCGAGTCGGCGCGAGCGGTGAAGCTCGCGGTGCGCACGGTCCCCTCATGCTGGAAGTCCAGGAAGAGGCGGTAGTCGCCGCGGCTGGGCACCTCGGCGTAGAAGGTGATCTCCGGGCCGGCGGGGGTCTTGCCGTCGCCGGGCTCCCCGTCGGGGTGCACGTGCAGGTAGGCCAGGTCTCCGCCGCGCAGGGCGACCAGGTGGCCGTAGGCCCCGAGATAGGGCTGCAGGTCGGTGACCGGCCTGCCGTCCTTGCTCACCTTGAGGGTCAGCTTACTGGAGGCGCCCGGAATCAGGTCGCCGTCGAGGGTGACGGTGTATCCGTCGACCGTGGACGTACGGCTCACCGCGGGAAGCTTCCTGGCCTCGTAGTCACCGGCGGCGTGCAGGTCGGCGCCCAGGGTGAGACCGCTGCCGCCCTCGGGGGCGAAGTCGGCGAACGCCCGGTAGACGCCTGCCTCCGGCAGGGTCAGCTTCACGGACCAGACGCCGCCGCCGGTCTCCTCGGGGTGTAGGTGCTGGAAGCTGCCCAGGTCGCGGGAGACCACGATGAAGTGCAACTTCTTGTCGTGCTGCACCTGGTAGCCGGTGACAGGTCTGCCGTCGGGCCCGGTCACGGTGAACCGGAAATCCGTCGCCTCGCCGGGCTTGAGGGAGGTCGTCTCCGGGGTCAGGGTGTAGCCGTTCTGGGACATCTGAAGCCCTCCCGGGTTGGGTGCTGCGGTCGTGACACTCGGCTTGCCGGTCGTGGGTTCCGTGTGGGCTCCATGGCCGTCCGCGACGGGCGGTGTGCCGACGGATCCCACCGCGTTTCCGGCTCCGAAAGCTCCGCCGAAGATCACAGCAAGCCCGAGGACGTAGGCTCCGAGCTTCACGGGCGTTTTCACGATGGGGCCACCACTTCGTATCCGGCATCCTTGACGGCGGCGACGATCGCCGCGCCGTCGACGGGACCGTCGCTGTCGACGGTCACCAGGCCGGTGGCCAGGTCCACCTCGACGCCGGTGACACCGGAGACCTCGCCGACCTCTTCCTTGACCGAGCTGACGCAGTGGCCGCAGGTCATGCCCTGAACGGTGTATGTGGTGGTGGTCATAGCGATCATTCCTCTTATTCGCTGGTTCATATGGGGATCAGGATCGGATGAGGCGGGCGATGGCGTCGGAGGCTTCCTTGAGCTTCGCTTCGGCCTCGGCGCCACCCTTGGCGGTCGCGTCGGCCACGCAGTGCGCCATGTGCTCTTCCAGAAGGGCGATGGCGAACGACTGCAGGGCGCTGGTGGCCGCCGAGACCTGGGTGAGGATATCGATGCAGTACTTGTCCTCGTCGACCATGCGCTGCAGGCCACGGACCTGGCCTTCGGCCCGGCGCAGTCGCCGGAGGTGGTCCTGCTTGGTTGCGGTGTATCCGGCCATTTCTCCTCCTTCGCCCCGCTTCACGACCACCATAACACCATACCCCCCTATGGTATTCCGATGACCCATGGGAACCGCGCCGGATTCCGTACACTGATCTCCCCGATGCGCACAGGAGCCCTTCGATGACCGGGCACCGGATTCTCGTCGTCGACGACGACCCGGCGATTCTGCGTTCCCTGCGGCGTGGCCTGCGGCTGGAGGGGTTCGGCGTGGAGACCGCCGATTCCGGGCGGCAGGCGCTCGCGCTGGCCGACGGCTCCCCGCCGGACGCGATCGTCCTCGACGTGTCGATGCCGGGGCTGTCGGGAATCGAGGTGTGTTCCCGGCTGCGCGGCCAGGGGTCGGAGGTGCCGGTGCTGATGCTCTCGGCCATGGACGAGGTGGCCGACCGGGTGGCCGGGCTGGCCGCGGGCGCGGACGACTACGTCGTCAAGCCGTTCGAGCTGGAAGAGCTGGTGCTACGGCTGCGCGCGCTGTTGCGCCGGGCCGGTCGCGCTCCCGGCGCGACGGTCCGGGTGGGCGCGCTCGCGCTCGATCCGGCCGCCCGCCGGGTCACCGTGAACGGCCGCGACGTCGAACTGACCCGGCGGGAGTTCGACCTGCTGGAGGTCCTGGCACGCAACACCGGCATCGTGCTGTCCCGGCCGGTGCTGCTGGAACGGGTCTGGGGATACGACTTCGAGGTGACCGGCAACGCCGTGGACACCTTCGTCGGTTACCTGCGGCGCAAGCTGGAGGCCGCGGGTGAGCCGCGCATGGTGCACACGGTGCGCGGGGTCGGATTCGTGCTGCGGGCACCGTGACCATGAAGCTGTCCACCCGGTTCGCCGTCTGCTTCGCCGCGCTGGTGCCGTTGCTGGTGCTGCTGGCCGGGCTGCTCGTGCTGCGCCTGGCGTCGCACGACCTGTACGCCGAACGGGACCGGCGGCTGACGGTACGGCTGCGCGCGCTGACCCCGGTGGCCTCCCTGTACGCGCGGCAGGCCCGCCTGGGGATCACGCCGGACTTCCTCGGGCAGCGGCTGGCCGTGGCGGCCACCGCGGCCGAGAGCCCAGGTGGGGTATATCTCGACGTGATCGGCGCCGAGCCGCTCGCCATCGGGGACGTGCCCGCCGTACTGCCCGCCGCCGGTGCGCCGGGACCGGCCGACTTCGCCGGGGGCGGGCGGCAGTGGCGGTACGCGGCGGCGGATCTGGGCTGGCTCCGGAGAAAGGCCCGGCTGTGGGTGTTCGAGCCGGAGGAACACCTCGCCGCGCAACGCGGCCTGCTCCGCAGCCGGGTGGTGGTGACCACCCTGGTCGCGGCGGGGGTCGGGGCCGTGGCCGGGCTCGGTCTCGGCCGGTTCGCGGTACGACCGCTGGCGGTGCTCCACCGGCAGGCACGCGTGATCGACATGCCCGCCCGCGCGGGGACCCGGCTGGCGACCGGCTCCGGAGTCGCCGAGATCGACGAGCTGGCCGGCCTGCTCAACGACCTGCTGGACCGGCGCGACGCGGCGGTGGCGCGCACCGGTGAGGCGCTGGAGACCGCGCGTGCCTTCGCGGCCACGGCGGCGCATGAGCTGCGGACCCCGCTGACCAGCATGGGGACCAACCTCAGCCTGCTCGGCCGTCCCGATCTGGACCCGGCGGACCGGGCCGAGGTCATCGCGGACCTGAGCGCCGAGCACGGCCGGATACAGCGGCTGATCACAATGCTGCGCCGGCTGGCGCGTGGCGAGTTGCTCGACCCCGCCACCTTCGCCGACGTCGACCTGACCGAGATCGTCGTCACCGCGATCGAGGACGCGCGGCGACGCCACCCCCGTGCCACGATCACCGCCTCACTGACGGACGACCTTCTCGTGCGGGGCTGGGCGGAGGGGCTTCAGGTGATCGCGGACAATCTTCTCGACAACGCCGCGACCCACGGTGCGGACGATCACGGCCACGCCGAGATCGTCGTCACCCTGTCCGCGGACGCCGAGGTCGTCGTTCTCTCCGTCCAGGACACCGGTCCCGGGATCGGGTCCGCCGACCGCGAATCGGTCTTCGCCCGGTTCCACCGCCGGGCCGGCAGCCCCGGCTCTGGCCTCGGCCTCACCCTGGTCCGCCAGCAGGCGGTGCTGCACGGCGGTACCGCCGCCGTGGCCGACCCACGCCGGGACGCGGGGGCGCGCGTCGACGTGCGCCTGCCGGTGGCAGGCCGTCCGGCACGGCACTCCGACCCCCGATCCTGGCTGGAATGGTCACCGGGATTTCGCCGCACCGCCGATCAGTAGGCGAGGGAGCGATCGGTGTACCGCTTGGCCATGAAGGGCGTCTTGAACTTCGGATAGGCGACCGTCTTCACGTCCCCGTCGGAGGTGTAGCGCTCGTCGCTGTTCATCTTCAGCCAGTCGAGCCAGGCGACGGAGCAGAAACGGGCGCAATCGCCCTTCTTGTCCATCGAGCGGATGCGCGGGATGCCGAGCGGGTCGAACTTCTTGCTGAACGGCGACAGCGCGGGGGTGTATCCGGCGAGGAACACCCCGCCGTAGTCGTAGGAGACGTCCCCCGAGGTGCCCTTGAGGCCCCACTCCTTGGTGTTCGGCTGGTTGCCGTACGGCAGTGCCAGCGTGACCGGCTTGGTGTTGATCAGCTGGGTGATGAGCCGATGTCCCGCGGCGATCTCGGTGGCCACCTGCTCCTTGGGCTTGCCGCGCAGGTTCTGGTGGTCGCGGGTGTGATTGCCGATGTCGAATCCCTTGTCGCGGAGCCAGGTCAGCATCTGAGCCTGCTCCTCCGGCGTCGCCTTCCCGAACATGTCGCGTGTCACGTAGAACGTGGCCACAGGACGGAAACCCGGGTGGCGCTGGGCGACCTCCTGGAGAATGGCGACGGCGGTCTGCGGTTTGGGCGTGCCCACCCCGTCCAGGTCGAACTGCGACGGGGACGAGTCGTCGAAGGTGATGACGACCGGGTGCCGTCCGGCCGGGATGTCGATGCGCCCGGTGACGTACTCGGCCGCCGTGACGGGAACGTAGCCCTCCTGGGCCAGCCGTTCCAACTCCTCGCGGAACTGCTTGGGGGTGCGATCGTCCTGGGTCGTGGGCTTTTCCACCACCCGGTGGTACATGAGCACGGGGATCTGGCCCAGCTCGTTGGCCTTGACCTTGGCGGCGTTCGCCAGCTTGGTCTTGAGGAGGGCGGCCTGCTGGGCCGCGGCCGCGGATGCCTTGGCCGCGGCAGTGATCTTGGTGTCTTTCTCTTCGGGTTCGCTCTGCCACGGCATGCAGCCGACCAGTAGGGCGCTCGCCGTGGCGACCACCAAGCCGACTCTGCCCACCTTCAGATGGTCCATCGAATTCCCCCCAGCGCACGGACGATACGCATCTCATCCCCCGCCGACCTGTGGCCCGACCTCCACCTGAAGCAAAGGCTTCGTTGAGGCAAAGGCTTCGTACCTTGGTGCGGGGGCGCGTGGGGAATCGCACCTCTGGCCCGTCGGTCTCATATCGTGCGGGGAGGACTCCCGTAGGGTCGAACCGTGAGCGACCAGGAGACCTTCACGGTGGCCAGGGCCGCCGCAGGCGCACTCTTCTTCGACGAGGACGGCCGGGTCATGATCGTCCAGCCGTCATACAAGGTGAACCGCGAGATCCCCGGCGGGGCCGTGGAGCGGGGAGAGACCCCGTACGAAGCCTGCGTCCGCGAAGTCCGCGAGGAGCTGGGCATCCAGCCGCCGATCGGGCGTCTTCTCGCGGTCGACTGGGCACCTCACCCGGAGAGAGGCGAGATGATCCTCTTCGTCTTCGACGGCGGGGTGCTCGACGCGGGCGCGCTTGAGCGGATCACCTTCGCCGACAACGAGCTGACGGGCTTCGGCTTCCATCCCGTCGAGGACGTGGACGATCTGCTGTCCGAAAGGATGGCGCTGAGGGTCAAGGCGGCCGCGGCCGCCCGTGACCGTGGTGGCCTGGTCTATCTGGAACACGGCAGGGCAGTGCCCGGTTGACGCGCTACCGGACATGGACGGGATACAGGAGCATCCGGAGACGGACGCGCGAGCTTCCCTCGGCCTGGTGGATGGTGAATTCGTCGCACAGCTGGCTCATCAGCCACAGGCCGAAACCCCGCGTGGTGTTCGTGGGGCGTTTCGGAGGGACGTCCTGGGCGGCAAGATGGCCGGCGGCGTCGGTGATGTCCACGGTGATGCTGGTGTCGTTGTGCCAGACGCTCACGGTGCCCTGGCCGCCACCGTGTTCCAGGACGTTGATGACGGCCTCGTTGACGGCGATGAGCAGGTCGTCCAGACGTTCCCCGTGCATGCCTGCCTGGGTCGCATGAAGGAGGAGGCGCTCCCGTAGCGCGGTGAGATCGTCGTCGATCGGCCAATACTGACCGTGGTCGCCGGTCACGACACCCCCTTGACGTCGTCTTGTCCGGCACCCGCGGGAGACGAAACGGCTCGCTCCAGAACCAGGGCGTTGCTGAGGATTTCCATGATGCTGAAGACCTGTCCGGTCGTTGCCAGCTTACGACCGTATGGGTGAATGGGATATCCGCTGGGGGCTGTCCGCCGTGATCACGAGGCTCCTACGACGACTGGCGTGCGCGCAGGATCTCGACGGCGTCGGCGATGGTGGGCTGTACGGCGAAGGCCTGGGCGAGACCGGTCAGATGAAAGATCCTTTCCAGTCGGGGGTGTGGATTGGTCAGGACGATGTTGCCGCCACGGTCGTTGACGAGTTTGCGAACGGCCACGAAGACCCGGATTCCGGTGGAGTCGCAGAAGCTCAGCTCGGTCAGGTCGACGATGAGATCGCATTCCTCCGAGCCGATGGCGTTTCGGAGATCATGCTGGAACCGTTCGGCGTTGGTGTAGTCGAGCTCGCCCGCCAGGGCCAGGAGGCGCACCTGTCGCGGGGAGGTGTTTTCCAGGGCGTCTTCGGAGGCGAGGGTGACAGTGACGGCAGCGCTCACGAGGAACCTCTACAGATGTCGGGGCGGGGGGACGGCGCGGCGCTGTCAGAGTTCCGCGCCAGGAGAGATGTCCGGATGCTGTGGCACCGCACGACCGTCGGGCGCGGCGTCCCGGAAGTCGAGGCGATCTGCCGGAGGTCGACGTCGTTCAGCCGCGACCTCGCGTTTCCTCGCGAGGACGTCGACCGGCTTGCGATGTTCCTGTGGATCAACGCCATCTTGATCGTATTCAGTTTACCGACCCCCAAAGTCCCATCAAATACCTGTATGGCTACGACGCATCGGGGGAACGACCAGCCATTGCCTCGCCGGACGATGTCATGCCCGAGCCTGCCGCGAGCATGCCGGTCCAGCCGTACATCTCGATCATCCATGGATCGTCGGCGGGTCTCCGGGAATGAACGCGGCCAGGAATCGGCTGACCGATGGGTTGCCCGAGGCGGCCGGAGGAAAGTCGCCTGAGGCGGCCGGAGGAAGGAAGAAGGAGAACCCATGCAGGTCGATGTCAGGCTCTCACCCGGCGGTGATTTCTTCGAGGCGCAGGTGGACGGCAAGCACGCGGGGCAGCTGGAGTTCCTCCGGCGTGACGGTGCCATCGTCTACACGCACACCGAGGTCGACCCGGAGTTCGAGGGAAAGGGAGTCGGCGGCGTGCTTGCCCGTACGGCGCTGGACGCGGCCCGCGCGGAAGGGGCGAAGATCGTGCCGCTCTGCTCGTTCGTGAAGAACTGGATCGGCAAGCACCCCGAGTACGGCGATCTTCTCAACGACCGTTCGGCCGGACACGAAGGGTGACGGGGGCCGGAGGCGGCCCAGAGACCACGACCAGGTGGCATGACGAACCGGCCCGGCCGTCACTCCCACGGCTGGCAGGATGAACGACCATGTTGCATCACATCGAGCTCTGGGTGCCCGATCTGGGTCGTGCGGTGAAGTCATGGGGATGGCTACTCGGCGAGCTGGGATATCAGCCTTTCCAGGAGTGGAGCGACGGCCGGAGCTGGGCACTGGACGGCGTATATGTCGTCGTCGAACAGTCGCCCGCCCTGACCGCTCCCGTTCACGAACGATGCCGGCCGGGTTTGAACCATTTGGCGTTCCGTGTGGTCGGGCCGGAACGGGTAGACGAGCTGGTCACGGCGGCGCCGGAGCACGGATGGACGTTGATGTTCACCGATCGGCACCCGTATGCGGGCGGAATGGGCCATTACGCGGGTTATCTTGAGAACGAGGACGGCTTCGAAGTCGAACTCGTCGCGGCTCACGATCATTTGAGCGTGAGCCGTACGTCATGATAATTAGAATCACCTGGTTGGCGCAGATTGGCCACGTCGGTCTACCGCGCAAACCGGATCATGGCCCGATCCCTTGCTAGGCTGCAGGGAACCGTAGGAACCGGGCGTAGTCTCACCCCGGCAGGTGAGACCGTCAAGAAGTGGGGTCACACCGTGAAGAAGCTGGTCGTTCTGGCGCTCGTCGCCCTTGGGGGGCTGCTGATCTGGCGCAAGGTTCAGGCGGACCGCGCCGAACTTGATCTTTGGACCGAGGCTACCGGCAGCGAGAACTGATCAACGCGGCTACCGATTGGGTGCTTTCATGGTCCTTGCCCAAGGTGGGGGAGTAACACCCATCAGGCTTGCCTGTCTGGATCTGGCGGGCACCACGATCGGTGATATCGCCATGGTCGAACGAGCGTTCGCCGAGGCGATCGCCACGCAGGGCATCGTGCCCGGGACCGGTGCGTACGCACGTGCCATGGTGCACGTGCACCGGTCCCGGGGCTGTCCCACGATCGAGGTCTTCCGCGGCATCTTCCCGGACAACGAGGCCCAGGCCCAGGCGGCCAACCTCACCTTCGAGCGTTCCTATGAGGGCGCCATCGAACGCGCGGGTCTGGTCCCGCTGCCCGGTGTCGTCGAGGCGCTGGAGAAACTACGCGACGCCGGTGTCAAGATCTGCCTCGTCACCGGCTTCAGCCGGACCACGCTCAGCCGTGTGCTGGCGGCCCTGAACTGGTCCGACAAGATCGATCTCGCACTGTGCCCGGAAGACGCCGGCCGTGGCCGTCCCACGCCCGACATGGTCCTCACCGCGGTCCTGCGCCTCGGCATCGAGGACGTCCGCCATGTCGCGGTGGCCGGTGACTCCGAGAACGACATGCTCTGCGGTCGCCGCTCCGGCGCGTCGGTGGTCGCCGGTGTCCTGAACGGGGTGCACAGCAAGGAACGCCTCGTCAAGGGCGGCGCCACCCACATCCTGGACTCCGTCGCCGACCTCCCCACCCTGCTGCTCGGCAGCGAGCTGGCGGAAACCCCCGTGGGCGCCTCCGCCCACTGAAGATCGCCCGGACCCCGCGTCCGGCCATCTCGGTGTGAAATCCTTGAAATAACTCAACGGAAATGAACAACCGAAGCAATGGAACACAACCCGCTCGCAGGGCAGCTGAGCGGCCCGGCCGACGGCGCCGAGAGGCCAAGTGGCGCGGGAGCGGGTTCTGTTGCTACGGTGTACGACTGAAGCGAGTCGTACGGATCATCTACACAAGCCGACGACCCGAATCCGGGGGCCTTAGCTCAGTTGGCAGAGCGCCTGCTTTGCAAGCAGGATGTCAGGAGTTCGAATCTCCTAGGCTCCACCCCACGTCAGAAGCCATCTCCCATGATCAGGGAGTGGCCTTTTCGCGTCCGTACAGCAGCGAAATACAGCAACGACTCAAATAGGCCGGCTGTACGCGAGCCCATCAGGTCCAGAACTGGATCTTGTATAGCTCTACCCGGGCGATCGCGTAGGGGAAGTCGGCATCCTCTTCGGTCTGAAGGATCTTGCTGGCCGCCCGTGCACACCAGGCCGTGTCACCCTGCCCCAAGTCGAACTCCACACAGGGCGGATCGTTGGACGGCGCCCAATCTGCGGCGCCGACCAACCTGGACTTCAACAGGAGCCGCCCGCTCCACAGCTCTTCCCAGGCATCCGTCGGTGGCGGCCCGTCCCACAGCTCGAACCGGACGTGAGCCGTGTGCATGTAGTCGGCATACACCGCCTGGATGATGAGCCCGTCGGCACCCGCGGCGATCCCGTCACGCGGTGGTGAGATTTCCCCTTCAGGCACTGATCCCGCCAACTGGCCGTCGATGACTCCGGCCACGATGAAGGCCCTGTATTCAGGCTTCACCTCGTCTGTAACCGCGCGGAGGAGACTGCTCATGGCTTCTGCCTTTCTCGAGAGTGTGCTTGTCTGGAGTGGACGCTCGGCGATGTGTTCGGTTCCGGCGGGGGAGAGTCAACGAAGGCTTCGGCTTTGGCTTGGCTCATGCCTTCCTTGCTCCGCACGAGAAATACGGCCTCCTTCCGGCGGTCGGCAGAGACCAGGTTGGGGACCCGTGTGGGAAGGTCGTCCTCCCAAGGCATCGGGAAGTCCGGTAGAACGCGACCGGCTCGCAGGGCCTTTGCCACGTCATCTGCTTCGTCTCGGGACACCTGGCTCTCCTCACTGATCAGCTCGACGGCGTCCGCGAACCTGTCCGCCTCGATGAGGTCGTGTGCTCGGACCTGGATCTCGATAGGAGTAATAAGGCCCAGGTCGATGTGGACCCGCACCACGCCGGGCCTTGCTCTCCATCTGCGGATTCCTACTCCGATGATCAAAAGGAGGAGGATTAGCTGCGTCTGATCAAGACCAAACATGCGCTGATCGTAATGAAGAGGTATGACAACGTGGCCCCCGTGATGGCGGCTCACCGCACGCCAAAGGCCATTTGCCGTGATCGAGAAGCGGCCTTTTCGTGTAGCGACGGCTACGAACCGAGCTGCTTGCCCAGCCGTTTGAGCGCGTTGCGCGTCTCCGTGGACGAGACCTCGCTGTAGATGTTCATCGTGACCGAGATCTGGCTGTGCCGGAGGATCTACATCGCCACGCGCGAATGGACATCGAGCGCGACGAGCAGAGACGCCCAGGTCAGGCGCTATGGTCGCCACCTGGGCTTTGATCTTCGTTCGACCTTCTTTCGCTCCCGTGCCCGTTGCGTGCTCGATCTCTTTTGAAGTGCCCTACGGGCAAGGCCATCAAGGGCGGCGGCGCTCCGCCGCCGCACCCAGCGCCCGTCGTACCGAGGCCGCACGTCGCACGCCGTACACACGCCAAGGACACAAGACACGCTTCGTGCGGTGATGTACCCTCGCTCTGCATTTACGGCGCATATGACGGGGAGCGACTTTGTTGTCCGATGAAGCAGCCGAGGCACCTTTATCCGGCGTCACCTATGGTGAGGTTCTCTTCGGTCTCATCTATGAGGCCGTACGCACAGTGATCGTCCTGGGAGCCATGCTGCTTTCCGCCCTCCTGATCGCTGCCGTGATCGTTATCGCTCTTTACCACCTGCCACGCCGTCTTCTGGGTCTCCAGCGGGGGTCTCGGCTCCGGGATGACGGCCAATCGCAAGAGCTGACTTCGTGGTGGCTGGTGTAGGGGCCTGTGCGTCCGCACGGGGTTCTCCGGTCGTGCCGGTAAGGGCGGGAAACGAGAGGGAATCAGGGAGACTTGCGGACAGGGCAGGAGTGCTTCTGGCCTGGGATGCAGCAGCTCAGAGGATTGCGTACCGAGATCGGGAGTACCTTCTACCGAAGCGGGGGACACGTCTATGGACCGCCCCAATACCCACTCTGTCAGCGTCGCAGGCGTCATCATCGATGACCGTTGCGTGCGTCTGTTCCTTCGTTTGGCATTGTGCGTCCTCGTGGCGGGCTGCTCCGTACAAAAGCCGATCTGCAAGCCGTGTGCCTCCACCAACAATGTGCTGATCTTTGAGTCCGTCGATCTGTTGAATCGAGGCCGATCATACGAGATATGCACCGATGTCGCTCCCTGCCAGAAATACCCTTGGTATCGACCACAGCCAGGAGAAAGGGACGCGCAGAGTGACCCGGAAGAATTCGCCTTCAACAGCGCATTATTCCACCCTTCGAGTCAGACTAGCTATGAGCTCTCACGGTGGACGGGGACCAACGCTCGCGTTACCTTGTGGGATCAAAACGGCTCGGTGATCGGACGCGGAGCAGCAACCTTCAAATACATCGAACCTTCCCCGTACTCCTGCGCGTGCCCCATAAACCAGGCGCGCGTCAAGCTCGTAGGGAAGCAATGAGATTGCGCATCAGCGACGAAGGTCCCGTCATCGCTCAGCAGCAGGTCCCGGTCCTGCCCGACGACACCCCTGAAACCCTTGCTGCTCGGGTCCTTCGAGCTGAGCACATCCTCCTGCCGGCCACTGCCCAAGCCCTCGCCCTGGGACACGCCCCCTGAGCCTGCATCATCGCCGGCAAACCGGTCGGCTATCGGTGGCCCGGACATCCCGGCCTCCGGCCGGTCAGCGGTGGAGATAGGCGAGCACAGCCAGGACGCGGCGGTTGTCATCCTCGGATTCCGGCAGGTGGAGCTTGCCGAAGATGCTCGCGATGTGTTTGGTGACCGCGCTGGCAGAGATCGTCAGCTGATGAGCTATGGCCATGTTGGAGCGCCCTGCAGCGATCAGACTCAACACCTCGCGTTCACGGAGGCTCAGTTCGGCCGTACGGCCACGCGCGTCCCCTCGGGCCAGCAGTTTGGCGACGACTTGCGGATCCATCGCCGTGCCGCCACGGGCCACCGATGTGACCGCGTTGATGAACTGTTCGGTGTTGGACACCCTGTCTTTCAGTAGATAGCCGACCGCCCCGGCGCCGTCGGCGAGCAATTCACGGGCGTAGAGCTGCTCAACGTACTGCGACAGCACCAGCACTGGAAAGCCGGGTTGCCGGCGGCGTATCTGGATCGCGGCCTGCAAGCCTTCGTCGGTGAACGACGGCGGTAGCCGCACGTCGACGACAGCCAGGTCGGGCCGCTCCTCGGCCAGCGCCTTGCGCAGTGACGGGCCGTTGTCGACGGCGGCCACGACCGTGAACCCGTGTTCGGTGAGCATGCGGATCAGCACGTCTCTGATGAGGAACAGATCCTCGGCGACAACTACTCGGACCTGATCGCGCACGGCACCTCCAAGTGGACGCGAGTAGGGCCACCGGGCGGGCTGTGGACGGCGATCTTCCCGTCGAAGACGGCCAGCCTGCTTTGGATGCCACGCAGCCCGGTGCCATTGGCCGGATCAACGCCACCGGCGCCGTCATCGATGACGTCGCAGCTCAGTAGGCCGTTCCGGTAGTGGAGTGTGACACTTACGGTCGCCGCACCCGCGTGTTTGCTTGCGTTGGCGAGCAGTTCGTTGACGGCGAAGTAGACGGCCGACTCGACCGGCGGCATCGGCCGTCCGGGCAGATCAGATGACACTTCGACATCGAGCAAGGCGTCCAGCGCCATGGCGCGGATCGCGTCGGCGAGGCCCCGGTCGGCAAGGACCGGCGGATGCACGCCCCGTACCAGGTCGCGCAGCTCGTCCAATGCCTTCGACGACGCCTGCCGCGCCGCGACCAGCAGTTCGCGGGCCGCCTCCGGATCCTTGTCGAACAGCCGCTCGGCATTGCCGAGGCCCATGCCCAGCGCGACCAGTCGTGCCTGGGCGCCATCATGCAGGTCACGTTCGATCCGGCGCAGTTCCGCGGCCTGTGCGTCGACACTGTCCGCGCGCGTCTGCACCAGCGTGTCGACCCGGTGTTCCAGTGTGGTCGCTCGTGACGGCCCGAGCAGCGCGCGCGTCCAACTGGCGCGCAACCGCAGCACCTTCGGCCCGATGTACAGACCGAGCGCGATCAACGCGAGCCCGACCGGGACCGCAGCCAGCGCGCTGGTCGTCGAGGTCACATGGATGACGCCGTAGGAGTTGGTGCCGCCGGCCCGCGCGTTGGCCTGCCATACGAACGGCTGCGCCACGCCGTACAACCCGAAGATCGGCATGCCGAGCGCCAATGCTGCCGCCCACGTACCGATGATCGGGTCGAGGACGGCCCAGAGCACGTCCCGCCAGGTCGCAGGTGCCTTCAGCAGCGCGGCCGCGCCCGTTTGGGGACCGTAGGGACGCTCGATGTCCACGCCAAGCTGACCGGCCAGCCGCCGGGCCGCGTCCGCGACCTTCCGCAGCAGCGAAACCGCCGGCGGGAACACATACCGGCCGACACCGACCACCGTCAGTGCCGCGCCGGTCACGACCAGGACGGCCGCGCTGAGACCGGCGACCGACAGGCAGATCATGGCCAGTGCGAGAACCGGTGTCGCAAGTCTCGCCTTCATCCATGTCTCCCCATTCCGTACCGGTGGCATCATCGCACTCTCATCCGGAAGTCTCACGATTAGCCCCGATGTCCGATTTGCCGGAACAGCGCAAATATCGTCAGCCCGACGACGCTCGCGACGCAGAGCCAGGCGAACAGGTCGCCGACCAGGCCATAGACCGTCCAGGTGCCCCGCGTCGGTACGGACACGACCATGCTCTGTTGCGTGGTGCTGAAGTAGTTCGTTCTGGCCAGGTTCACACCGTAGGCGTCGACGGTGATCGCGATGCCGCTGCTGGTCTGCCGGACGAGGGCGTATCCGTTCTCGACGGCGCGGAACACCGCGTTCGCCGAGTGCATGTGCTCGATGCCTTTCCAGTCGTTGGCGGGGACGAACATGATGTCGGCCTGTGTTCGCAGCGTGCCGGGGAAGTCGGCGTCGAAGCAGATGACGTTGGCCAGTCTCCCGTACGGCGTCTTGGATACCGGCACGACTCCATCACCCGGTCGCAGACTTTCCATGCCCGGCACCGGATGTGCCTTGTCGAAGGTCGAAAGCACCCGGCCGTCCGGTGCCACGAGCACGGCGATGTCGCGTGAGTGCGGCTGTCCATCGAGGATGACGGCTATCCCCATGTTGAGATAGATCTTCTTCTCTTTGGCCAGCTCCTGGGCTTTCCGCAGAAAAACGGCATAGTCCTCGTTGAGCACGACCGCGGCGGTCTCCGACCACGCGACGATCTTTGCACCGGCGTCGGCCTCGATCCGGCTGTGGGCGAACAGATCGTCGTTGAGCACCGCGAACGCCTTACGCAGCACCGGCTTCTGCTCGGGCAGGACCTGCGGTGTATGGAAGTTGTCGATCTCTCGCATGCGGTTCTCGGCAGCGAGTGACGCGCTGATGCCGGCGACGCGTACCAGATTCGGTGCCGTCGGCGCCATGGCGAGCCGCAGGCCACCGCCGGTGAGGACGAGAACAAGCACCGAGACGTAGGCCAGTGTGACGGTCCGGATCAACGGCCGATTCAGCCTGCGTTCCAGCGCGACATTGACGACCGGCGCGACCCACGCCATCAGAAAGCTGATCCCGTAAATGCCGGTGACGGACACCAGTTGCAACAACGGCAGGTTCGCCGACTGTGTCGCGGCCAATGGCCCGAAAATCGTCCCGAGCGGGCTGATCGCCGCGACCAGGAATTCGACCGCCGCCCGAGCCGCTGGAAAGACCAGTGTGCCGAGAAACGGATTCAGCCGCTGGAAAAGCAGCCGGTCGACCAGCAGTGGAATACTCAGGATCAGGTTCAGTATCAGACAGCCGAGCAGGATCGGCAGGACACCGAGCTGGCCGGCGGCCGCGACGTAAACAACCGTCACCGCCGTCGCCGACAGGACAACGCACCCGAATCCGGCGAGTACGCCGGAGCTTCGGGTGAACCGCATAAGGCCGATGGGGAACAGCCAACCCGCGATTGGAATCGACCATTCGCTGTTCGTGCTGAATAGTCCGAGTGCTATACCCGCCGCCAGCCAGGCGTATTTCTGCCAGCCGGTGACGAAAGACGTGTTTGTCATGTACCAGAGGCTGTCCGATCGCGCGGCCGCTGCCACTGCGGTTGACTCTCCACACTTCCTGTAGTTATCTCCACCCCCAGCCCGAGACGGTTCTGCCGGAGTTGCGAAAGTCGATCACTACAACCCGGCTCAGCAGCGCGGCGGCAGTCGAGTCCCAGGTGCCCTACCAGCCCATGCACCCATCGACCGTGCTTGATGCCGCTTGCAGTGTCAGTTCGGTTACCCGCTCGAGTAACACGAGTGCGGTTTGCTTCGTTTGTCGGGGCACACCGCACATGGGATAGATGCAATCAAAATCGCTGGAGATCATCTCTGCCGGCCGCCGTAGCCGGCTGGGGGCGATCGAAGGTCCAGGGCTTCGTTCCTCAGCCCCGGCCCACCGGACGATGTGGCCGGCGTGCTCGTCGCGTGCCTGATCCTTTTGCGCGGCTGGCGGGATGCGGGTGTGATCACAGTACGTTGGCTTCATCTTTCGCATGCCCGTGTGACGGGATTCCTGAGCCGTTCCTGTGGGAGTCGGTAGGCTCTATGAGCAGGGAGAGGGGAATCCAGCATGACCGCGCAGCCGCAGGAGTTCGTGCCGTCCACTTCGCCGATGCCTGAGAAGAATCTGCGGGCCATCCGCGCCGTCTTGGTCGTGCCGCAGGACCGCGAGGCGTTCGACGAGGGGCTCAAGGCTGTGCTCGACGAGGTTCGAGTGAGCTTGGATCTCGGTGCGCTGAACGCCTTCGTTCACCGCTGGTGGATCTCCGCGTGCGACTCGGTGCGAGATCCGGAAGGGCGCCGCCGAATGCACGCCAAGGCCGAGCAAGTCCTTACCGGTGAACCGATCCCCTCGGGAAGGTCGTGGCGTGAGGTGCTTGGCGACCGCGGGGTCGACCTGTAGGTGTACCAGGTCACACTTGATCCCCTCACCGAAGAGCAGATCGCCGCGATCCCCGTGGAAGCGCTACGTCCACTCGCCGAACTGCTCACCCTGCTGGAAATTGCGCCGTGGAGCGGCCAGCCGTACAACTCGGCTAATCCCAAGGCCAACATGCTTACTCATGCGTTCGGCGAGCGGGGTCTCGCGACATACGTAGTCCTGGACGATCAACACGAGGTGTATCTCATCCGTGTTGAGTGGCCGTAATTCTGCGCTCCCCGGCGCCGCGCCGCCGCCCGAACCTTTGCTCCGTCGCACCACAGCCGCAGGTGTCCGACTACCAGCCTCTGGCATGATCCACCACATGCGAACTCGGCTCTTCTTCGTGCGCCACGGGGACTCCCTGCCTCGATAACAGAATGGATCACCGACCAGGACCCCACACAATGGCCACCCCCCAGATGGACACTCATCCGATTCAACGAAACCCCAGCCTCCGGCGGGGGCACTCCGGCTCCGGGATGATCGTCGCGCGGAGTGCCAGGGCCGTAGGCGGCCGAAGTGGAAGCCTGATCATCCCGCCCACCACTCGACGATCACCCGGACGTTGTCCTTCGGGACGCGCATGCCGCCGAAGCCCGCGTACACCGGTGGTGCGCCGGCGTCCAGGAACGCCACTGGTTCGGCCGGGAGCGGGCGTTCGCCCGGCTGACGTCAGGAGCTCGTGAGGATGACGAGCTGCTGGGTCGCCCGGGTCATCGCGACATAGCGATCGACCGCTCCTTCGATGCCTTCGCCGAACGCCTCTGGGTCGATGAGGACGACCAGGTCGAACTCAAGCCCCTTCGACAGCTCCGGGGTCAGCGACCGGACGCGGGACGTCTCCTGGAATGTGGGATCACCGATGACGCAGGCGGTCCCGTCGGCATGTGCGGCGAGCCAGGTGTCGAGGATCGAGTTCAGATCCGAAGCAGATCCGTGTACGACGGGGACGTTGCTGCTGCGGATGGAGGTCGGCACGTTGGCGTCCGGGAGCGCGGCCCGGATGACCGGCTCGGCTTCCGCCATGATTTCTTCCGGCGTCCGGTAGTTGATGCTCAGGGAGGCCAGGTTGATCTGGTCGAGCCCGATCCGCTTGAGCCGTTCCTGCCACGACTCCGTGAACCCGTGCCTGGCCTGGGCACGATCCCCGACGATGGTGAAACTCCTGGACGGGCACCGGAGCAGCAACATCTGCCACTCCGCGTCGGTCAGCTCCTGAGCCTCGTCCACGACGATGTGCGCGAACGGCCCGGCGAGCAGGTCCGTGGCGAGGGTGGGCAGCTCGGACTCGTCGACCAGGTTTCGCTGGAGGTCCGCGCGGCGCAGCTGCGTCACGAGGCCTTCGCCGTCGTCATCGGCCTCGATCAGGTTGTCGATGACCTGCGCCATGTGCTCGCGCTGGGCGGCGAGAGCGGCTTCCTGCCGGCGCTTGAGTCGTGACGCCTCCGGGTCGCCGAGCCGCTGCCGTGCCGCGTCCAGGAGCGGCAGGTCGGACACCGTCCAGGCCTGGGCGTCCTCGCGCTGCAACCGCCGTACCTCGTCGGGGCTGAGCCAGGGCGCGCACATCCGCAGGTAGGCGGGCACCGACCACAGGTCTCCGACGAGGTCAGCAGCTTCGATCAGCGGCCACGCGCGGTTGAAGGTCGTGAGCAGTTCCCTGTTCTGCAGCAGCGACCTGCGGAGCAGATCAGGTGAGACGTCCTCGTCGTCGTGCTTGTCCATCAGGATCGTGAGCAGCGCCTCCCAGATCTGGTCGCGCGCCTCGTTGTGCGGGGTGCCGGGTTCCGGTGCTTCGAACGCCTCGGCCCAATCGTCGGTGCTCAGCCAGATGTCGGACCAGTGGGTCGTGACCGTCATCCCCTTGGTGGGCGGGTTCTCGTAGAACCTGACGGCCGGCTCGATCGCCTTCACCATGTTCGCGGACGACTTCAGGAGGGCCACGTCCGGGTCGGTCTCGATCGCTGCCGTGGCTCCCTCGGTGACGAGGTCCCGCAGGGTGCAGGTCTGCACGCCCTCCTCTCCGAGGCTGGGGAGGACGTCGGCGACGTAGGCCAGGTAGGGCTGGTGCGGACCGACGAACAGTACGCCGCCCCGGCGGTGACCGAGGTGGGGGTCGGAGTAGAGCAGGTAGGCGGAGCGGTGCAGAGCGACGACGGTCTTCCCCGTACCCGGACCGCCGTCGACGACGAGAGCGCCGCGGGATCCCGCGCGGATGATGGCGTCCTGGTCGGCCTGGATGGTGCCGAGGACGTCTCGCATCCGCGGCGACCGGCTGCTGCCCAAGCTGGCGATGAAGGCGGACTGGTCGTCGAGCGCGGCGTGCCCGACAAGCCCGTCCGAGGTGAACACCTCGTCCCAGTAGTCGCTGATCCGGCCGCGGGTCCAGCGATACCTGCGGCGGCTCGCCAGCCCCATCGGGTTGGCGTGGGTGGCTCCGAAGAACGGCTCGGCCGCGGGGGAGCGCCAGTCGAGCAGCAGCCGGCGGCCCGCCCTGTCCGTGAGGCCGAGTCGTCCGATGTACACCGGTTCGGGGTTGTCCGCGCTGACCATGTGCCCAAGGCACAGGTCCAGACCGAAGCGACGCAGTGCGCGCAGGCGAGCGGTCAGCCGGTGGATCTCCAGGTCCCGGTCCAACGCCTGCCGGCCCCCGCCGCCAGGCGCCTTACGCTCGGCGTCGAGACGGTCGGACAGGTCGGCGATCGACTGCTCAAGGCTCTCCGCGATGGCCGCGAAGTGCCGCTCATCGCCGGCGATCAATGCCGGGTCGGCCTTTGGGGCAAGGTGGTCGGGAAGGTCAAACGCGCTGGTAGTCAGCGGGTTCACGTTATCGGCTCCGATCTGAGGGCGCTTGTGACCATTGCGCGTAGCAAGGCGTCTGGACCGGCGTGGCGAACCTGGTGGCCATGACGAGCAATGCTCCGCCTGACGTGGGCCCCGTGGCCGTTGCCGGTTCAGGTCGCCAGGGTCTGTAGGTTTTTGTAGGTCTTAGTGTTCTGGGTTCTGGCTCGACGCTCTCGCGTGGTTCACGCGGACACGGGCGACCTTTCCCGGCTGATCGCGTCGAGCAGCAGTTTCGCGGCCACCGTTGCCCCGTCGGTGCGAATCGTGCCGGCCACAGCCTTCGCTCGTGCGCGGGTCTCGGGGGCCAGGGCCGTCCTGAGCGCGGCTGACATGGACTCGGTGGTCGGAGCCGGACCGTCGTGTGCCGCGCCGATGCCCAGCTCGGCCACCCGGGCGGCCCAGCGCGGCTGGTCCACGATCTGGGGTACCACCACCTGAGGCGCGCCGGCCCGAGCGGCCGTCGTCGTGGTGCCCGCGCCGCCGTGGTGCACGACGGCGGCCACCCGGCCGAACAGTGCCTGCTGGTTGACCTCGCCGACGACGAAACAGTCGTCCCGGTCGTCGATCAGGGCCAGGTCCGCCCAGCCGCGGGCGACGAGTGCGCGGCGGCCCTGCGCGCGGATCGCCTCGATGGTCACCCGGGCGGCGTCCTTCGAGGCGCGCATGGGCATGCTGCCGAAGCCTGCGTACACCGGTGGTGCGCCCGCGTCCAGGAACGCCACCAACTCGTCCGGGAGCGGGCGCTCGTCCGGCAGGATCCACGCCCCGGTCTGCACGACGTCGAGATCCGTCAGCCCCTGCCACGGACCCAGGGTCGGGTCTGCCGCCAGCCACGGCTGGTCGGTGAAGACGTGGTCACGGACGTTGTCCACCGGTGGCAGGCCGATCGCCGCCCGGTGGCTGTTGAGCGCCTCGCCGTACAACGCGTTCACGCGCTCGGCGTCCAGCTCCCACAGCACCCGGTTGTCGGTCTCGTCCTGCGGGGATGGCTTGCCCGGCCGAGGCAGCGGAGGGTAGTGCGGCGACGGCAGCTCGAACGGTTGGAAACACGCGTACACGTAGCGGATGCCCAGTTTCTCGGCCACGTCACGTGCGCCGGCCGGCATCAGGCCGGTCGCCACCAGCGCGTCACATCCCTCGGCGGCCGCGGTGAGCGTGTCGAACCGCGCGGCGACCAACTCGGCCGCGAGCCGGAACGCGCCCGCCGTGGACGGCGGCGTCACGCCGGTCACCAGCGCGCGCACCGACGGGCCGAACGGCACCAGTGGCACGCCGACACCGGCCAGCAGCACCGCGAACTCCTCGTCCGGCGGCGCGCACACCCGCACCTCCGCGCCGAGTTCCCGCAACCGCACCGCGAGTCCTGCCAGCGGTTCGACGTCCCCGCGCGACCCATACGTCGACAACAACACACGCACTTCGCATCCCCCAATTGCCACAGGTTCTGGCCTCGGCCGACGATTCTGCGGCACGACCCGGGTCTTGCCGCAAGCCCCCGGGTGCGCTATACGTTGGGAGTGGAAAGGAGTGGATACTCCCCTTTCCCTTCATCGTCCGCTGTGGACGGGCAAACTCTACGAGGGGTTCGTCAGATCCAGCACCCCGAGCGTCTGGCCTCCGCTCTTCTCACCTGTGAGCTGGAACCCGAGCTTCCGGTAGCAGACAGCGCCCCGGCGTAAGTGTCGCCTCTCCTGACGAGTCCTGTCTCCTCCGACGAGACCTTGCCAGGCCTGTGTGTTCGGTCCGGGCGGGACAGAGCCGACGAATGCTTCGGCTGCGCGCCGGCTCATCTTCTCTTCGCCGCGTACGAGGAAGGTCGCAACGACCCCTTGAACCCGCCGAGAACGATCGAAAAGGCGCCGCTCGCGCGTCACGAGCGGCGCCGCCTCCATTACCGGGGGTGGGGCGCGCCCCCCCCCCCGCCCCCCCCCCCCCACCCGGGGGGGCCCCCCCCCCCCCGCGCGCCCCCCCCTCCATCACCGTGGGAGTCGCTCGCCTGCTCCGAACGACACTGCCCCCGTACTCGCCCCGGTCAGAGTGCGAAGTCCACGGCGAACTCCTGGTACACCCGCTCCTTGGCCGCCCGCTCCTTGGGCGAGTAAGCGGCGTAGAAGGACTTCCCGCACTCCAGGTCTTTCAGAGCCGCCTTGATCTCCTTGTCCAGGTACGGCTTCGCCTCCTCCGGCTTCAGCTGCGGCTTCATGATCAGGGTGCGGCCCTCGGGCACCTTCGGCAGCGAGCCCTTGTGCTGCTTCTTGGCGACTTCCGTGGCCTGCTTCGTGTACTGCGAATGACCGAGCCCGGCCAAGGCCGAGGGCTTGGTCTGGCTGACGCCCAGGCACTTGGCGAACTGCTTGCCGAGCTGCGCGAGCTGCTTGTCCTCGTCGAGCGCGACCAGGGACTTGTCCAGCGCCGCGTCGAGCTTGGTGTAGTAGTCGTCGGACGAGGTGACGGTCTTGCCCAGGTGCTGCTTGACGGCCTTGGCGAAGCAGCCGTCGTCGGCGGTGCGCCACTTCTTCAGCTCGTCAGCCGACATCGCCATCAGGTTCTCGTTGTTCGGGTTGTCCCCCCACTCGGGGTTGACCACCGTGTCGTTCGGATAGACGAGCGCGGACCAGACGCCGTAGCCGTACTTGGCCCGGTACGCGCGCAGCGCCTTGTAGTCACCCGCGAGGCGCTCGCGCTCCCCGGGCTGCCACGTGCGCTTGATGACCGGCTCGGCGAGGTAGGTGAGGCCACTCTCCTTCATGCAGGCGACCCGCGTCTCCTCGATGGCGGCCTTCTTCTCGTACACGGCATCCGTCTCTGGCGAGGTGAGACCGCCGAACGAACCGATGAGCAGGGTGACCGCGACGGCCTTCGCTGCGATGAACATGGCAATGCTCCTTCATCTTTTTGTGGACATGCGAAACAGAACTTCCGGCCGAAAAGGCCGGATCGGGGGGAAGTCTCAGCAGGGGATCTTCATGCGGGACGCCTTCGGCGACACCTTGGGCAGCCCAGGGACGAGATCGACGGCGAGTACGGCGGTGCTGTTCGCCTCGCCCTTCCCCTCGGTGATCTCGCGGGTGGGCAGCTTCACCTTTCTGTCCCTGGTGTTCACCGTGCGCTCGCCCAGGTAGTGATAGGTTCGCCGGTCGAAGATCAGCTCGGACCGGGTGCCGTCGCCCTCGTCCATGGCGACGGCCAGGCCGGAGCGGCCGGCGGCGTCCACGGCATCGGGGATGAGCACGATGCCGTCCAGCCCGGCGGCCACCTGGTACAGCGCGGCGCCCAGGCTGGGACGTACCACGGACTCGGCGACCAGGCCCTTGAGAGAGGACCAGATGCGCAGCGGCTCCTCGCCCGTGTCGGCCACGATCTTCGCGCGCACCTGGGCGGGGTCCGTCGGCCAGGCGCCCAGCCGGGCGTAGGACGGCTGGCCGGGGCAGGCCGCCGGCTCGTACACGGTGTCCTCGGGGCCGTGGTCCCAGAGATACCGGGGCGCCGGTCCCGCGGCTGACAGGACCTGCTCGCGGCTCAGCCAGGGCTTGCCCACATCGGCGGCCTCCCAGCGCTCCTCGTTGACCAGCACCCTGGTGTACTGCGCCTTGCCCGACTCGTCCTCGGTGTACAGGCTGCGCTGAGCCAGCTTCTTGGTGTGGACGTACTGGCCGCGGGCCGGCACCATGTCGGGCTGGTCAGCGGCGGCCTGCGCGGCCAGGTTGAGCAGCGCCTTGGCATCGGCCGGAGGTGCGGCGATCAGGTACCCGGGGGTGTGCGGGCCGGAACCGCCCAGACTCACCTCGGTGACGAGAATGCCGGCGGCGAGCGTCACCGCCATCGCGCCGACCAAGGCGACGCGCCGGACCGGCAGCGCGGTACGCCACCTGCGGCGCGGACGGTCGAACCGGGACACCAAGGCGGCACGGGAGCGCGCCAGCTCATGCTCGGTCGCCTCGGGGACCTTGGCCCACAGTCGGCCGAGCTCCTCCATCTCATCCATGTTCTGTCCCTTCCAGCGCCTGGCGGACCTTCTTGCGCGCCCGGTTGAGCCGGGATCGCACGGTCCCGACCGGGACGTTCAGCGCCTCGGCCACCTCCTCGTACGTCAGCTCCGCCCACGCCACCAGCAGCAGCGCGTCCCGGTCTCCGGTGCGTAAGCCGGCCAGCGCCGCCACCAGTGGCCTGTTGACCGCGAGCGTGCCCACCCCGTCCTCCACCGATCCGCCGGTGATGTCCGCCGGGTCCACGCCGCCGCGCATATACGCGCGGTAGCGGGCCACCTCGCGCCGCCGCCGTTTGCCGATCACGTTCGAGGCGATGCCGTACAACCAGGGCCGGGCGTCGGCCTGGCCGAGCTGGTAGCGGTGCCGGTGTTCGAACGCCGCCAGGAACGTCTCGGACACCACGTCCTCGGCCGAGTCATGACCGAGCCTGCGGGCCGCGTAGCGGTGCAGAGCGGGCGCGTGCCGGTCGAACACCGTGGCGAACGCCTCCGGCTCCCGCAATGATCGGCGGATCAGGTCGGCGTCGGCGGCCTCGGCTATCGCCGGTTGGGCCATGGACTGGTCAGCTCCTTCACGCGGTGCCTGAGTGCGGCAAGTGAGCAGATTCGCCTGTACTTACCGCTGCTCCGCCGAAGAGTTCACGCCGACGCCGATGTTTCTCCGCGGGCCACCCGGGTTCACTTTGCCAGGGAGCCCGCAGGAGGAAGTGGTCGAACGCGGAGGCTGGGGTTCCCCGCGGTGCGTCACGGCAGGCTGCTCAAGATGGTGTCGGCACGGCCGTTCTCAGAACATCCCGTTCTGGTTCAGCGCGTCTTCCGGGATCTCCTGAAGGACGTCCCAGTGCTCGACAAGCTTTCCGTTCTCAAGCTTGAAGATGTCGATGATCGCGGTGCCGCGCTGCCCGGGCACGCGCACCGCGTGCACGTGCGCGACGACATGGTCGTCCTCGGCGATGAGGCGCCGGACCTGGACCTTCAACGCGGGGAACGCGTCCTTCAGATGGTCCAGGCGCACCCGCAGGCCGCCGGGGCCGTCGGCGATCAGCGGGTTGTGCTGCCTGTAGCTCTGCCCGACAAGCCGCAGGGCGGCGTCGAAATCCTTGTCGTTGAACGCGGCTTGGTAGAAGTCGAGGACGATCTGCTTGTTCGACTCAAGCCTGGAGCCGGTGGCCATGGGGGAACCTCCATAACTGAACATCCGTAGCGCTACGACTGTAGCGCTACGGATGTCGGGATACAATGCCGTCCATGAGCACCGCCCCAGCCGACCCGCGCGAGACACGCGGCCGCAACCGGCGAGGGCAGGGCGACCGGCTGCGCGAGGACATCATCGAGGCCGCCACCAGGCTGCTCGACGAGCTCGGCGACGACCAGGCCCTGTCGATGCGCTCGGTGGCCCGAGAGGTCGGCAGCGCCGCGACCTCGATCTACCTCCACTTCGCCGACCGGGACGCCCTCACGCTCGCCGTCCTCAATCGCTGCCACGACCAGCTGACCCAAGCCGTCGACGACGCAGAGGCCTCCTCCGACGACCCGGTGGCCAAACTCCGCGCCCGCACCCTGGTCCTCGGCTCCTGGGCGTACCAACACCCGGGCCTGTACAAGGTGCTGCACGAGAGCGCCATCAACCAGCGCACGGCCATGCCGTTCAAGCAGCAGCTGGCCGACCGCACCACCGCCGCGGTCCAGCGCTGCATGGACACCGGCCTCGCCCCAGCCGACGAGGCCGCCACCGTTGCGCTCGACCTTCGAGCGGCCGTTCACGGGGCCGTCTCCATGCGCCTCAACCAGCCCGACCACCCCTGGCCGCCGTTGGAAGAGCAGGTCGAACGGTTCCTCGTCAAACTCGTCGGCACCCCGCCGACGGCCCGCTGACCACCCGCTCTCCTACGATCTGGTCGTTTCCTGGGGGTCGAGCTGACGGCCTTGGCCGAGCGGAACCAGATCGGGCGCCTTGGAGACCCGCGCCCCGGCGCGGTCGTCCCGAAAGTCCTTCGCCAGGAGCCGTGCCCGGGTGAGAAGTTGTGCGGCCAGCGCCCGCGTCGGAGGCGTCATCAGGTAGATGGCCACCCACAGGCCGTACACCAGGTAGGCGTACTGCCCGGCGGTCACCTTCTGGGCATAAACGAACGGGACCCAAAGAGCGCTGAACTCGGGCGTGTAGTAGCACAGCGGGGCTTCGAGATAGGGGCCGGTCGGCGCCAGGCAGACATCGCGGGCGGGGGCGTCGCCGAAGACGGCTCCGTTGACGCCGACCCAGAGGGAAAGGCCGAGTGCCAGCACTGTGATCGTGTTCGCCAGGATCGAGGAGTCCTGCCGGTGCAGGCGGACCGCGAGTGCCAGGCACGCGGGCAGCGAGGCGAACAGAAGGTAGCGGGGGCCGTAGAAGGTCGACCCGCTCCACGACCAGTAGGTGGAGTAGAGCAGGACCAAGCCCACCACGAACGCGATCCACATGTTGTAGAGCGCCGTCAGATCCACGGAGGCACGGCCGGGAAGTGCCGCAAGCCTGCGGCGTACGGGCAGGAACAGTCCGGGTGCGAAGAACAGCAGTCCTTTCCCGAACGACAACAACAGTGAGAGAAGCCCGAAGAAGATCGGATAACTGAGCCAGGACTGACCCGAGAACGGCATGATCGTTTTAGGGCCCCTGTCGTCGCCGTACCCGCTTTCGAAAGGGCTGCCCCTGCGGATCCAGGCTTCGAGCAGGACGACCGCCACGGCGGCGAAGAGTGCCACCACCAATCGGAGTCGTCGCGTGTCCCAGATCCGTTGGGCGGTCAACAGCATCATGGCGGGCAGGGTGGCGGGGGTGTTGGCGACCCCGAGCACGATCGCCGTCCACCCGCGACGTTTCGCGACCAGGCAGACGGTGCCGATGCCGACCAGGACCGCCGTGAACACTTCGCCCCAGTAGAAAAGCAAATGATTGGCGAACATCGAGGCGAAGGTCAGCAGCAGGAGGAATCGGCGGAGCAGGCGACGCGACACGTGATTGCGCAGCATCCGGTAGAAGACGAACAATCCAATGGCGAAAATCACAGTATTGTACTTTTCGCACCACCATTCGGGGGAATGGTATAGCCTGCCCAGCAGCCAGAGCGGGGTCGAGAACAAGGGGCCGATCAGCGAATACTTCTTGTCGCTCAGCTCTCCCGCGACCAGCAAGTCCCACAGGTATGCATAGCGCCACCCGCCGTCACCCCAGAGCAGGGGATGTGGCAGGAGAAAGCTCATTCCTACAAGTCCGCCGACAATCATGCCGACCTCAAGCCGGACGATCGCCTTGGGCTCATGTGCGCCTGAATCCGTGGAATAAGTTCTTGTGTCTGGCATGCAGGGTTCCTTCCATCCCCGTCGGGGACCACAGAGAATGCGGTAGCCGACCACGAATCGAGGATGAATGACCGAAGCGGTCGATCTGTGGCGCTGAGCGCAAAGTGTCGTCCAGCGCTTTGCCTGATCGGCGACAGGAGCCGGACAGTGAGCGCATATGTGCGAGGGCTGTCGACCGGCATCGACCGGAAGAATCGCTGGAACCTGGCGATTAAGGGCTGAAGCTCACGTTTTGTGACGAAGTTAAGGAAACAACCGCATTTCAGGCCAAGCCTGTGATCCGTCTGTCCTGGGAAGTGAAGGGGTGCGGCGAGTAGTAGCCGGTCTCGAACCTCGGAAGAGGTCGGCAACATTCTGGAAATTTCTGACATCTAATGATGCATGGGACTTCGTACAGCTCTCGCGACACTTCTCCTGACCACCGCAACACTGATCGGACAACCTGCGGCGGCTGCCACGCCGGTCACGATCGCGTACGCGCAGCGAACACAGACCTGGGAACTGGTGCTGAGCAACGGAGACGTGGTGGAGGTGCCGGAGGCGCTGGCCAAGGCACCTGATGCCGCGATCAATGCCGGTGAGCAGGCGCCGTTTCTGGTCAGTGGGGACGGGCGGCATTTCTTTTATTTCCGGAAATCGGATGGGCTGTTCGTCGAACGGACCCTGAACGGCAAGGAAAGGGTGGTGTCACGGCAGCTCACGGCAGTCACGATCGACGAGGAATGGCCGCTGGTGTCGGACGACGGCAGTTACGTGGTCACGACGACCTCGGCGCCGGGGGTGGGGGTCTTCGTGGACCTGCGGAAAGGCAAGGTGTTGCCGCCTCCGGGAAAGACGGATGCGTGGGGCTTCATGGGGTTCAGCCCGGACGGCAAGCGGCTGCTGCTGGAAGGGGAGCGGCTGACGGTGTTCGACCGAGGGCTGCGCGCCCGGACGCGGCTGAAGACGCGGCTGTCGCCGATGGCGCTGGCGAATGACTACGTCACGGCGGCCGTGCCTGTCGGTACGTGGCGCAAGTATCGCAAACTGCGCCTTCTCAACCTGCGCACCGGCCGCGCGAGCGGTGTGATGACCGTGCGGTTGCCTCGTGGGCAATACATCGACGACCTCGACTTCGACCAGGCGGGACAGGTGATCGTCCGATCGAAAACCGGGACGGGGGTGGCGATCTACCGGGTCTCGAAGACGACCGGCAAGGCGACCCTGCTGCGGACGATTGCCAGGCCTGATGTGGAGGTTTGGGTGCTCCCGGGGGACAGGGCGTACGAGTGGTGGACAAACGGCAAGGCGCCCCAGGAATGAGGTGAGCCTGGCCCCCGCCGGCGGACACCCGAACCGTGCGCAAGCCTGGCCTGGTACTCCAGGGTGATTCGCGATCTTCGGGGTTCGGGGAGCATGACGACGGCCACTGCATGATCATTCGGAGTTCGCGAAGACTTCCGAAGATCGCGCAGTGGCCGTGGCCGGCAGCGCCGGCCGGTGTCTCGTCGTGGGAACGGTCAGATCTTCGCCAGCAGGCCGTTGACCTCGGAGTAGTCGAGAGCATCCGTCAGTGCCGTGTAGGTGCCGGTGCCGAGCAGTTCGAGGGCCGCTCTTCTGGCGACGGCGTAGGCCGCCTCGGCCACGGAGGAGCCCAGGCTGATCCGTGCGACACCCTGTTCCGCCAGCGCGGTCGCATCGGGCGCGCCGGGCCCGGCGAGCACGTTCACCGGCACGCCCACCTTCTCGACGAGGGTCGAGATCGTCGGGAGGTCGGTGAGGCCGGGGACGAAGAGGCCGTCAGCCCCCGCCTCGACGTAGGCGGCGGCACGAGCCAGCGTCTCGTCCAACCTGGCAGCGGGGTCGCCCACGGAGCGGAGATAGGTGTCGACACGTGCGTTGACGAACAGCGGAACGCCGCTCTCGTCAGCGGCCCGGCGCGCGGCGGCGATCCGGGACGCCTGCTCTCGGATCGGCCGCAGCGGCGCCGAGCCGTCGTGCAGGGCGTCTTCCAGGTTGACCCCCACGGCCCCGGCGGCAAGCACCTCCCGTACGGTCTGCCCGACCCCGTCGGCCTCGATGCCGTATCCGGTCTCGATATCGGCGCTCACGGGGATGTCGACGGCCGCGGTGACGCGGGCGACGAGGTCGACGGCGAGGCGGCGGTTCAGCCGGTCGCCGTCGGGCGCGCCGAGGCTCCAGGCCACTCCCGCGCTGGTGGTGGCGATCGCGGAAGCGCCGGCGGCCTCGACGATACGGGCGCTGGCGACGTCCCAGGAGTTGCACAGCAGCAGCGGGCTGCCCGCGACGTGCAGGGAACGGAACCGCAAGGCCTTCTCAAGGTGAGTGGTCATGGCGAGAGTCCACCAGCTCGTGCCCCGCCCGGTCTGGCAGGTTTGCGACATCACCATAGGCTCGCCGGGTGGATCTCGACTTCGACCGGTGCGTGCGCGCCGTACAGTCCAAGGACGCGCGCTTCGACGGCTGGTTCTTCACCGCGGTGCTCACGACCAGGATCTACTGCAAACCGAGCTGTCCCGGGGTGCCGCCCAAGGTCGAGAACATGAGTTTCCTGCCCAGCGCGGCCGCTGCCCAGCAGGCCGGTTTCCGGGCCTGTAAGCGCTGCCGCCCCGACGCCAGTCCCGGCTCCCCGCAGTGGAACACCCGCGCCGACCTCGTGGGACGGGCCATGCGCCTGATCGCCGACGGCCTCGTCGACCGCGAAGGCGTCCAGGGGCTGGCCGTACGGCTCGGCTACAGCGCCCGGCAGGTCGAGCGGCAACTCCTCGCGGAGCTGGGCGCCGGCCCGCTGGCGCTCGCTCGGGCGCAACGGGCCCAGACGGCTCGCCTCCTCATCGAGACCAGCGATCTCCCGATGGGTGACGTGGCCTTCGCCGCGGGCTTTTCCAGCATCCGGACCTTCAACGACACCATCCGGCAGGTCTTCGGGCTGACCCCCACCGAGGTGCGCCGCCGAGGTCGGGTGGCGACGACCCCCGGCGCACTGTCCTTTCGGCTGCCGTTCCGGGCGCCGCTGTGCACCGAGCCTCTCTTCGCCTGGCTCGCGGCGGCGGCCATATCCCCGATGGAGGAATGGCGTGAGGGCGCCTATCGGCGTACCCTGCGGCTTCCCCACGGGCACGGCATCGTCACATTGCGCCCGTTGCCCGATCACATCGGCTGCCGGCTGACACTGACCGACTTCCGTGATCTGTCCACCGCGATCAGCCGGTGCCGTTGGATGCTCGACCTGGACGCGGATCCGGTCGCCGTCGACGAGATCCTGAGTGGCGACTCGGCGCTCAGGCCCTGGGTGGCGAAGAACCCGGGGATCCGCGTCCCTCGCTGGCCGAACGCCGCGGAGGCCGTCGCGCGCACCGTGCTCAAGCGCGGCCTGGCCCGGATGGTGACCGATCACGGAGAGCCGGTCCACGACCCGGAAGGCAGGCTCACCCACGCGTTCCCCGACGTCCTGGCATTGGCCGCGCTGGACCCTGAAGTGCTCCCCGGACCGCCCGAGCTCCGGGCCCTGCTCTCCGAGATGTTCGCGGCCATGACCCGCGGTCGGCTCGACCTCGACCCGGGCAGCGACTGGTGGCGGGCACGCGCCGACTTGAAGGACGTCCCCCTGCTCACCTTTTCGGCCGTCGAGACCATCGCCATGCGGGCTCTGGGTGATCCGGATGCCTTCGTCGCCACCGATCCCGGCATCCGCGCGGCGGCCCGCAGGCTGGGTCTTCCCGAGACCCCCCTGGAAATGACGCGGCACGCGGCGAGATGGCAGCCGTGGCGGGCCTACGCGATGCAGCACCTGCGGATCGCGCACTCCGCGGAAACTCGGCGACAGTCGGTCATGCCTCGTAGCCGACGGACCAGGGCTTGATCTTCCTCGGCGCATGTGGCTCGGCGTCTGGCGTTCAGGAGGACTTGCAGGCGGTTCCTTCCGCCCAGGCATTCGGGTAGCCCGGGTAAGCCCACTGGCACACGCTCGACATGTTGACCTGCATCCCACCGGGGCCGTAGCACCAGTAGTTGCCCGGGCCGCCCCCGCTGCCGACGTATCCCTGATTCTGGCAGTAGCCGTTCATGTCGCTTTCGGACACGCTCCCGAGGGTCTTCGGGTACCAAGGAAGCTGCTTTTCTCCACCCGATCGCTGCTGTTCTTCTCTGTCCGATGGTGGTGGCCGCTCTTCCGTGTCCGGAGACGAGGAGGGTTTCTTCGTGCTTGGCGGTGAGGACGGCTTTTCCGTGTACGGGGGTGAGGGTGGCTTCTCGGATGCCGCAGACCTCGTGCTCTTCGGTTTCGGCGCGTCCTCTGGGCGTCGTGGGCTCTGCCGCGTCGTATCGGCTTCTGGAACTTTCTGGGTATCGGCCTTGGGAGTTTTCCGGGGATGGGCAGACGGCGATTCGGTCTGGCCCACCGTGTCGTCGGCCGGGCTGGGTGACACCGGGATGCCACTGGAGGGCGGGCCGGAACTGGAGGACAGGCTGGAAAGCGGCGCCCGTGATGCGTTGAAGTTCTCTCCTCCCCGATCGGAGGGGACGACGAAGTAGGCGATGCCCAGGATCGTGACCAGGGCCGGGACCAGGGCCGCGGCACCGACCAGGACGGAGCGGCGGCGCCCGGCGTTGCCGGTCGGCGCCGGCTCTTCTCTGCCTTCCTGATCCGCCTTGTCGTCGGGTCCGCTGACCGAAGGGTCTCCGGTTCGCCAGGCCGGGCCGGGCATGCCGCACAGGCCGTTCACGACCTCCGCGGCGGTGGGCCGCCGGGCCGGGTCCTTGGCCAGGCAGGCGCGGACGATGGCGCCGAGCCGCCTGTCCAGCCCGTCCAGATCCGGCTGGTCGTGGAGGATCGACCGGATGACCGCGGGGATCGATTCACCGCTGAAGGCTCTCTCCCCGGTGGCGGCGAAGACCATGGTCGCCCCCCAGGCGAACAGGTCGACGGCAGGCCCGATCTCGTCATCCGCGATCTGTTCGGGCGCCATGTAGCCGGGGCTGCCCACGGCCTGGCTGGTGATGATCGACCGGCTGATGTCCAGTGCCCGGGCGATCCCGAAGTCGATCACCACCGGGCCGTCCGGGCCGAGCAGGACGTTGCCCGGCTTGAAATCCCGGTGGACCACACCCGCCTGGTGGATCGCGGCCAGCGCCGTCGCGGTGTTGAGCGCCAGCCGTTCCAGCGCCGCCCCGCTGCGCGGGCCCGTGTCGCGCACCGACTCCTGCAGCGACGGCCCGTCCACGAATTCGCTGACTATGTAGGGCTGTTCGTTCACGAAACCGCTGTCGAGCACCTTTGCCGTGCAGAACAGGGCCACCCGCTTGGCGATTTCGACCTCGCTCAGAAAGCGGGACCGGGCTGTCTTGTCGATGGCCAGGTGGGGGTGGAGCAACTTTATCGCCACTCGCCGCCCCGAAACCGCGCTGCCCACGTAAACCGTGCCCTGGCCGCCGACGCCAAGTCGGCCCTCAAGACGGTACGGTCCCACCGCCTCCGGATCCGAGGGCAGCAGAGCCATCCACTCGGGCACATGTCCTCCAGCGTCGAATGGGCGGGATCTTGTGTGCGGTCACCCTCTGAACGGCGATCATGCGTGGTTCGGATCCAGCGAGGGCGCGCCAGTTGAGCAGACGGCGCTCCGGCCGTCGGCTCCGAGCCGGTAGGAACCGATATGGCAGGGTTCGGCACACGACAGCGGTGCGACCACAGCCATACCTCGTCTCTCACGGGTTCATGGTCAAAGAGTAAATAGACAATATCGTCTTTTTATAATGAGTAACAGGTCGCCAACCCGTCGAGTCGATCGATGGAGCGGATCCGAGGCCACGAACCCACCGTCAAGGCGGTCGCGGCCCCCGGAGTCAGGCGCGGCCTGTGCCCGCGCCGAAGGCGCCGCAGTTCCAGAGGGTGCGGACATGGGCGATCAACTGGGGGGCCACGGCGCGCAGACCTTCCCGGTCGTTCTCCGCGGCCGGGATCGTGACCAGGGCGCTGGTGGCGGCGACGAGCATGCGGCAGGTCAGCAGGCCCTGGTCGTCGGTGACCCCAAGGGCGTCGGCGTAGAAGGAGACCATGAACGCGTTGAGTTCGCGCCGGTGGGCGACGGCTTCCGGGCCTGCGGCGTAGACCTCGACCAGGTAGATGCGGGTGTAGGGCCACTCTGCCTCAAGCGCTTCAAGGTAGGCGGTGATGGCCCGCTCGTAGCCTTCCATCGGGTCGCTACCTATTTCGGACGTCCCAATCACGTCCATGACCCGTTTGGAGAGCAGTTCACACGCATGGTCGAAGGCGGCCATGAAGCAGTCGAGTTTGGACTCGAACAGCCGGTAGAAGCTCAGGCGGGACACCCGGGCATGCTTGAGGACATCTTCGACGGATGTGGCGACGTACCCCTTCTCCGCCATGACCTCGGCCATCGCCCGGCAGAGACGTTCGCGCTGCAGCCGTTCCACATCTTCGGGCGGCAACGCGCTCCGCCCTCGGGGCAACCGCTGTGACCTTGACACTCACTCACCTTAAAGCAGCCGGACATCTTCCGGCGCTCCCGCGCATTTGGGTCTGGCCGAAGACCATGTGTGACTCATGCGGACCACCAGTTCGCGGGTCGAGGCGCCGGCGGCCGCCGTTGCGAAGCGGGCCGCCACCGGTGCCGACGAAGGTCCGGCGTGTCTGGCCGGTGTTCTCCTGGCGGACACTGCCTGACCGCGATTGATCCTACGGTCGCGCTCATGACACAGAACCCATCCATCGTCCCGTTCCGTATCGACATGACGCAGGCCGATCTCGACGACCTGCGAGACCGTCTGACCCGGACGCGCTGGCCCGAGGAACTGCCCGGTGTCGGCTGGAGCCGGGGCACGCCGGTGACCTACGCCAGGGAACTGGCAGAGCACTGGCTCACGGGCTTCGACTGGCGGGCGCAGGAGCGCAGGCTGAATGAGCTGCCGCAGTTCACGACCGTCATCGATGGGCAGACCATCCATTTCGCGCATGTCCGTTCGGACAATCCCGGCGCGCTGCCGTTGCTGCTCCTGCACGGCTGGCCCGGCTCGTTCGCCGACTTCCTCGATGTGATCGAGCCGTTGACCATGGAGTTTCATCTGGTGATCCCCTCGCTTCCCGGGTTCGCGTTCTCGGCACCGTTGGCCGAGCCTGGCTGGACGGCCGCGCGCATGGCCGGGGCGTTCGTCGAACTCATGTCCCTACTCGGCTATGAGAGGTACGGAGTTCAAGGCGGCGACACCGGCGCGTTCATCGCCCCCGAGATGGGACACCTCGCCCCCGAGCGGGTCATCGGCATCCACCTCAACGGCGTCCTGTCGTTCTCCGCGGAAGTCGAGGAGGAGGACGCACGGTTGTCCGAGGTGGAGCGGCAGCGCTCGGCGGAGTTGGAGGAGGCCACCGCCGGATACGTTCCCATCCAGTCGCGATCGCCGCAGACGCTCGCGTTCGGCCTGACCGACTCGCCGGCCGGGCAACTGGCCTGGGTCGCCGAGATCTTCCACAGGTGGGCCGGGGCGCCCATCGACCGCGACCGCCTCCTGACCAATGTCAGCATCTACTGGCTGACGGGCACTGCGGGTTCCTCGGCGCAGATCTACTACGAGCAGGTGAACGACCCGATGGCTTGGGTGCCCAAACCGCGCGGCACCGTGCCCACGGGTGTGCTGCTCGCCGGGTCGCACGAGTACGGCATCCGGCCTTACGCGGAACGTGACCACACCATCGTGCATTGGTCGCAGAAGGACAGCGGCGGGCATTTCTTCGCCATGGAGGAGCCTGAAGTGTTCGCCGAGGACGTGCGGCGGTTCTTCGGGAACCTCACCTGAGACTTTCGGGAACCTCGTCTGAGGTTGACAGCGATCGCGGTCGTTTCCTGACCGCGATCGCTGTCAACATCGTCGTGTGTTGGAAACCTCGGCCCGGCTGCTCCGTTTGCTCGTGTTGCTCCAGACTCACCGTGACTGGTCGGGTACAGAGCTGGCCGAGCGTCTCGGGGTGAGCCCGCGGACCGTCCGTCGCGACGTCGACAAGCTGCGGATCCTGGGCTATCCGATCAACGCGGTCGGCGGCGTCGGCGGCGGCTACCAGCTGGGCGCCGGTGCCTCACTGCCTCCCCTGCTGCTCGACGACGAGGAAGCGGTCGCGGTGGCGATCGGGCTGCGTACGGCGGCCGCAGGCGCGATCACGGGCATCGCCGAGACCTCCGTGCGGGCACTGGCAAAGCTCGACCAGGTGCTGCCCTCGCGGCTGCGCTACCAGGTCGACACGCTCAGCTCGGCAGTGGTGACCATGCCGACGTCCGGCCCCACGGTCGATCCGTCGACGCTGACCGCGATCGCCTCGGCGGTGCGCAACCACGAACGGCTGCGCTTCGACTACGTCTCACATGACGGCTCGGCGAGCGTGCGAGATGTGGAACCGTACCGGCTGGTCAGCAGCGGACGGCGCTGGTACCTCTTCGGGTGGGACACCGACAGGTCGGACTGGCGGAGGTTCCGGGCCGACAGATTGTCGCTACGCGTTCCCGCAGGGCCCCGGTTCGGCCCGAGGCCGTTGCCCGCCGAGGACCTGGCCGACTACCTCGCCGTGGGCATGACCACGAATCGCCACCGCTACCAGGCGGTGCTCACCATGTACGGCTCGGCCGTGGAGGTAGCCGACGAGGTGCCGCCCACGCTCGGTGTGGTGGAACCCGTCGACGACCACACCTGCACCCTGCGCATCGGCTCGGACAGCCTCGACCATCTCGCGGTGTGGGTGGCCACCTTCGGCTTCGACTTCGATGTTCACGAGCCGGCCGAACTGGTGGAGCACCTGCGCACGCTGACCACCCGCCTGCGGCGGGCCGCCTGGCCGTAGAGGGCGATTCGTCTGGCTGTTCCGCCTCCTGGCCGTGCTCGGCGACATGGTGCTCGCCCATGCCGATCGGACCCGCGTGAGGCACCCTTCATCCGAGGAACGCCGCGGTCGTCGCCACGAACCGGTCGGCGTCGTCGAGCCACGGAAAGTGGCCTGCTCCTGGTTGAACGACGAACTCGGCGTTCGGGAACAGCTCGGCGAGTTCGGACGCGACGCTCGGAGGCGTGTTCAGGTCGACCTCTCCGGCGAGCAGCAGCACCGGCGCGGTGAACGCGGCCAGTGCCGCGCGAGTGGCGTCCGGGTCGAAGGCGCCCTCGGCCCCGAAGGCGGCTGCGGCCTGCTCGTTCCGGTGGCCGTCCTGGGCCGCATGGTGGGCCTGTGCCGTCGCGTCCCATCGGCCGTAGAAGAAGGGGTCGATGGCCTTCCAGCTGTCGTCGGTGGCGTTGCCGGCCACGATGGCTTCAAGAGCCGCGAAGGCCGCTCCGAACCAGGGCTCGTCCTTGCGGAGCCGCGCGACTTCGAGCCGGGACTCCCCGGTGGCCGCGATACCGACGGCCACGGTGCTCGGAGTGATCAGAGCGAGCCTGCCGACGCGTTCCGGATGCCGGGCCGCGTACAGCACCGCGAGGTTCGTGCCGGCGGAGTGCGCGAGCAGGTCCAGCCGGTCAAGACCGAGGTGCTCGCGCAGGGCCTCGACATCATCGACAAGCCGGTCACAGCGGTAGGAGGCGGCATCCTCCGGTATCGCGGACCGGCCGGTGCCCCGGGGATCCAGAATGATCAACCGTCGATGGGCCGACAGTCCGCCGAGCTCACCGAGGTAAACGGAATCCTGCATCGGACCGCCCGGCAGGCAGATCACCGGGACGCCCTCTCCGAACACGTGGTAAGCGAGGCCGGTCCCGTCATGTGCGGAGAAAGTAGGCATGGGCGAAGATCCTGCCAGCGGCATCCCGGCCAAGGCAATCGCCTTTCGGAGCGCTCACCCCTGCGGCACGACCGGTCCTTTCTCCTGCCGACCTTGGATAGCGTCGAAGCCATGCGGCTTCATGTGGGATGCGCGATGTGGACACACGCGCCATGGCAGGGACGGTTCCTGCCTCATCCGCTTCCTCCCGGGGAGCGCCTGCGGTCCTATGCGACCTGGTGCAACGCGGTGGAGGGCAATACGACGTTCTACGCGACACCGGTGAGGAGCACGGTGGAGTCGTGGGCGCGGCAGACCGGCCCCGACTTCCGCTTCGTGGTCAAGCTGCCCAGGTCGATCACACATGAGCGTCGCCTTGCCGGCGCCGACGAGGAACTCCGGTCGTTCCTGGAGGCGATCGAACCACTCGGGCCGCGAGCTCACGCCCTCTGGGTCCAGTTGCCGGGATCATTCGCTCCGACCGACCTCGGTGCCCTGGCGGGCTTTCTCCGGCGGCTTCCCCGCTCGCACAGATACGCCGTCGAAGTCCGTCACCGCGCGTTCTTCGACGACGCGCGATCCGCGGGGCTTCTCGAAAGGGTTCTCACCGGCGTTGGCGCCGAGTGGATCCCGTTCGACACCACCCCCCTCTTCCAGAGCCCTCCGACCAGCGACGCGGAGCGGGAAGCGTGGACGAAGAAACCGCGCATGCCACGCCGGTCGTCCGCTCTCACCGACCGTCCGATCATCCGCTACCTCGGCCGGGACGATACGGTGCGCACGATCGAAGGCTGGCGGCAATGGGTCGGCACGGTCACCGAATGGCTGCGCGAAGGCCGCTCGCCGACCGTGTTCATCCATACCCCCGACAACGCCGAGGCGCTGATGCTCGCCCGCCGTTTTCACGAAGAGGTGCGTGCCCGGCTGCCCCAGGTCGAGCCGCTGCCTCAACCCCTGCCAACCGAGCCGCTGACCCTGTTCTGACCGCCGGATCTCCCATCGTGCGCCGCCGGGCGGACTCCTCAAGGAAGGCGACGCTGTTCGATCGTGCGAGCCCGCATGGTCACGCCATCCTCGACGAGGCCTCTCCGCCAGCCTCTACCTCACGACCCGCGACAACGCACCGTCCTTCTCCCAGATTGGTAATCGTCGGAAGACAAGGGAAGACAGATCGGTTTTTCAGGTGACCCCTGCGTTCTGCCGCGTGGCGAAGAAGTCGTCGAGTTGGGACTGCTGCTCGCCATCGAAGGCGCGTCTGGGGAGGAAGCCCACGCACTGCTTGTTCACGAAGAACAACCAGAACTCGGGGGTGGTCACGACCCGTCCGATCAGGGACCACCGCATCGTGGTGGTGGATTGGTCGGTTTGACACTCGTACCCGTCACCGGTCACCCGGAGCGTCGTGGGCACGCAGAGATACGCGAGTTGTCGCCTGGCGGCCTGGCCGAGCGACCAGTGCAGCGCGAGGGGGAACACGACCGCTCCGACGAGCATGCCGACACCCATGCCAAGGGAACCGATCAGGACGAGGACGAGTCCTGACGCGGTCAGGACCGACGAAAACGCCAAATAGGTGCCTTTGAGTTGCCGCTTGAGGCCTTGTCGGAGCGCTCGCGCCACTTCGTCGGAAGTGGGTTCGCATCTGGCTGTGAAGTCCACCGTGCCGCCTTTGTGAGAAATGGTCAGTACCTGTGGAGTCAGTGGAGCCGGCCGGTCTGGTGGAGGTGGTCGAAGATGATCTGGTCCACAGGAGAGACGTGGGCGCGGTCGGCGTAGGTCAGCAAGGTGAGTTCCTCGATCTCGCTACTGGGTGTCGGTGTTTCGTGGTGGTCGGCGGTGTAGCAGGTCATCTGCACGGTGACGCCGTCGGCGTGGCCATGTGCCTGGGCCTGGTAGGTGCCCACGTGGGTGGCGGTGGCGGGGGCGATGGTGATGGACAGTTCCTCGCTGATCTCGCGAATGAGGGTGTCGAGATCACTTTCGTTGGGTTCGCGTTTGCCGCCGGGGATGTAGTAGGCGCCCTTGCCACGGGAACGGGTGCTAAGGATTTTGCCGTCCGCCAGGTGGATCCAGGTGACCTTGTCGATGATGGCGGTCATCGAGTTCTCCTTGCTGATGAATGGGGTTCGGGCGGCCAGTTCGTCGGGGCGTTCGACGCGTCCGCCGCCGGTGAAGGCGGCCCCTCTCGAAACCTGCGGATCTGCCGGGAACGGTATATCTTCCCGGCAGATCCGCAGGTTTCGATCATTGCTCGTCTCTGTCGCCCGTCGCGTGCCCGACACCTCACCCCGATCCGCCGGGGACCGTCAGGCCGGTCTCGTAGGCGGTGATCACCGCCTGCACCCGATCGCGTAGCCCGAGCTTGGTGAGCACGTTGCTGACGTGCGTCTTGACCGTGTGCTCGCTGAGCACCATGGCCTCGGCGATCTCCGCGTTGGACAGCCCGCGTGCGATCATCCCGAGCGTCTCCTGCTCACGAACCGTGAGTACGGCGAGCCGCTCGGAGGGCGATACGGCAGGGCGGGTGGTCGCTCTGGAGGTGAACTCGGCGATCAGCTTCCTGGTGACCGAAGGCGCGAGCAGGGACTCCCCGGCCGCGACCACCCGCACCGCGTGAACGAGGTCGTCGCGGCGGACATCCTTGAGGAGGAACCCGCTCGCACCCGCCCGCAGCGCGTCGTAGATGTAGTCGTCCAGATCGAACGTGGTCAGCATGAGGACCCGGCAGCCGGTCTCGGCGCACACGATCCTGGCCGCTTCGATGCCGTCCATCGTGGGCATGCGGACGTCGAGGAGGAGGACGTCCGGCTGGTGCTCGCGGACCGCGGCGACAGCCTCGGCACCGTCACCGGCCTCGGCGACGACCTCGATGTCGGGCTGGGCGTCGAGGATCATGCTGAACCCGGCACGCACCAGTTCCTGGTCGTCGGCGACCACGATTCTCACGGTCATGCCATCACCGGTTCCGCCAGCGGCAGCCGTACGAGAACCTGGAAGCCCGGCCCGTCGGGGCGCGGGCCCGCGGTCGCGGAGCCCCCCAGGGCACCGGCGCGCTCGCGGATGCCGATCAGGCCGTTACCGCCAGAGGGAAAGGACGATCCGGAGCCGCGGCCGTCGTCGGTAATGCTGATCATGAGCGTGTCGTCCTGCCAGATGAGTCGGATGTCGGCGCGGGTGGCGTTCGCGTGCTTGACGATATTGGTGAGAGCCTCCTGAGTCACCCGGTAGGCGGCGACCTCGATGTCGGGAAGCAGCGGCCTGGGCTCACCCGAGGTGGAGAAGGCCACGTCGATCCCGGTGCCGGAGACCTGGTCGGAGAGCCTGGCCAGGTCGTCGATCGTCGGTTGCGGCATGCGCGGACCCGTGTCCTCCTTGAGGACGCTCAGCATGCGGCGGAGCTGGACCATGGCGTCGCGTCCCGCGGAGGCGATCGCGTCGAAGGCGGCCTCGGCGCGGGCCGGGTTGCTTCTGACCACGACGGGGCCGGCCTCGGCCTGGACGACCATGAGACTGACCGCGTGAGCGAGGATGTCATGCATGTCCCGGGCGATTCGGGCGCGCTCGCGCTCGGCGGCCCGCTCGGCCTCGATGTGGCGCTCGCGTTCCAACTGGGCGGCGCGCTCCTCCAGAGCGACGGTGTAGGCACGGGAGGTGGCGGAGGCGCGGCCGATCGCGTAGGCGGAGACGAACAGCACGACGCCGCGCAGCGCGGTCTCTGAGGAGCCGACCAGGAGCAGGCCGCCGACGATGCTGAGGGCGAGCATGGTCGTGCGGGGCCAGCGCGGGGAGTAGGCGGCGGCCGTGTAGATCGCGATGAGCGCGCCGTACCAGATCGGCTGTGCGGCGACCTCGTCCACGAGGTCGTAGAGGGAGCCCACGACGAGGGTGGTCAGGAGCACGGTCACGGGCATCCGGCGTCGCCACACCAGCGGTACGGCGGCGGCGATCACGACCACGTACCCCCACCAGTGCCATGGTCCGCCATGGGGGTTCTCACGGGAGAGGAGCGGCCACAGCTGCACGACCATCACCAGTACGGCGAGGGCCGCATCCAGCCACAGAGGCGGGAGAGATCTCAACCAGCTACGAGCCGGGGCAAGAAACGGCAAGGTGGACACGGAACGCAATCTTCCTCCTCTTTTCGGCCATCCAGTGCGACTTGGTGCGGCGAGGCAGGAAACACGGACAGGCAGGCCGGGTGGCCTGCCGGTCGGCGTCCTGTCACACGGTGGCGGGGACGGGCCGGGCGGTGCGGGAAGCCACCTGGCCGGCGAGAGGGAGGAAGGAGATGAGCAGGCAGACGGCTCCGAGCGGCATGAGGTCCTTGTTGACGAACGGCACCATGACGTCGATCAGGACCAGGAACGGTGTCCAGATCTTGACGCGGCGGATGGCGGCGAGCCGGCCGACGAGTCCGAGCTGGCCGACGAAGAAGAGGAGAGGACCGCCGTCGTAGATCGCGAGGGGGACTCCGGGGACGGCCTGAACCTGGTCGAAGAGGACGCCCATCGCGGCGTGGTCGGCGGACATGAGACCGATCACGATGTCGATGCCGAACTGCGCGAGAAGCGTGAGGATGCCGATGATTCCGAGCCCGGCGCTCACCGTGGAGAAGGCGTCTCGGTCGGCCAGCCGGCGCATCTGCAGGAAGACGGGGACGAACAGGATCAGGGCCGCCATGAACGCGAGGTGGCCGGAGGTCCAGGCCAGGCCGGGTCCTCGGCTGCCGTCGAGCCCGTCGAGGATCCGGATCACTCCATAGGCCAGCGTGAGCAAGGGGGCTGCGACGAACGGGATGCGGGGGTTCATTCGGGGGACTCCTCGGTGGTTTGCTTATGCCTCAATGTTGGTTTTTTGCGGCCCGAAAGAAATCGCCGACGGGAGCGATCTGGGCGCTCCCTCTCACGAGGGAGCGCGCTCCCTCGCGTCGGCGACACCCCGGCCACCAGAGACGGGCGCCAGGCCGCGAGATGATCGAGGCAGGTCGTTTCCGGGCGGAGGCAGGGCTTTGGGATTACTCGACGACGACGTGGGCGACGTGGAGACATGGCGCCGATCGGTGCCGAAGATGCTGCCGGGACTGCTTGTCAGCCTTCCGCTCATAGCGGCGAGCGTCGCGCTGGCGTTCGGCTGGGGAGGAGACGACTACGGGATCTTCTCCCAGGTCATCGGCTGGATGGGGACGCTGTTCTTCGGCGGGGCCGTTCTCACGCTGGCGTGGCAGCTCCTCGTGGGCGATCCGGTCGTCATCCGGGTCGGCCCCGGAGGGCTGCACGACCGGCGTCTCTCGCCACGGCCGATCCCATGGGAAAGCATCGCGGGCATCAATTTTCACAAGCTCGATCGGGTTCGGTTCGTCACACTGCACATGACGCCGGAGGCGCTGAGACTTCATGTGCGTTCGCGGCCGTTCCCGCAGCTGGCCAGGTGGAGTGTCCGGACGCTCGGAAGTGTCACGATCAACACGATCGGTCTCGACCGCTCCTTCGACGAGCTCGTCGCCACGGTGAACACCTGGTATCAGCCGCCTTCGTCCCGGCAGGGGCCTGCCGGGACGGCTGACGGGCGAGCCCCTGACACGGGCGACGGGACTCCGGTCTCACCGCGTCCCCGCCGAGAGGGTCGTTGACCTGTCGCGGAGATCGTCGTGAGGTGGTGGCTCCTCCGCTCCCTGAAGAGAGCGGCTTCTCGCTTCCCTCGGCTGAGGTAGGCGACGGCCAAGCCCTGACCGTTTCAACCAAAGAAACCACAACAGGGAAGTGACTCCCCTGCCGGTAAACCCGGCAGTCCCCTCACTAGTGCCGCATCAGGCAACGTTCGCCCCGTTGTGACGTGTCGTCTGGTTGCGGTACCGGGCGGCGCTGGGCGGTCAGAATGGTCCCGTGGCTGA